>NZ_CP110257.1:303928-607857 GCF_026013905.1 Schlegelella aquatica
CCAGCGCGAACGCCTTCAGCGGCGAGATGCCGACGATGCGGCCGGCGCGCGAGGGAAAGACGTGGTTGAGCACCGCCACGCGCTGCGCATCGTCGAGCTCGCGCACCGGGTCGTCGCCGCTCGGCACGCACCACACCAGGGCCGCCCGCTCGGGCCCCAAAGGTAGCAAGGCGGCCGGGCCCTGGGACGTGAAGCGCTCGAACGCCATGCCCGGCGGCAGGCCGCGGAGATCCACCTGCCCCACCCAGGCGGTTTGCCGGTAGTCGTGCACCACGCTCTTGCGCGCCTGCTCGGCAAAGACGCCGCCTTCGGCGATCACCGCGAGGTCGTAGCGCTCCACGATGTCCGCGTCCACCTCCACCGCCCCGGCCAGCGGCTTGACGGCAGACACCTTGCGGCCGAAACGGCTCGCCAAGCGGTGCGGCTCGCGCGCGACGGCCTCCTGCCACGCGCGCTGCATCGGCGCGACGAGCTGCCCGTAGGCCAGCACCGCGCCCAACATCGGCACGCGCTCGCGCTCGGCCTCGATCACCACCTCGGGATCGCTGAACCCGCCCGGCCACGGCGTGGGCAGCTGTTGCGAGACGTGCACGCTGCGGATCGGGTGCGCGTGCGCCGCCGGCCAGACCCCCAGGCGCTGCAGCAGCTGCACGCTGCCCAGCGACAGCGCGAGGGTGCGCGGATCGCGGGCGATGTCCGCGTCGGCCGCCCGGGCGTCGAACAGCGTGACGCGCGCGCCCGGCAGCTGGCGCGCCGCCAGCAGCGCAAGCGCCAGCCCGGCCGGGCCGGCGCCGATGATGGCCAGATCGATCTTGCTCGGCGACATGACGGGCTCCACCCCGGTGCACACCACGAAGGCGCCATTATCGGCACCGGCGCGGGCTGTCACCGCCCCGTCACGCCGGACTGCTCCAATCGCGGTTACATCTGGACACGCCGCCGCCACGAGCGGCGCGCGGGCACGAGGACCGACGATGAAGCCCCTGACCCTGGCGGCCGTGCATGGCGAGCGCAGCATCTTGTCGCTGATCGCCTCGGGCGCGCTGGACATGCATTTCCAGCCCATCGTGGAGCTGCACGACGGCCGCATCCACGGTCACGAGGCGCTCGTGCGCGGGCCCCGGGGCACGCCCTGGGAGTCGCCCGACGCCCTGTTCGCCGCGGCGCGGCGGCAAGGGGTGGAGATCGAACTCGAGATCGCTTGCGTGAAGGCCGCGGTGCGCCGCTGGGCCGCGCACCGGCAGCCGGGCCGGCTGTTCGTGAACGTGAGCGCCCGCGCGCTGGTCGAGGCGTTCTGCCAACTGAGCGCGCACGAATGCGCCAGCGTCTTGCGCTCGCACGGGCTGGCCCCGTCGTCGGTCGTGCTGGAGCTGACGGAGCACGAGCACGTGCGCGACTTCGGGCCGCTGCTGGGTGCCGCCCAAGCCGTGCACTCCGCCGGCATGGGGCTGGCGCTGGACGACTTCGGAGACGGGCGTTCCAGCCTGCGCCTGTGGGCCGAACTCAAGCCGGACATCGTCAAGATCGACAAGTACTTCGCCAAGGGCGTGGCCACGCACGGCGCCAAGCTGCAAACCTTGCGCGCCTTGCTGCAGATCGCCGAGGTGTTCGACACCACGATGGTCGCCGAGGGCCTGGAGACGCCGGAGGACCTCAAGGTCGTGCGCGACCTGGGCATCGCGCTGGGCCAGGGCTACTTGATCGGCCGCCCGGCCCACGCCCCCGCGGGGCGCGCCGACGAAGCCGCCTGCGAAGTGCTGCGCAGCCGTGACATCGCCGTGCTGCCCGAGTTGCGCCGCGTGGCGCACCGCGGGTTCACGGCGGCGCGCTTCATCATCGACGCGCCGAGCGTCGCGCCGTCGACGACCCACGACGAGCTGATCCAGCGCTTTCATGCCGACGAAGGCCTGCACGCGGTGGCCATCGTCGAGGACGGCTGCCCGGTCGGGCTGCTCAATCGGCAGCAGGTGCTCGACCGCTACACCAAGCCCTACTTCAAGGAGCTGTACGGCCGCCGCCCGTGCACGCTGTTCGCCAACCTCACGCCGCTGCTGGTGGACATGCACACCGGCGTCGAGGAACTCACCGCCATCCTGACCTCGGAGGACCAGCGCTATCTGGCCGACGGCTTCATCATCACCGAGAACGGCCGGTATCGGGGGCTGGGCACGGGCGAGCAGCTGGTGCGCGCGGTCACCGAGTTGCGGATCGAGGCGGCCCGCCACGCGAATCCGCTGACCTTCCTGCCGGGCAACATTCCGATCAGCGACCACATCGGCCGTTTGCTCGCCAGCGGATGCGACTTCGTCGCCTGCTACGGCGACCTCAACCACTTCAAGCCGTTCAACGACCATTACGGCTACTGGCGCGGCGACGAGATGATCCGCCTGGCGGCGCGCGCCTTCGTCACCCACTGCGACCCGCGACGCGATTTCGTCGGACACGTCGGCGGCGACGATTTCGTCGTGCTGTTCCAAAGCGAGGACTGGATGGATCGCTGTCAGCACATCATCGAGTCGTTCAACGAGCGGGCCCTGGCCTTGTTCGACCCGCAGGCACTGGCTGCCGGCGGCATCGAGGCGGAAGACCGCCACGGCGTGCTGCGCTTTTTCCCGTGCACGACGCTGTCGATCGGCGCGCTGCGCGTGCGGCCGGGCATCTTCACCGACCCCGATGCGGTGGCCAGCGCCGCCGCCTCGGCCAAGCGCATCGCCAAGGCGCGCGCCTGCGGGCTGCACGTCGTCGACAGCGGTGAGGACGGCGGCGCCGCCGCCTGAAAGCGCACCTCGCCCCCTCGAGGCGCGGGCCGCGCGGGTCGGCCGCAGGCCGGTGGCGCGATCAGGGGCGCGGATCAGTAGCGGGAGTTGCGGCGGTCGCGACCCTGCGACTCGTAGTGCTGCCGCTTGGCCACGTACATGGCCGCGTCGGCCGATGCGATGGCGTCTTCCAGCCGTTCGCCGGCCTCGCAGACGGCCAGCCCCATCGAGAACGACAGCGGCGTGCCGCCATAGAACGAGTTGTTGAGCTCGACGATGCGCTGGATGTTCTCCAACACCTGCTCGGCCCCGCGGCGGTCGGTGGCGGGCATCAGCACGGCGAACTCGTCGCCGCCGATGCGCGCGGCGCAGGCCGGGTGGTCCACCGCCTTGGCCAGCACCTCGCCGGCGCGCTGCAGCAAGGCATCGCCGGCGGCGTGGCCGAGCTGGTCGTTGGTGTCCTTCAGGCCGTTGAGGTCGGCCACGATCACGCCGATCGGGAACGGCCCCTTGCGTTGCAGTCGGTTCAGTTCGTCGATGTAGTACGAGCGGTTGCGCAGCTTGGTGAGCACGTCGTGCTTGCCCAGGAACTCCAGGTAGGCTTCGGCCTTCTTGCGGGCGGTGATGTCGGTCAGCGACACCAACACCAGCGACCAGTCGTCCTCGTGGCCGGGCAGCACCGAAAACTGCAGGTGCACGTGCACCGTGTCGCCGTCGAGCGCATAGTTGACCGTCTCGCGTTGCTGCACCAGCTTGCCGTCCCACAGCTCGATGAGCTGTTCGGCGAAGTGGTTGCGCATGTCGTCGCGGAACACCTCGCCCAGCCGCCTGAGCAAGGTGGGCTTGTCGGGGGCAGCGAAGAGCTCGAGCGTGCGGCGGTTGACGTCGATGACCCGGATCTCCTGCATGCACCGGTCGACGAACTCGGGATGCACGTCGATGAAGGTCCGGAAATCCTGGATGCCCGCCGCGCGTGCCTCGTCGAGCAGCCGCTTGACGGCCGAGAAGTCCTCCACCCACAGCGACACCGGCGAGTGCTCGAAGAGCCCGCGCGCATACGCTTCGCTCGCGACGAGCTGACGCTCCGCCTCCACCCGACGGCTGATGTCCTCGATCGAGACGAGCACCCGGTCCCAGCGCGCCTCGTGCCCGGGCAGCACCTTGCCATGCACCAGGATGTGCAGGGGGCGGCCGTCGAGGGTGTAGTTCACGGTCTGGTTGGCGAAGCCGCCCCGACCCTCCCACAGCGAGGCCAGCTCCTCCACGAAGGAGTCGAACATCGCATCGCGGAACACCATGTCGAGCCGGGAGACGAGCTGCGCCATGTCGCTCGCGCCGAAGAGCTCCAGCGTGCGCCGATTGACGCGCAGCACCTTCACGGCGCGCGAGCAGGCCTGCACGCGGCTGCGGTCGGCGCTCAGATGGGTGCGCAGGTCGGTCACGCCTTCGCTTCGCCAGGCATCGAAGAGATCACGCACGGCGCTGTAGTCTTCGAGCCAGAGCGACACGGGCGCCAGCTCGAACATCTGCTCGTCGTCGTTCGCATCCACGCGCGAGGCCGGACCGGCCGGTGCGGTATCGGGGGCAAAGAAGGTCATGCGGCGTCAGTCCTTTCTCGTCTCGCGCATCAGCGCCTCGATCTCGTCCGGGTGGACCGGCACGCCGCGCGTGAGCAACTCGCAGCCTTCCGGCGTGACGAGCGCATCGTCTTCGATGCGGATGCCCACGTGCCAGTAGCGTTCGGGCACGCCCTCGGCCGGCCGCACATAGAGGCCCGGCTCGATCGTCACCACCATGCCGGGCTGCAGGATGCGCGAGGGCTTCTTGACGACGCGGCCGCCCAGGCCGTCGGGCTGCTCCACTGCAGGCTCGTCCTCCTGCACGTAGCTGCCCACGTCGTGCACGTCCAAGCCCAGCCAGTGGCCGGTGCCGTGCATGTAGAACTGCCGGTAGGCCGCCTTCTCGATGACGTCGTCCAGGCTGCCGTGCCGCTCGCGAGAGAGCAGGCCCAGCTCGAGCATGCCCTGGGCGAGCACGCGCACCGCGGCATGGTGGGCGTCGCGCTGGCGCGCCCCGGGGTGGGTCGCCGCGATGGCCGCCTCCTGAGCCGCCCGCACGAGTTCGTAGAGTTCGCGCTGCGGGCCGGTGAAGCGGCCGTCGCAAGGGAAGGTGCGCGTGATGTCGCTCGCATAGCCGTCCAGCTCGCACCCGGCGTCGACGAGCACCAGCTCGCCGGGCACGAGCGGCGCGTGGCCCGCGGCGTAGTGCAGGATGCAGGCGTTGGCCCCGGCCGCGACGATGCTCGGATACGCCGGCGCCTGCGCGCCTTGCCGGCGGAACTCGTGCAGCAGCTCCGCTTCCAGGTGGTACTCGCGCCACGTCTGCCCGGGGGCCTCGCGCAGCCAAGCGGCCGAGCGCTGCATCGCGCGCACATGGGCGCAAGCCGAGATCTGCGCGGCGCGGCGCATCGCCGCTTGCTCGCCGGCGTCCTTCACCAGCCGCATCTCGTCCAGCAGGGCCGTGAGGTCGCGTTGAGCGCGCGGCGGCTCGGCGCCTTGACGCTCTTTCGCGCGCACCGCCTCGATCCAGCGCGCGATGCGGGCCTCCAGGCCCTCGTGCACGCCGAACGGCCACCACACCGCGGGCCGGCCCGAAAGCAGGGCAGGCAACTGCTCGTCCAGCGTCTCGACCGGCAAGGCGCGGTCCACACCGAGCGTCTCGGGCGCGGCCTGCGGTCCCAGGCGCACGCCGTCCCAGATCTCGCGCTCGGGGTCGCGGGGGCGGCACCACAGTGTCGAATGCCCTTCGTCGTCGATGGCGAGCCAGGCCTCGGGCTCGCCGAAGCCCGTCAGATACCAGAAGTAGCTGTCGGCGCGGAAGGGGTAGAGCGTGTCGCGGTTGCGCGGGCGCTCGGGGGCGGTGGGCAGCAAGGCGAGGCCGCCGCCGGCGGCGCGAAGGGCCTCGGCCACCCGTCGGCGGCGTTCGGCAAAGACTGAGCGGTCCATGAGGGTGTGTGCTTGGGGCTACGCTGGGGACCGGCGCCGGGCCGAGGCTGCGAACGAAGTCCCGTCCCGGCGGCTGGGCGTCGAAGGTTCAGCGCCAGTCTATCGAACCTCGCCCTCCTCATTCACTCGATTCACGGGAGACCGATTCATGGAATACCGCCGCCTCGGCCGCTCCGGCCTGCAAGTCAGCGTCCTGTCCTACGGGTCGTGGGTGACCTATGCCAACCAGATCGACACCCGCGCGGCGCGCGAATGCATGGCGGCGGCCTTCGATGCCGGCGTGAACTTCTTCGACAACGCGGAGGTGTACGCCGCAGGGCAGAGCGAGGTGCTGATGGGCGAGGCGATCAAGGCGCTGGGGTGGCCGCGCCTGTCGTACGTCGTCTCGACCAAGTTCTACTGGGGCCTGAGCGAGGGGCCCAACCAGAAGAACACCCTCAACCGCAAGTACCTGATGCACGCCATCGACGGCTCGCTCAAGCGGCTGCAGCTCGACCACGTGGACCTCGTGTTCTGCCATCGGCCCGACGCGAACACGCCGATCGAAGAGACGGTGTGGGCGATGAGCGACATGATCCGCCAGGGCAAGGCCCTGTACTGGGGCACGAGCGAGTGGAGCGCCGACGAGATCCGCGCGGCCTGGGAGATCGCCGAGCGCCACCACCTGCACAAGCCGGTGATGGAACAGCCGCAGTACCACCTGTTCCACCGCCGCCGCGTCGAGAAGGAGTATGCGCGCCTGTACGAAGACATCGGCCTGGGCTTGACCACCTGGAGCCCGCTCGCCTCGGGGTTGCTGACCGGCAAGTACCGCCAGGGCATCCCGGCGGGCAGTCGCGGCTCGATGGAGAACCTCAGCTTCCTGCGCGAGCAGCTCACCGACCCGGCCAAGAACGAGGCGGTCGGGCGGCTGGAGGAGATCGCGCGCGAGCTCGACGCCAGCGTCGCGCAGTTGGCGATCGCATGGTGCGCGCGCCATCCGCGCGTGAGCACCGTCATCACCGGCGCTTCGCGCCTGGAGCAGTTGCGTCACAACCTGGGCGCGCTGGAGGTGCTGCCTCGCCTCACGCCCGAAGTGCTCGAGCGCATCGACGAGATTTCGAAGCCTTTGGCGCGCTGACGGCGGCCGCGCGCCCGACGCTCACCGCGCGCCCTCGCGGCGGCCCCTTGCCGGGCGCTGCGTCAGGCCGCCGCAGCGCCCAGCCCCAGCGGGGCCGGGGTGTTCATCAGGATGCGCAGGAACACCGGCCGGTAGGCGCCGTCCGGCGTGGGATCGGCCAGCGGATCGCGATTGCGCGCGAACGCCTCGTCCAACGTCTGGCGGTCGGCCTCGGTCAGCACGCGCTCGGCCACCGGCAGCACCTGCGACTCCTCCACGTGCATGTGGTCGAGGTAGAAGTCCACGTAATTGCGCACCGCCTGCTCGAAGGCGCCGCGTCGCTCCTCGCCCATCATCTCGTAGGCGAGCAGAGCGTGTTCGAGGTCGCGGATGGCGCGCTCGCCTCGTTCGTGCTCCCGATCCAGCCGGTCCAGGGCCTCGTCGCACTCCCGCGTGCGGCTGCGGACCATCGGGAACAGCAGCTCGGACTCCTTGGTGTGGTGCAGCCGCTCCGGGAACTCGTCCACATAGAACAGCATCGCCCGCAACAGCGCGAAGTCCGGGGGCGTGGCGTCGCGCCGGTACTGGTCCAGCAGCAAGACGAGCGAACGCAGCACCGAGGCGAGTGCGCGGTGCTCGTCACGGATGATCTTGAAGGCATTGGCGGCCATGGGGCGTCTCCTCGCGCGGCCCGGCCATCGCGCGGGCAGCGTGTGCGACCGAGCATTCCATGCAGCGGCGCAGGCCGTCTTGCGCTGGATCAAGGGGCGCTGCGGCCCGTGCCCGAGCGACGCATTCCGGGGCGGGCGCCTCAGCGCACCGACACCTCGCTGGCCTTGGCTTGGCGCAAGGCCTTGATGCGGGCGCGGATCTCACGCTCCGTCGGGTCCAGGGGCGGCTTGCCGGCACGGCGGCGCTCGTTCTCGATGCGGCGGCGCACGTCCTCGACCTGCTGCATCTGCAGCCGCACGAAGTTCGCCAAGTCCTCGACGGCACCCAGCCCGCCCGGCAGCACGGTGTGCGGCAGCTTCACGGCCTTGCCGTCGTCGAGCACGAAGGCCACGTAGCAGCCGCCCAGCGGGCCCAGCAGCCGCTTCTCGACGACGTGCACCTCCTTGATCCGGGCCACCGGCGCTCGCCGCGCCGAATGGCGCCACCCGCGCCGCCATGTGACGAACTTGACGCTGCAAGCCACCCGCTCCCAGCGCCAGAGATCCCAGCCCATCGCCGCGCCCCAGGCCAGCGCGGCCAGCGGCCAGCCCCATCCCCAGCCGAACGCCACCGCGGCCCACACCGCGGTACCCGCCGCGGCGACCGCCGCCCAGACCGGGTAGAGGTCCTGCTCGCCGGGCGTCCAACTGCTGCGGTGGTACACGCACGAATCCACGTGCGCGCCCGACAGCGGCTGCGCCGCCAGCACCACGGCACGCACCGCGCGCAGCACGCCGGTGTGCATCAGCATCATGAGCACCAGACTGGCGGCCAGCCCCGCCAGGGACAGCAGGCTCATCGTCCAACCCTCTCTTGCGCTCCGCCGGCCCCGGCCGTGGCGCGCCCCATCTCGTTCGTGTCGTGCCTCGTCGCGCGGGCGGCGAGGGGTCTTTCAGCGCCCCTGCGTCCGGTGCCGCGTTCGCTTGGCCACGACGCTTTCTACGCCGAAGCGGGCGGCGCGTCCATATTGAGCGCCTGCCATTGCGCGGGCGTACCCACATTTTCCCAGCGGCCGCGGTAGATCTCCACACCGATGAGCCGCTCTTGCATGCCTTTGCGCAACAGGGGGCCGAGCGGGGCCCGGGTGCCGGGGGGCAGCCCCGCGCACAGCTCGCGGCGCATCAGCGCCAGGTTCGCATACGTCCAGCGCTGCCCGTCCGGGCCGGTGCCGTCGGCCAGCCCCAGTCCGTCGGCGCCGATGCCGAAGTCGCCGCGGGGGTGGAAGGGCGGGTTCGGCACGAGCCACAGCTGCGCCAGCCGCCCGCTGTGCACGAAGGCGCGCGCTTGCTGCGCGTCGAACCGGAACTCCGGCGCGAAGATGTCGCCCGAGACGACCCAGAAACACTCGCCCAGCCAGGGCAGCGCCTTCGCGATGCCCCCGGCCGTCTCCAGCGCCCCGCCGTGGTCCCGGCCTTCCATCGAGTAATGGATCTTGAGGCCCCAGCGCGAACCGTCGCCCAGTGCGGCGGGGAACTGCTCCTCCAGCCAGGCGGTGTTGACGACCACCTCGCGCACGCCGGCCGCGGCCAGTGCCTCCAGGTGCCAGACGATGAGCGGTTTGCCGCGCACCGGCAGCAACGGCTTGGGGCAGGTGTCGGTGAGCGGTCGCATGCGCTCGCCCCGGCCGGCGGCCAGGACGATGGCTTTGAGGTTGTCGGTCATGGCGGCAAGAGGAGGCTGGGACGCAAGGCGCTGACTCCGGCTCCGCGGCGGCGAGCCGGGCCGCAGCGCCCAGGCGGCGGAAACCGGCCGATTATCGGGGGACCTTTACAATTGCGGCTTCCTTTCCACCTCCCAGTTCCCTCCGGGCCTCGCACGTGCGCGGGGCCGTCGACAGGTTCCACATGGCCGACACCACCCTGATGGCCAACGCGATCCGCGCGTTGGCAATGGATGCAGTTCAACAAGCCAATTCCGGCCACCCCGGCGCCCCGATGGGCATGGCCGAGATCGCCGTGGCGCTGTGGAGCCGCCACCTGCGGCACAACCCCGCCAACCCCCAGTGGCTCGACCGCGACCGTTTCGTGCTGTCCAACGGTCACGGCTCGATGCTGATCTACGCCTTGTTGCATCTGACCGGCTACGACCTGCCGATCGAGGAGCTGAAGGCCTTCCGCCAGCTGCACAGCAAGACGCCGGGGCACCCCGAGGTCGGCATCACCCCCGGCGTCGAAACCACCACCGGCCCGCTGGGCCAGGGCATCACCAACGCGGTGGGCATGGCGCTGGCCGAAAAGCTCCTGGCCAAGGAGTTCAACCGGCCCGGCTACGAGATCGTCAACCACCACACCTACGTGTTCCTCGGCGACGGCTGCCTGATGGAAGGCATCAGCCACGAGGCCTGCTCGCTCGCGGGCGCCTGGAAGCTCAACAAGCTCATCGCGCTGTACGACGACAACAACATCTCGATCGACGGCGAGGTGGGCCCCTGGTTCCAGGACGACACGCCCAAGCGCTTCCAGGCCTACGGCTGGAACGTCATCGGCCCGATCGACGGCCACGACGTGGACGCCGTGGACCAGGCGATCGCGCAGGCCAAGCACAGCACCGACCGGCCCACGCTGATCGTGTGCAAAACCATCATCGGCAAGGGCGCCCCCACGCGGGCGGGCACCGCCAAGGCGCACGGCGAGGCGCTCGGGACCGAGGAGATCCGCGGCACGCGCGAGGCGCTGGGCTGGCCGCACGAGCCCTTCGTCGTGCCCCAGGAGGTCTATGCGCTGTGGGACGGCAAGACCCGCGGGCAGGCACTGGAGCAGTCGTGGAACGCGCTGTTCGAGGGCTACCGCGCCGAGCACCCGGAGCTCGCCGCCGAGTTCGAGCGCCGCATGAAGGGCGAGCTGCCCGCGCAGTTCGCGCAGATCGCGGTGGACGCCGCGGTGAACGCGCATCAGAAGGGCGAGACGGTCGCCACGCGCAAGGCCAGCCAGATCGCGCTGGAGCACTACACCGCCGCGCTGCCCGAGCTGCTCGGCGGCTCCGCCGACCTGACCGGCTCGAACCTCACCAACACCCATGCCACCCCGGCGCTGCGATTCGACGCCGACGGCCATCCCAACGGCGGGCGCCACATCAACTACGGCGTGCGCGAGTTCGGCATGGCGGCCATCATGAACGGCATCGCGCTGCATGGCGGCTTCATCCCCTACGGCGGCACCTTCCTGACCTTCAGCGACTACTCGCGCAACGCCATCCGCATGGCCGCGCTGATGAAGCAGCGCGTGATCCACGTCTTCACGCACGACTCCATCGGTCTGGGCGAAGATGGCCCCACGCACCAGTCCATCGAGCACGCGTCGGCGCTGCGCCTCATCCCCAACCTCGAGGTCTGGCGCCCGGCCGACACTGCCGAGACGGCCGTGGCCTGGGCGTGCGCGCTGCAAAGCCGCAGCCGCCCGACGGCGCTCTTGCTGTCGCGCCAGAACGTGCCCTACCTGCCCAAGGCGGGGCTGGAGGACATCGCCAAAGGCGCCTACGTGCTGGCCGAGCCGAGCGAGGTGGGCCTCAAGAAGAAGCCCCAGGCCGTCATCATCGCCACCGGCTCCGAGGTGCAACTCGCGCTGCACGCGCAGGCGGCGTTGGCGCAGGAGGGCATCGCGGTGCGTGTCGTCTCGATGCCCTCGACCACCGTGTTCGACCGCCAACCGGCGCAGTACAAGCGCTCGGTGCTGCCCGAGGGCCTGCCCCGTGTGGCCGTGGAGGCGGGCGTGACCGACTTCTGGTGGAAGTACCGTGTCGATGCGGTGGTCGGGATCGACACCTACGGAGAATCCGCGCCGGCCGCCGTGCTGTTCAAGCACTTCGGCTTCACGGCGGAGAATGTGGCCGACACCGTGCGCGTGGTGCTGCGGGGAAAGCGTTCTTGAGCCGCGCGTGCCGCGCCAGGCGGCCGGCGCCACGAAGATTGACTGTCATCACAGGAGCGAAGCCATGACCATCAAAGTTGCCATCAACGGATACGGCCGCATCGGCCGCAACGTGCTGCGCGCCCACTACGAAGGCGGCAAGAAGCACGACATCCAGATCGTCGCGATCAACGACCTGGGCGACCCCAAGACCAACGCGCACCTCACGCAGTACGACACCGCGCACGGCAGGTTCCCGGGCCAGGTGAGCGTCGATGGCGACTACATGGTGGTCAACGGCGACAAGATCCGCGTGCTGGCCAACCGCAACCCCGCCGAGCTGCCCTGGGGCGAGCTGGGCGTGGACGTGGTGCTCGAGTGCACCGGCTTCTTCACCAGCAAGGAGAAGGCCTCCGCGCACCTGAAGGGCGGCGCCAAGAAGGTCATCATCTCCGCGCCCGGCGGCAAGGACGTGGATGCGACCATCGTCTATGGCGTCAACCACGGCACGCTCAAGGCCGAGCACACGGTGATCTCCAACGCCAGCTGCACCACCAACTGCCTGGCCCCGCTGGTCAAGCCGCTGCACGACAAGATCGGCATCGAGAACGGGCTGATGACCACCGTCCACGCCTTCACCAATGACCAGGTGCTGACGGACGTCTACCACGAGGACCTGCGCCGCGCGCGCAGCGCCACGCAGAGCATGATCCCCACCAAGACCGGCGCGGCCGCCGCGGTGGGCCTGGTGCTGCCCGAGCTCAACGGCAAGCTCGACGGCTTCGCGATCCGCGTGCCCACCATCAACGTGTCGATCGTGGACCTGAGCTTCATCGCCAAGCGCGACACCACGGTCGAGGAGGTCAACCAGATCCTCAAAGACGCCTCCGAAGGCGAGCTCAAGGGCATCCTGGGCTACAACACGCTGCCGCTGGTCAGCGTCGACTTCAACCACAACCCGCACTCGTCGGTCTTCGACGCCACGCTCACCAAGGTCAGCGGCCGCCTGGTCAAGGTGTCGAGCTGGTACGACAACGAGTGGGGCTTCAGCAACCGCATGCTGGACACCACCGTCGCATTGATGAACGCGAAGTGACGCGGCGGCGCGGGCCGACCGCCCGCGCGAGCGTCTGACCGACCGCCCCCTCTGCCGGCAGGCATCGGGGGCGGTTTTGCATGGAGAGCGCGTGGACAGAGGGCGTTACAGTGCAGATGTGACAAACACGACAGAGCGGTAAGCGCTTCTCAGCGGGAGCCGACTTTCGTGCCAGCGATCGGCACAATCCCGCGGACTGCCCGGGCCTGCGCACCGGGAATGCCACGCCAACCGGCAAGCAGAGATGGGTAAGACATTTCACAAGGTGATGACGGCGCTGCTGGCCCTGATGCTGGCCGGCGCGGCTGCCGCGGCCGAGCCGCCGCGCACACCGGCTCATGGGTTGCTCGTCAAGATCAAGGACTCGGCCTTGCAGGCACGGGCCGCCGCGGCCGGGGCCCCCAGCGGCACGCAGGCCGGGCCGTCGGAGGCCGAGAGCCGGCGGGCGCATGTCGCCGCGGTCGTCGAGCGCCGGCTGGGCCGGGCGCTGCCGGCCAGTGCGGCGCGCGTGGCCCGGGCCGCGGCTCCCGAGGTGCGAGCGGTCACGCCGCGCGTTCACTTGGTGGACTGGGGCGTCGCCCTGGCTCCCTCGGACGCGGCCCGGCTGGCCACGCAGCTCGAGGAGGACCCGGACGTCGAGTTCGTCGAATACAACGTGATGGAGCGGCGGCTCGAGGTGGTGCCGAACGATCCGCGCTACACCGGACAGTGGTGGCTCAAGGGGCTGTCCAGCTCGTCCTTGGGCGTGCCTCGGGTGTCCACCGCCTGGGACACCGGGGCCCAGCGCGGCGTACCGGGAGCACCGGTGGCGATCCTCGATACCGGCAAGACGTCCCACCCCGATCTCGACGCGAAGTGGCTGAGCGGATGGGACTTCGTCGACGGCGACGCCGATGCCACCGATCCCGGCGACTACACCTCGAACGGCGATTGCGCCGGCACGGCGGCGCAGGACAGCTCCTGGCACGGCACCGCCACGGCCGGCATCATCGCGGCCCAAGGCGACAACCTGCAGTGGGTGGCCGGGGTCCATTGGGCCACGCCGGTCCTGCCCGTGCGCGTGGCCGGCAAGTGCGGAGCGCTCATCTCGGACATCGTCGCGGGCATGCGGTGGGCCGCGGGCCTCGTGCCCGGCGTGCGCGCCGGACAGCCCACCCCGACTCCCAACGGCAGTCCGGCGCGGATCATCAACCTCAGCTTCGGCGGCACGGGGGAGTGCACGCAGACCTATCGGGACGCGATCAACGAGATCCGCAGCCGCGGGGCGGTCCTCGTCGTGGCCGCCGGGAACGAGGCGGGTGCGGTCGCCCGCCCGGCCAACTGCCCCGGCGTCATTGCCGTGGCCGCGGTGAACAAGTCGGGCATCAAGACCAGCTACTCCAACTTCGGCCCGCAGGTCACGATCAGCACCGTGGGGGGAGACCCCGCGGACCTCGGCATCTGCGGTGCGTACTTCGGCGATGGAGGCTTGCTGACGACCGGCAACAGCGGGCGCACCACGCAGGAGCAGCCGGCGGCCACGTTGGTGGCGGGCACCAGCTTCTCGGCGCCCATCGTGAGCGGCGTGGCCGCTCTCATGCTGACGGTGAACCCCGCCCTGACGGTGGACCAGCTCGTCCACGGCCTGCGCGTGTCGGCCCGCCCGCATGTGGAGGCGTCGAAGCTCGGGACCTGCTGGGCCTCGAACCATGAGCACTGCGCGTGCTCGACGGCGATCTGCGGCGCCGGCCTGCTCGACGCTCCCGAGGCACTGCGGTACGCCGAGAACCCCGCGGCCTACACCTCTCTCCCGTGGCCGACGCAGGCCCCGGAGCCCGGCCTGGTCGAGGCCTGCGCGCAGGCCAAGCGAGCGGCCGGCGTGCCCCTCGATCCTCCCGAGGCCTCCGCAGGCGGCGATGGCGGTGGCCTCCTGGGCGCGCCCTGGATCCTCGCATTGGTGCTTTGGGCCTGGGCTGCCTCGCGGGCCCGTGACCGAGGCCGGCGCGGGTCGGTTCCGTTCTAGCGAGACGCTTCGGACGCGGCCGCCGAAGGGGTGCTGGCCGACCGGGGGGCGGCCCGGCTCCCGGTCGCGACCCGTATGGCTTCGGGCCGGACCTGCTGCTGCAGCCGCTGCGGCTCGCGCGCGTCGGGCGGCCAGGGGAGCACGGCGACGAGCATGCCCTGGCTCCAGGCATAAAAGCCGACGTTCGCCAGCACCAGCAGCAGAACCAGCAGTCTCAACATGGGCGCACGCTCACTTCTCCGACGGCGACCGTCCGGACGCCGGCCGCAGTATGCACGAGCAAGGCGCCTTCATCGTCGACGCCCAGGGCCACGCCTTCCGGCGCCTCGGGCTCGGTGGTTTGCACGGTGCGCCCGCGCAGCAGATCGCGCGCTTCGAAGCGGGCGCGAAAGGCCGCGAACCCCTCGCGTTCGAACTCGTGCAGCGCACGCACGACGGCCGGCGCCACCCGTCGCAGCACCTCGGCCGCATCGATGCCGGGCAGGAGCTCCTCCAGTCCGGCGGGCCGGTTGCGCGGATCGGGCCAGCCCGCGGGGCCCCCGTCCGGGCTGCGCACGTTGAGGCCGATGCCCACCACCGCCTGCCGGGTGGACGGCGCCGTCCCCACCGTCTCGATGAGGATGCCGCCGAGCTTGCGTCCCTCGCCTGCCGGGCCGCGGCCCGCGCACCACAGGTCGTTCGGCCACTTGATCTGCACCTCGGGCGCGAGCGCCTCGGCCACCGCCACGCCTACCGCGAGCGAGAGCCCGGCCCACTGCCGGGGCGCATAGGGCACGCCCACCGAGAAGGTGAGCGAATCCCCGGGCGCCGAGATCCAGCGGCGGCCCTGGCGTCCTCGGCCCTGGCGCTGGTGCTCGGCGACCAGCAGGCAGGCACTGCGGTCGCCCGCGCGCGCGCGCGTGAGCAGCGTCTCGTTCGTCGAATCGAGTTCGGCCGCCACCTCCACCGTGATGCCGGGCCACTCGGCCTGCAAGGCCTGCCACAGCGCCTCGGTGGGCCAGGGATGCGCAGGCCGGACGAAAGTAGCCATGGCGGAGGGAACGGGACGATGTCGGGGCGACGAACAGGCCGCGAGGCCCCTCTCAGCGCTTGGGCGCCAGCATGGTGCCCCGGCACTTCGGGCTGCCGCAGCGGCAGGCGTATTGCTTCTTCAGCTTGGGGGTGTAGCGCTCGTCGATGACCAGGCCATAGTCGTAGAAGAGTTCCTCGCCCGGCACGATGTCGCGCAGCGCCTTGATGAACACGCGACCGTCGATCTCCTCGGCCTCGCAGTTGGGCTCGCAGGCATGGTTGATCCAGCGTGCCGCATTGCCGCCGTACTTGGCGTCGATGACGTGCTCTTCGTCGATGTGGAAGTAGAAGGTGTGGTGCGGGTCGTTCGGGTCGTGCGGATGGCGGCGCAACGCCTCCTGCCAAGTGATGACCTCGCCCTTGTACTCGATGATCGTCTCGCCCTGCCGGATGGGGGCCACCGCAAAGACGCCCTTGCCGTGCACGCCGGAGCGCCGCACCTGGATGCGACGGCCCCGGGGGGTGGCGCGGGGGCGCGCGGGGGCGGCTGGGGCCGCCTGGCGGACACGAGAGGGCCGGACTTGCGTCATGGACAGTTTGTGTACATTGAAATGAGGGCGCGCGCGTACGTGCGCGCACGCGCGAGAGCCGGCATTGTAGGCGCGCGCACCTCACCGATCCCGATCTGCGTACCCGAGGCCCCGCATGGACACGATCGATACAGTACTTGAGGCGCATGACGAGCCGCACTGCGAGGCGCGCCGCCGCTGGCTGCGTGCGGCGGGGGCGGCGGCGCTGGCCGGCGTCGTGACGCGTGTCCGGGCCGAGCCGCCCGCCGTGGGCAAGCCTTTGCGCCTGCCGGACGTGCCGCTGGTGGGCGGAGGCCGTTACGGCGAGGCCCAGGCCCGCGGCAAGGTGCTGGTGCTCTACTGGTGGGCCACCTGGTGCCCGTTTTGCGCGGAGCAAAGCCCGCTGATCCACGAGGCGTGGCTCAAGCACCGCGCCCGGGGGCTGGAGGTGCTCGCCATCTCGATCGACAAGCAGGAGGCCACCGTGCGCGAGTACCTGGCCGCCAAGGGCTACCGGTATCCGGTGGCCATGAACACGCCGGCCTTGGCATCGGTCTTGCCCAAACCCAAGGGCTTGCCGGTGACGTGGGTGCGCGGCCGCGAGGGCACCGTGGTGTACGCCGAGGCGGGACAACTGTTCCCCGAGGACATCCAGGCCTTCGAGAAGTATCTTTGAACCGACAGGAAGCGATGAGCAAAGCTCTGGTGATTGCCGAGAAGCCCTCGGTCGCGCAGGACATCGTGCGCGCCTTGACCCCGGTGGCCGGCAAGTTCGACAAGCACGACGAGTATTTCGAGAACGACCGCTACGTCGTGACCTCGGCGGTGGGCCACCTCGTCGAGATCAAGGCGCCCGAGGAGTACGACGTCAAGCGCGGCAAGTGGAGCTTCGCGCACCTGCCGGTCATCCCGCCGCATTTCGAGCTGAGCCCCATCGACAAGAGCAAGGGGCGGCTCAACGCGATCGTCAAACTCATCCGGCGCAAGGACGTGACCGAGATCATCAACGCCTGTGACGCGGGGCGCGAAGGCGAACTCATCTTCCGCCTCATCGTGCAGTACGCGACGCCGGCCAAGGGGGGGCTCGACAAGACGATCAAGCGCCTGTGGTTGCAGTCGATGACGCCCGAGGCCATCCGCGAGGGCTTCGAGCGGCTGCGCACCGACGAACAGATGCAGCCGCTCGCCGAGGCCGCCCGCTGCCGCTCGGAAGCCGACTGGCTGGTCGGCATCAACGGCACGCGGGCCATGACGGCCTTCAACTCGCGCGACGGGGGCTTCTTCCTCACCACCGTGGGCCGGGTGCAGACGCCCACGCTGTCCATCGTCGTCGAGCGCGAGGAGAAGATCCGCAAGTTCGTCGCGCGCGACTACTGGGAGGTCAAGGCGACCTTCGCCGCTGCTGCGGGCGTCTACGAGGGCAAGTGGTTCGACCCCAAGTGGAAGAAGCCCGCCGACGGCGACGCCGAGCAGCGCGCGGACCGGCTGTGGGATGCGAAGACGGCCGAGGCGATCGCGGCGGCCGTGCGCGGGCGCGATGCCTCGGTCACCGAGGAGGCCAAGCCCAGCACGCAACTGAGCCCCTTGCTCTACGACCTCACCTCGCTGCAACGCGAGGCCAACTCGCGCTTCGGCTTCTCGGCCAAGACGACGCTCGCGCTCGCGCAGGCGCTGTACGAAAAGCACAAGGTGCTGACCTACCCGCGCACGGACTCGCGCGCACTGCCGGAGGACTACCTGGGCGTGGCGCGCAAGACGCTGGAGATGCTGGCCGGCGACGAAGGCGCGCGGGCGTATGCGCCCTTTGCGGCCAAGGCGCTCAGGGACGGCTACGTCAAGCCGAACAAGCGCATTTTCGACAACGCCAAGGTCTCGGACCACTTCGCGATCATTCCCACGCTGCAGGCGCCCAAGAACCTGAGCGAGCCGGAGCAAAAGCTCTACGACATGGTCGTCAAGCGCTTCCTGGCGGTGTTCTTCCCCGCGGCCGAGTACCTCGTCACCACGCGGGTGACCACCGTGGCGCACGCCGGCCGGGACTACCACTTCCAGACCAACGGGAAGGTGCTCGTCCAGCCCGGCTGGCTCGCCGTCTACGGCAAGGAGGCGCAGGAGGACGACGCCACGCTCGTGCCCGTGCGCCCGGGCGAGACGGTGCACAACGAGGACGTCACCGTCCACGCGCTCAAGACGCGCCCGCCGGCGCGCTACACCGAAGCGACGCTGCTCTCGGCCATGGAAGGTGCGGGCAAGCTGGTCGAGGACGACGAGCTGCGCGAGGCGATGCAGGAGAAGGGCCTGGGCACGCCAGCCACGCGCGCGGCCATCATCGAGGGCCTCATCACCGAGAAGTACCTGGTGCGCGAGGGCCGCGAGCTCGTGCCCACGGCCAAGGCGTTTCAGCTGATGACGCTGTTGCGCGGCCTCGGCGTGGAGGACCTCACCAAGCCCGAGCTCACCGGCAACTGGGAGTACCAGCTCGCGCAGATGGAACGCGGGCGTCTGAGCCGCCAGGCCTTCATGAACGAGATCGCGCGCATGACCGAGCGCATCGTGCAAAAGGCCAAGGAGTACGACCGCGACACCATCCCGGGCGACTACGCGACGCTCGAGACGCCTTGCCCCAAGTGCGGTGGCGTGGTCAAGGAGAACTACCGGCGCTTCACCTGCACCGGTAGGAGCGGTCAGGACGAAGGCTGCGGCTTCTCGATCAGCAAGATCCCGGGCGGCCGCAGCTTCGAGCTGCACGAAGTCGAGCAGTTCCTGCGCGACAGACGCATCGGCCCGCTCGAAGGGTTCCGCTCCAAGGCAGGGTGGCCCTTCACCGCCGAGCTCAAGCTCGTGTGGGACGACGAGATCGACAACTACAAGCTCGAGTTCGACTTCGGCGAGGACGCCAAGAAGGAAGCCGAGGAAGGCGAGGTGGACTTCAGCGCCCAGGAGCCGCTGGGCCACTGCCCCAAGTGCAAGGGCCGGGTCTACGAGCACGGCACGAGCTACGTCTGCGAGCACAGCGTGGGCGCCCACCCGACCTGCGACTTCAAGAGCGGCAAGATCATCCTGCAGCAGCCGATCGCGCGCGAGCAAATGACCAAGCTGCTCAAGGAAGGCCGCACGGACCTGCTGGAGAACTTCGTCTCCAACAAGACGCGGCGCAAGTTCAAGGCCTTCCTCGCGTGGGACGCCAAGGAGGGCAAGGTGGGCTTCGAGTTCGAGCCGCGCGCGGCCAAGAAGGTGCCGGCCAAGAAGGCCCCGGCGAGGAAGGCCGCCGCGGGCTGAAACGGCGCGCCGCTTACGTAGTTGCCGTAGCGGCGGCTGCGGGCGCTGTGCGCATACTGCGGCGCCATGTCGTCCGCCGTCTACTTCAAGCTGCTGGCCATCTTCGTCGTCGTCTCGGTCGGGTGGGCGGCCGGGCGCATGCGCTTCTTCGGCGGCGGCGAGGCGGCGAGGGCGCTGTCGAACACCACCTTCTTCCTGTTCGCGCCGGCGCTGCTTTTTCGCACGACGGCACGCATCGACTTCGACCGGCTGCCATGGTCGACGGTGCTGGCGTACTTCGCGCCGGTGGTCGGGCTGATGCTGCTCGTCTATGCGCACCAGCGGCGGCGCCGGCCCGAGGCTGCAGCCGAGCCGAGCGTGCGCGCCATCACGGCGACTTTCAGCAACACGGTGCAGCTCGGCATCCCGGTCGCCGCCGCGCTCTTCGGCGAGGCGGGGCTCTCGGTGCATCTGGCGGTCGTGAGCCTGCACGCGCTGACCTTGCTGTCCGTCGTCACGGTGCTCGTGGAACTGGACCTGGCCCGCGCGGCCGAAGGCCACGCGCGTCGCAGCCTCCTGGCGACGCTCGGCACGACGGTGCGCAACACGGTGATCCATCCCGTGGTGCTGCCGGTGCTGCTCGGGCTCGGGTGGAACGTGGCGGGCTGGCCGATCCCCCCGGCCGTGGACGAGATCCTGGTCATGCTGGGGCAGGCGGTGGTCCCCGCCTGCCTCATCGCCATCGGGATGTCGCTCGCGCACTATGGCATTCGCGGGTCGCTGGCGGCGGCGGCCGCGCTGTCCGTCCTCAAGCTGGTGGTGCAGCCGGCGCTGGTGCTGGCGGTGGGGCACTTCGGGCTGGGTCTGTCCGGCGTGCCGCTCGCGGCCATCGTCATGTGCGCCTCACTGCCAGCCGGCACCAACTCGATGATGTTCTCGCAACGCTACGCCACGCGCGAAGCCGAGGTGACGACCACGCTCGTGGTCTCGACGCTCGCTTTCGTGGTGACCGCGCCGCTGTGGATCGCGCTGTTGCAGTGGCTCTCGCCACCCTGACACGGAAGGCGCCGGCGCGCACGCCGGGTGGGACGGGATCGAGCGACGCTTGATGAGACAATTCCCGTCATGACTGCGATCGACCTTCAGGCCTACATGGCCCATGTCGGCGCCGCCGCCCGCGCGGCCGCCACGGCGATGGCCGCGGCCCCCACCGCCGCGAAGAACGACTGCCTGCTGCGCCTGGCGGCGCTGATCCGCGCCGAGCGCGAGACGCTGCAAGCCGCCAACGCGAAGGACGTGGCGGGCGCCCGGGAGGAGCGGGGCCTGCCGGCGCCGATGGTCGATCGCCTGCGCATCACCGACAAGGTCGTCGAGCAGATGGCCGAGAACTGCCTTCAGGTGGCGGCATTGCCGGACCCCGTGGGCGAGATGACGAACCTGCGCCGCCGGCCCACGGGCATCGTGGTGGGCCAGATGCGCGTGCCGATCGGCGTGTTCGGCATGATCTACGAGAGCCGCCCGAACGTGACGATCGAGGCCTCGTCGCTGGGCATCAAGAGCGGCAACGCCTGCATCCTGCGCGGCGGATCGGAGGCGCTGCACTCGAACCTCGCGCTGTGGAAGCTCGTGCAGCGCGCCCTCGTGGAAAGCGGCCTGCCCGCCACGGCTGTGCAGCTCATCGAGACGACCGACCGCGAGGCCGTGGGCCGGCTGATCGCGATGCCGGAATACGTGGACGTCATCATTCCGCGCGGCGGCAAGTCGCTGATCGAGCGCATCAGCCGCGAGGCCCGGGTGCCCGTCATCAAACACCTGGACGGCAACTGCCACGTGTACGTCGATGCCGAGGTCGACCTCGACCTGGCGGTCAAGGTCACCGACAACGCCAAGACGCAGAAATACAGCCCCTGCAACGCTGCCGAGTCCCTGCTGGTGCACGAGAAGTCGGCGCCGCAGTTCCTGCCGCGCATCGGCGCGATCTTGGCGGCCAAGGGCGTGGAGATGCGCTGCGACCGACACGCCAAGGCGCTGCTGGCCGACGTGCCGGGCGCCCGGCTGGTCGATGCGGTCGAGTCCGACTGGAGCGAGGAGTACCTCGCGGCGGTCATCAGCATCAAGGTGGTCGCGAGCCTCGACGAAGCGATCGCGCACATCAACCGCTACGGCTCGCACCACACCGACGCCATCCTCACGACGAACCACCCGAACGCGATGCGCTTCCTGCGCGAGGTCGACTCCGCCAGCGTGATGGTCAACGCCTCCACGCGGTTCGCGGACGGCTTCGAGTACGGCCTGGGCGCCGAGATCGGCATCTCGACCGACAAGTTCCACGCGCGTGGGCCGGTCGGCCTCGAAGGGCTCACATCGATGAAGTGGGTGGTGCTGGGGCAAGGCGAGGTCCGCACCTGAGGCGCCCGCGCCGCTCGTCGATCGCCCGAACACCATGCGTGACGTGAAAGCCCTCGTGCTGTTCTCCGGTGGGCAGGACTCCACGGCCTGCCTCGCGTGGGCGCTCGACCGCTATGCCGAGGTCGAGACGGTGGGCTTCGACTACGGCCAGCGCCACCGGGTGGAGCTCGAGTGCCGGCAGACGGTGCGCGAGGAACTCCAGCGCCGCTTCCCGCAGTGGGCGGGCCGACTGGGGGCCGATCATCTGCTGGACCTGTCGCTGCTCGGCCAGCTCTGCGCCACCGCGCTCACGCCCGGGCAGCCGGCGGGCCGCGCCGAACCGGCCGCAGGCCCCGGCGCGGCGCCGGCACCGGCCGATGGGGCGCAGCAGACGTACCCGGCGATCGAGCAGCCGGCGGGCGGCCTGCCCAACACCTTCGTGCCCGCGCGCAATCTGCTCTTCCTCACCTTTGCTGCGGCGCTGGCCTACCGGCGCGGTGCGCGCGTGCTCGTGGGCGGCATGTGCGAGACGGACTACTCGGGCTACCCCGACTGCCGCGACAACACGATGAAGGCCATGCAGGTGGCCTTGAGCCTGGGGTTGGATCAGCCGCTCACGATCGAGACGCCGCTGATGTTCCTCACCAAGGCCGAGACCTGGGCGCTCACCGAGCGCCTCGGCGGGCGCGCGCTCAATGAATTGATCGTCGAGCACACGCACACCTGCTACCTCGGCGAGCGCGGCCGGCGCCACCCATGGGGCCACGGCTGCGGGCAGTGCCCCGCGTGCGAGCTGCGCCAGCGGGGGTACGAGGCCTGGCAGCAAGCCTCGGGCGTGACGCATCCTGCGGCCTGACCGCGGCTTCGGCGCACCGCACGCCGCGGTGCCTGCTAGAGTGCGGGCACACCACAAGGAGAGGGACGATGACCACGGGCCAATGGGTGAGTTGGATCGTGCTGGCGATCCTCGTGTTCTGGGCGGTCGGGGCCTACAACCGCCTCGTGCGGCTGCGCAACGAGATCGCCAACGCCTATGCGCAGATCGACGTGCAGCTCAAGCGCCGCTACGACCTCATCCCCAACCTGGTCGAGACGGCGCGCAAGTACATCTCGCACGAACGCGAGACGCTGGAGGCGGTGATCGCGGCGCGCAACCAGGCGACGACCGCCGCGGGCGAAGTGCGCCAGCGGCCCACCAGCGCGAAGGCGGTGGGCGCGCTCGCGGTGGCCGAGCAGGCGCTCGACGGCTCGCTCGCACGCCTGATGGCCGTGGTCGAGAACTACCCCGAGCTCAAGGCCGACGAGACGCTGCGCGAGCTGTCCGAGGAGCTGACGAGCACCGAGAACCGCATCGCCTTCGCCCGCCAGGCCTTCAACGACGCCGCGCTGGACTACAACAACGCGGCGCAGCAGTTCCCCACCAACCTCGTCGCGGGCGTCTTCGGCTTCAAGGAGGCGGGCATGCTGCAGTCGACCACCCACGAGGCCGAGCGCCAGGCGGTGCGGGTGCAGTTCTGAGTCCCAGGGCGGCCTCGCCGAACCCGGGCCCCTCCAGAAGGCCATGCGTTTCCGTGCCCACCAGGCAGCGGCCCACGTCGCCACGCGCCGGCTGCTCCTGCTCTTTGCGCTGGTGCTCGTGCTGCTGGTGTTCGCGGTCAACGCGGCGCTGGCGCTGATCTACCGCCTCACCTTCCCCTGGGCGAGCGGCTATCCGGCCTACTTCTTCGAGACGAACACCGGCCTCGTACTGCTGTTCGTGCTGGTCGGCTGCGTCCTGGAGAGCCTGCGCCTGCGCGAAGGCGGCCGCCATGTGGCGCGGCTCGTCGGCGGCCGGGCCGTCAGCGGCGAGGAGGGCGCCGCGCCGCGCGACCGCTACGAGCAACGCCTGCTCAACGTCGTCGCCGAGATGGCCATCGCCTCCCGGCTGCCCATGCCGCAGGTGTACGTGCTGCCCCGCGAGGAGGGCATCAACGCCTTCGCCGCCGGCTGGGGGCCCGAGGACGCGGTGCTCGCCGTCACGCACGGCGCGCTCATGCGGCTCACGCGCGAGGAGCTGCAAGGGGTGGTCGCGCACGAGTTCGCGCACATCGGTCATGGCGACATGCGGCTGAACATGCGGCTCATCGGCCTGGTGTGGGGCCTGCAGATGGTGCACACCTTCGGCCACGCGCTGGCTGAACCCGACGAGCTCGGCCGGCGCCCGGCCAGCACGCCGTTCGGCCTCGCCCTGATGGCCGTGGGCGCGCTCGGGTGGATGGCGGGCCGCGTGCTGAAGGCCGCCGTGTCGCGCCAGCGCGAGTACCTCGCCGATGCGTCGGCCGTGCAGTACACCCGCAACGTGGAAGGGCTGGGGGGAGCCCTGCGCAAGATCGCCGACCAGCTGCGGCATCACCGCCAGCGCTGGGTCAGCGCGCAGGCCGAGCCCTTGTCGCATCTGTTCTTCTCGCCGGGGGGCCGGTGGTTGGCCACGCACCCGCCTCTCGAAGATCGCATCGCGCGGCTCTACGGCGCCCCGCGCCCGGCGCTGCCGGCCCTGCCGTTGCCGGAGCCGCCCGATGAGCCCCTGCTGCCCGTCGCCGCCATGGGGCTCGCCTCCGGTGGCAGCGCGGCCGTACGGGCGGCTCGCGTCGCTTCGGCGCCGGGGCCGGAGGGTGGGGCCGCAGAGCAAGGGCGCTTGCATGATCCGGTGCAGCACGCGGCGAGCGGAGGTGCACTCCAGCGCGACCGCGAGACGCTCGCGCGGGTGACCCGCTGGCACGGGCCGGGCGAGCGCAAGGCGGCGGTTCTCGCGCTGCTGGCGGACGGCGACGAACGCGGATGGCAGGCGTGGGCCGAGGAAACGCGCGGCTTGGCGGTGGCGGCCGCCGTGCGCGCCGAGGTCGAGTCCCTGGGGCCGGCCGCGCGGCTGCCTGCCCTGGAGTTGATGCTGCGGCGCAGTGCCGGTGCACCGCTCGAAGAGCGTCGTGCACTGGCCGAAGCGGCTCGCCGCGTGATGCAGGCGGACCGCCAGATCGACCCTGGCGAGCGCCTGCGCTGGATGCTCCTGCGTCACGTGCTGTCCGGCAGCCGCACGAGCGCTCCTGCGCCGGCCGACGATAACCATATTGCTCATCTGTCGAAGGACGTCGCCGTCTGGACCGCGTTTCTGGCGAGAATCATCGACGTACCCGGTTGGTACGACGACGTGTTGCGCGAGCTGTTGCCCGCAGAGCGACGGCCCGTCGGCGTGCCCGCCGATGGCGAGGCGCTGTGGCAGGCGTGGCAGTCGCTGGAGCGGCTGGCGGCGATGCAGCGGCCGTTGCTGGTGCGCACGTGGGTGTCGACGGCCTGCCGGGCTGCGGGCGGCGAGCCGCTGCCGCAGCCCTGGGCCGATGCCTTGCGCATCAGCGCGTGTTTGCTGAATACCCCTAGCCCGCAGGCCCTGTCACGGCAATACATTGAAGTCGCGACCGACGCCGCATGAGGGCGTTGCGTCGCACACGGACGCTGCCCACGTTCGGCGGCGTGCCGGTCACTCGGTGCCGGCGCCCCTGCGGCGCTCGCCGGGAGGGCGGTGCGGCTGCCGTGGCGGCCCAGGCAGAAGACGATTGGAGGAACAACGATGAAGCCGACACCCGCGTGGGGCGTGCTGCTGGCCCTGGTGACCAGCGCGGCCCATGCGCAGCAAGACCCCGGGCCTCAGGCCTTGTACGTGAAGAGCCTCGCGGCCACCTGCGCCAACTGCCACGGCACGAACGGGCGCACCGTGCCCACCTCGTCCGTGCCGGCGCTGGCCGGTATGCCACGCACCTACATCATCGAGCAGATGAAGGCGTTCAAGTCCGGCGCGCGGCCCGCCACGGTCATGCACCAGCTGGCCAAGGGCTACAACGACGCGCAGATCGAGGCGATCGCCGGGTACTTCGCCGCACAGCCGCGGCAGTGAGCAGCAGGGGGAGTCACAGATGCAACGTCGATCGTTTCTCCACGGTGCCGCGGCGCTCGGCGCGCTGGGCCTCGCGGGCTGCGCCACCTCTCGCGTGCCGGCCAAGGCCCAGGTGGTGGTGGTCGGGGGCGGCTATGGCGGCGCCACGGCGGCCAAGTACCTGCGCATGTGGTCCGACTACCGGCTGCAGGTGGTGCTGGTCGAGCCCAACGACGCCTTCGTCTCCTGCCCGGTCTCGAACCTGGTGCTGGGCGGCTACAAGACGATGGCCGACATCACCACGCCATACGACAACCTGCGCAAGCGGCACGGCGTGACGCTGGTGAAGGACCGGGCCGAGCGCATCGACCCGGCCAAGAAGACCGTCACGCTCGCCTCGGGCGCCACCATCGCCTACGACAAGCTGGTGCTCTCGCCCGGCATCGACCTGATGTTCGACGGCATCCAGGGCCTGAAGGCCGCGCACGACGAAGGCCGCATCCTGCAGGCGTGGAAGGCCGGCCCCGAGACGGCCGCACTGCGCCGGCAGCTCGAAGCGATGCCCGACGGCGGCGTGTACGCCCTCACGATCCCCGAGGCGCCGTACCGCTGCCCGCCCGGTCCGTACGAGCGGGCCTGCCAGGTGGCCAGCTACTTCAAGGCCGCCAAGCCCCGCTCGAAGGTGCTGGTGCTGGATGCCAACCAGGACGTCACCTCCAAGGGCCCGCTGTTCAAGAAGGTGTGGGCCGAGCAGTTCGCGGGCATCGTCGAGTATCGTCCGCAGCACAACGCGGTGGCGGTCGATGCCAAGTCCGGGGTGATCAAGTTCGACGTGCAAGACGAGGTCAAGGCCGACGTGCTGAACGTGCTGCCGCCGATGCGCGCCGGCCTGATCGCGGTGCAGACCGGTCTGGCCAACGCCAATGCCCGGTGGTGCAACGTGGACTACCTGACCTTCCAGTCCACCGCAG
Source organism: Schlegelella aquatica (assembly GCF_026013905.1). Classification (NCBI taxonomy): domain Bacteria; kingdom Pseudomonadati; phylum Pseudomonadota; class Betaproteobacteria; order Burkholderiales; family Sphaerotilaceae; genus Caldimonas; species Caldimonas aquatica. The sequence continues at coordinate 330,544 of NZ_CP110257.1, forward strand.
CCAAGGACATCCACGTGCTCGGCGACTCGATCCAGATTGCCCCGGGCATGCCGAAGTCCGGGCATATGGCGAACTCGCACGCCAAGGTGGCGGCGGCCGCGATCCTCGCCGAGCTGGCGGGCTGGCCGGTCAACCCTGCGCCGATGCTGACCAACACCTGCTACAGCTTCGTGGACGGCAAGAACGTCATCCACGTGGCCAGCGTGCACGAGTACGTCGCGGCCGAAAAGACCTTCAAGACCGTCGCAGGGTCGGGCGGGGTGTCCACCGGCCCCTCGGAAATGGAAGGTGTTTACGGCTGGAACTGGGCCCAGAACATCTGGGCCGACATGCTGGCCTGACGGCGAACCCGCCCGCCGCGCGGCGCCGCCACGGGGCCGCGCGGCGGGGCGCTCGTGCGCATGCGAGGGGCCCGGCAGGCCCGCGCGGGCGGAGGCCCTAGACTCTCGCCCGTGAACCCCCCCTCGATTCCTCTGGCGCGACTGCTCGCGCACACCGCCGACGCCGTGCAGGCCGTGCGCGCCGGCCGCTCGCTCAACGACGCCCTGCGGGCCTGCCCGGCGGGCGCGCGTCCCGGCACGCAAGCACTCGCCTTCGACGCCATGCGCCGGCTCGGCCATGCCGAGTGCCTGCGCCGCCGGCTCGTGCCGCGCGCGCCGGCGCCGTGGACGGACGCGCTGCTGCTCACCGCGCTGTCGTTGCTCGAGCGCAGCGGCGGCGCGCCCTACCCGGACCACACCTTGGTGGACCAGGCGGTCGAGGCCGCCAAGGCACGCGACCGCCGCTCCGGCGCCTTCGTCAACGCGGTGCTCAGGCGCTTTCTGCGCGAGCGCGAGGCCTTGCGTGCCCAGGTCCGGGCGCAGCCCCTGTCGCAGTGGGACCACCCCCAGTGGTGGATCGAGCGGTTGCGCGCCGACTGGCCCGAGCACTGGCAGGACCTGCTCGCCTTCGACAACACGCGCGCCCCGCTCGCGCTGCGGGTCAACCTTCGGCGCACCACCCAGGCGCGCGCGCTGGAGCGCCTGCGCGAAGCGGGGCTCAGCGCCTGGCCCGCGGGGCCCTGGGGCGTGGTGGTCGATCCCCCTCGGCCCGTCCACGAGATCCCCGGCTTCGCCGAAGGCGAGCTCTCGGTGCAGGACACGGCTGCGCAGCTGGCCGCGCCGCTGCTGCTCGGGATGCAAGCTCCCGTGGACCGGCCGTGGCTCGCGCCCGGTGCCCGGGTGCTCGACGCCTGCGCCGCGCCCGGGGGCAAGACGGCCCACTTGCTCGAGCTGGCCGAGCTCGACGTGGTGGCGCTCGACGTGGACCCGGACCGCCTGGCCCGCGTGCAGGACACCCTCGGTCGGCTGGGCCTGCATGCCACCCTGTGCGCTGCCGATGCCCGCGAGACGGCCGCCTACTCGGGCGGTCGTCCGTTCGACGCGATCCTGCTCGATGCGCCGTGCAGCGCCTCGGGCATCGTGCGCCGGCACCCCGACGTGCGATGGCTGCGGCGCGCGTCCGACGTGGAGGCGCTCGTGCGGCTGCAGGCCGAACTGCTCGACCGGCTGTGGCCTGTGCTGGCCCCGGGCGGCCGGCTGCTGTACTGCACCTGCTCCGTCTTCCGTGCCGAAGGCGAGGAGCAGATCGACGCTTTTTTGCAACGGCAATCCCAGGCCCGCCGCCTGCCGGCGCCCGGCCACCTGCTTCCGATGCCGCACAATCAGACGGAACCAGGGGGGTCGCAGGGCGCCGCAGCCCCGGCGGCCGACGTGCAGGGCTTCCGCGCGGACGGCTTCTATTACGCCCTGCTCCAGAAACACAACGGCTGAATCTGCACCGTGCTTTGCGAACACCGGGTGATCGCTGCTGTTCGGCCCGTGCTCGCAAGGGCGCGGCCGGGCGCTTCACCGATGGGCCTGCGGGCCGTCGGGCGCCTCGTCCGCGCGTTTTTGCTCGCATGCTGGTGTGTGTGGAGCGGCGCGGCCCTGGCGGCCAGCATCCAGTTGCGAGACGTCGAGGTGGGCCGCAGCGAGGAGTCCGTGGTGTTGGGCTTCCAGGCCGAGTTCGTGCTGCCCAAGGCGGTCGAAGACGCGCTGCTGCGCGGCGTGCCGCTGCATTTCGCCGCGGAGGCCACCACCTACCGGCCCCGCTGGTACTGGCGAGACGAGCGCATCGCCCGCGCCACGCGGACCTGGCGCCTGGCGTACCAGCCCTTGACGCGGCGCTACCGTGTCACCTTCGGCAGCCTCAACCAGCACTACGAGTCGCTGTCCGAGGCGCTTGCGGCGGTGCGCAGCGTCTCGCGCTGGCGCATCGCCGACATCGGCCAGTTCGATCCCGGCGAGCGCTACTACATCGAGGTGCGCTACCGGCTCGACACCTCGCAGCTGCCCCGGCCCCTGCAGATCGGCATCGAGGGACAGGCCGACTGGGACCTGTCGGCCGAGAGCACGGTGATCGTGCAGGACTTACAGTGAGCCCGCCGTGAGCAAAGCCACCCGTTGGGCCTGGATCATCTCGCTGGTCGCACTGTCCGGCGCGGGGCTGGTGTTGATGTTCTTGCTGGCCCTGTCCACCAACAATCGGCAGCTCTACGAGCAGTACTACGGCTGGCTGCTCGGCCTGAACGTGGCCATCGCCACCTTCCTTGCGCTGGTGATCTCGATTGCCGGCGTGCGCCTGGCGGTGCGCATGCGACGGCGCAAGTTCGGCAGCCGGTTGCTCGCCAAGCTCGCCGGCATCTTCGCGATGGTCGGCGTGCTCCCGGGTCTCATCATCTACACCGTCTCGTATCAGTTCGTCTCCCGCAGCATCGAGAGCTGGTTCGACGTGCGCGTCGAAGGCGCCCTGGACGCCGGCCTCAACCTCGGGAGGGTGACCCTCGACACGCTCGTCAACGACCTGTCGGTCAAGACGCGCAGTGCGGCCGAGCGGCTCGCCGCCGAGAACCGCGATGCGGCGCTCGCGTTGGCGCTCGAGCGCATCCGCGACCAGCTCTCCGCCCAGGACGTGGCCCTGCTGGGACCGAACGGGGCGCCCATCGCGGCGGTGGGGATCGCGCGCGAGGCGCTCACCCCCGAGCGCCCCACGTCTCAGCGCCTGCGAGAAGCGCGCACGCAGCGCGTGGTCTCGCAGCTCGAAGGGCTCGACGGCGAGGCGGTGCAGCCGCGCATCCGTGTGCTCGCGCACGTGCCCTCGTCTTCGTTCAGCCTGGCCGCCGAGGACCGCTATCTGCAGGTGACGCAGCTGCTGCCTTCGACGCTGGCCGCCAACGCGATCGCCGTGCAGAACGCGTATCGCGAGTACCAGCAGCGTGCTCTGGCCCGCGAGGGGCTGCGCACGATGTACATCGGCACCCTCACGCTGACCCTGTTCCTCGCGGTGTTCGGGGCGGTGCTGCTGGCCGTCATCCTCGGCAACCAGCTCGCGCGGCCGCTGCTGCTGCTGGCCGAGGGCGTGCGGCAGGTGGCGCAGGGCGACCTCACGCCGAAACAGGTGTTCGCCTCGCGCGACGAGCTGGGAGGCCTGACCCGCTCGTTCGCCGACATGACGCAACAGCTGTCGGACGCCCGCGCGCTCGTGCAGCGCAGCCTGAGCGAGCTGGAGGCGGCCAAGACGAACTTGCAGACCATCCTCGACAACCTCACCGCCGGCGTCATCGTGCTCGACCCCGCCGGACGCATCGAGACCGTCAATCCGGGGGCGACGCGCATCCTGCGGCTGCCGCTCGGAGCCTGCCTCGGCCGCACGCTCGCCGAGGTGCCGGGCCTGGAGGCCTTCGCCGGCGAGGTGCAGCGGTTGTTCGACATGCACGCAGCCGGCAGCGAGGCCGCCGAGCGCGACCACTGGCAGCAGTCCATGGACCTGCAACCGCCCCCCGATGCGCCGGCGGGGCGCGGACCCATCACCCTGCTCGTGCGCGGTGCCTGGCTGCCGCAGCAGGCGCGGCTGCTGGTCTTCGACGACATCACCGAGGTCGTCTCCGCGCAGCGGTCCGTCGCGTGGGCCGAAGTGGCGCGGCGTCTCGCGCACGAGATCAAGAACCCGCTCACGCCCATCCAGCTGTCCGCCGAGCGGCTGCAGCACAAGCTCGAGTCCAAGCTCGAAGGGCCGGACCAGCAAATGCTCGCCCGGTCGGTCGCCACCATCGTCAACCAGGTGGGCGCGATGAAGCAGCTCGTCAACGAGTTTCGCGACTACGCGCGCCTGCCCGCGGCCAAGCTGGCGCCGTTGGACCTCAATGCCCTCGTCAACGAGGTGATCGGCCTGTACGGCGCGGCGATCGAAGCCGGGCGCCTCAAGGTGGAATGCGAGCCCGGCCTGCCGCGCATCATGGGCGATGCCACGCAGTTGCGCCAAGTGGTGCACAACCTGCTGCAGAACGCGCTCGATGCGGTGGCCGAGCGCCCCGATGGCCGCGTGCGCCTGTGGACCGAAGCCTCGCGCGCCGAGGACGGGGGCCTGCGCGCGGTGCGCCTCGTGGTGGCGGACAACGGGCCCGGCTTCGCCGAGGGCGTGCTGGCGCGTGCGTTCGAGCCCTACGTGACGACCAAGAGCAAGGGCACCGGCCTGGGGCTTGCGGTGGTCAAGAAGATCGCCGACGAACACGGCGCACGCATCCGCCTCAAGAACCTGCCGGCGCCGCCCGAGGCCCCGCCGGGCGTCGCGGCGGGCGGGGCGCAAGTTTCGCTATCATTTTCGACGTTCGCTCCATCCAGCCCTGCGTGCCCAGACGGCGCCTCCACGGTTGCCGGAGCAGGAAGTTGACTGCATGGCCACCATACTTGTTGTTGACGACGAGCTCGGCATCCGCGCCCTGCTGTCGGAGATCCTCACCGACGAAGGCCACACCGTGGAGCTGGCCGAAAATGCCGCGCAGGCCCGGGCCTTTCGCGAGCGCAGCCGCCCGGATCTCGTGCTGCTCGACATCTGGATGCCCGACGTGGACGGCATCACGCTGCTCAAGGAGTGGGGTGCCAGTGGCCAGCTGACGATGCCGGTCATCATGATGTCGGGCCACGGCACCATCGACACCGCGGTGGAAGCCACCAAGTTCGGCGCGATGGCCTTCCTCGAAAAGCCGATCACGCTGCAGAAGCTGCTGCGTGCGGTGGAGCAGGCCTTGTCGCGCCAGACGCCGGCGCGGCCGTCTGCATCGCCGCTCGCGCCTGCGACCCCCAACCACCTGGCCGGCCGCCCGGTCGCCGCCGACGGCGTGCCGGCGCACGGCGCCGGGGGGGCTGCGCTGGCACCCGCCCAGGGCAATGGCCCGCAGGCCGAGCAAGTGTTCGTGCTCGACCGCCCGCTGCGAGAAGCACGCGACGCCTTCGAGAAGGCCTACTTCGAGTTCCACCTCGCCAAGGAAAACGGAAGCATGACCCGCGTGGCCGAGAAGACGGGCCTCGAGCGCACGCACCTGTACCGCAAGCTCAAGCAGCTGGGGGTGGACCTCACGCGCAACAAACGCAGCCACGGAAACTGATATACTGTGAGTCTTCGCTGGCCTGGTAGCTCAGTTGGTAGAGCAGAGGACTGAAAATCCTTGTGTCGGTGGTTCGATTCCGCCCTAGGCCACCACCATTCAGCGCCCAACCCTCTCCGGTTGGGCGTTTTCGTTTCCGGGTTCCCCGACGCCGCGCGGGGTTCCGGGCCATTCTGCCTGCGCCGCGCCCCACTGCCGGGGGCGCCTGAATGGGGCAGGTTCGACTCTGCTCCGCCCTCTCTTCTCTCGAAACCTGCGCCAACTTCTTGGCGCAAGCGCACGCAAGCGGCCTTGCGCCACCGTGACTTACACCTGCGTCACGCAGAGCAGTTGCCCATGGCGCTTGCTCGGGTGTCAGCCCGGTCGGTTCAACAGCGATCGGGGCCATTGCTGGAAGCTCATGCGGTCCAGCACCTGGTACTCGCAGTCCTCGTCGCTGAGGTTGTACAGCGACTGGATGAACAGCAGCCGCACCATCACCTCGGTGGGGTACGGCGGGCGCCCGCCTTTGCTACGGTCAGCGCGAGGGCAGGCGGTGTCGACCCGGGCGGCAATGGCCGCGAAGTCGATCAGTTCGTCCATTGCTGCCAGGTTGGCAATGAAGCCGCCGAGCTTGGCTTGGCGCTGGTCCTGCACGAACAGGTCAGCGCCAGGCTGGTGACGCCAGAAAGACGAGGGCTTGATGCGCGGGGTGATCATGGGCGACATCATGCCGGCTCACTGGCGACAACGGTTAGGGAGGTTTCGAGAAGTGCCCCAAAGGCACTTGGGCTGGCTCGCCCCAACTGCTTCACCTCATCAGGTTCCGCCTGGGAACTCCAGGCAGAACCGGGTCCTGCCCTGCGCGGACGTCACGCTGATCGATCCTCCATGGGTTTGCATAATGGCGCGGGTAATCGCCAATCCCAGCCCTGCGCCGTCGGTTTCCGGATGTGACCGCGATGGGTCGGCCCGGTAAAAGCGATCGAACAGGCGCGGCAAGATCTTCGGCTCGATGTCCTCGCCGGTGTTCTCGACGCTCACCCGGGTGGCTTGGGAAGACTGGCTGATCTCGATCGTGACCTCGCCATGTGGCGGCGTGTGGCGCAGCGCGTTCGAAAGCAGATTGCTCAGGGCACGGCGGAACATCAAGCGATCACCGACGATCTCGCCCTCACCACGCTGAGCCAGTCTGACGCCCTTCTCATCGGCGACCGCCTCATAGAACTCAATCAGGGCGTGCGTTTCCTCGGCTGCCGAGAAACGTTCCCGGTTCGGCAGCATCATCCCGCGTTCGGCCTTGGCCAGGAACAGCATATCGGACACCATGCGGCCCAGACGCTGCAGTTCCTCGGCATTGGAAGCCAGGATCTCCCGGTAGGTATCGGCATCGCGCCGGGTAGCCAACGCGACCTGGGTCTGGGTCAGCAGGTTGCTCAGGGGGGTGCGCAGCTCATGCGCCAGATTCGACGAGAACTCCGACAGTCGCGTGAACGCGTCTTCCAGCCGGTCCAGCATCTTGTTGAGTTCGTGAGCCAGATCGGCCATTTCGATGGGTACCGCCTCGACGGGCATGCGCTGGTGCAGCCGCTGGCTCGTGAGCGTGGTGGCTCTGGATTTCATGGCACGCAATGGCGCCAGCCCCTTGTACGCGGCAAACCAGCTCAGCAAGCCACAGATGACGATCGTCACGACGGCATAGGTCATCAGGGTGCGCCGCAACTCCAGCATGAACCGTGTGTGATGCGCCGTGTCCATGGCAACGAGGATGTCCAGCCGCGTCGTTGCGTCATAGGCTGGAATAACCCGGACACGCATCCCGCGAAACGCCTGCCCTGCGTCGGCCCAATGGATCAGCGCGTCGTTGCCGTTGCCTTCATCCGCCGGTGACAGTTCGCGCGGGAGGCGAAATCCTTCGGACTGGAAGAGCGTTTCACCTTTCGAATCGTGGACGCTGACGTACAGCCCGTGATGGTGGCTCAATGCCTCACGCAGCAGCCACTTGGCGTCCTCGGTCGAATTGGATCGCGCCAAAATATCCTCGATCAGGTGCTGCTTGTCCTGCAGCGCCATGTGATCCAGCTCGATGAAATGCCGCTCGGATGCAGCGATGACCAACAAGGCCAATCCAAACACCACAGCCCCAGCCGCCAACGTAAAGAAGAGGGTGAGCCGGGTCGTCAGTGACAGGGAGCGAAACATTCAGCGCTCCTCCGGTGCTTCCAATACGTAACCCATGCCACGTACGGTGTGGATCAGCTTGACCTCATGACCCTCATCAATCTTCGCGCGCAAGCGCCGGATGGCCACCTCGATCACATTGGTATCGCTGTCGAAATTCATGTCCCAGACCTGCGAGGCGATCAGCGAGCGGGGCAGAACCTCGCCATGACGGCGCATCAGCAGTTCCAGCAAGCCGAACTCTTTGGCCGTCAGGCTGATTCGTCGCCCGCCGCGTGAAACGCGTCGGCGCAGCAGGTCCAGTTCGAGATCGGCCACGCGCAGCACGGTGCTCTCGTTGCCACTGCGCCCCCGGCGCAGGATCGTGCGCACGCGGGCCAGCAATTCGGCAAAGGAGAAAGGCTTGACCAGATAGTCGTCCGCACCGAGTTCAAGGCCTTTGACCCGGTCTTCCACCTGATCGCGTGCGGTCAGGAACAGCACCGGCATCTGCAGGCCGCGATGGCGCAAGGACTGCAGTACCTGCCAGCCGTCGAGGCCGGGCAGCATCACATCCAGGATGACCAGGTCGTACTCGCCCTGCAAGGCCAGGTGCAGACCATCGGCGCCGTCTTGCGCCAGATCGACCACGAAACCCGCTTCGCTCAAGCCTTGTCGCAGGTAGTCGCCCGTTTTGGGTTCATCTTCGACCATCAATATCTTCATGCGGATGCTCGGCCGTATCCGATAAACGCCAGTGTGACGATTTTTAGCGCACCTGACGCATTGATGACAAACATGTAATCGTTCAGACAGCTTCCTGACAGCGGTGCGCCCCTAGCATCCCAGCACTCATCCGCCGAATTAGAAACTCACTGCAGAAACTCTCCGCGAGGATCCCATGCCCCCTTTGAGACCGTTTCATTCACCATGGCCGTCCGTGCCCTCGCGGCGGCGCTTCGTGCGCGGCTTGGTCGCCGGCGGCGTGATGGTCGGCCTGTCACCCTGGGTGCGTGCTGCGGCGCAGGGGCTGGCCGACACGCGCACGGGTGCGGCGCCCGTGCTCAGCGGCACGAACATCGACCTGGTGGTTGCCGAGTCGCCGGTCAACTTCACCGGCAGGCCAAGGATGGCGACCACCATCAACGGCTCCATCCCGGCGCCAACGCTCAAACTTCGGGAAGGCGACACGGTCACCATCCGCGTCACCAACCGCCTGCGCGAGGCCACCTCGATCCACTGGCACGGGATCATCCTGCCCTACCAGATGGACGGGGTGCCTGGGGTCAGTTTCCCGGGCATCGCCCCTGGCGAAACCTTCACCTACCAGTTTCGCCTCGAACAAACCGGCACCTACTGGTATCACTCGCACTCCGGCACGCAGGAGCAGACCGGCATGTACGGGGCCTTGATCGTCGAGCCGCGTGAGGCAGACCCCATCCGCGCCGACCGCGACCATGTCGTGCTGCTGTCCGACTGGACCGACGAAGACCCCATGCGGGTGCTCGCCAAGCTCAAGGCGCAAAGCGACTACTACAACTTCAATCAGCCGACGGCGATCGATTTTTTCCGTGACGTGGCCGACATGGGGCTCTCCCGCGCACTGGACAAACGTGCGATGTGGAACCACATGCGGATGAACCCGACCGACCTGGCCGATCTCTCGGGGGCGACATTGACCTACCTGATGAACGGCGTCACCCCTGCCGGCAATTGGACTGGCCTGTTCCGGCCGGGCGAGCGCGTGCGTCTGCGGTTCATCAACGGCGCGGCCAACACCTTCTACGACGTGCGCATCCCGGGGCTCAAGATGACGGTGGTGCAAAGCGACGGGCAGAACGTCGAGCCCGTCACCGTCGATGAGTTCCGCTTCGGGCCGGGCGAGACCTACGACGTGATCGTCACGCCCCGAGAGGACGCCTACACGATCTTCGCGCAATCGATGGATCGAACCGGCTTCGCCCGCGGCACGCTCGCGGTGCGCGAGGGCTTGAACGCCGCCGTGCCTGCTCTCGATCCCGTCGAATGGCTCACCATGGCCGACATGATGGGCGCGATGGACCACGGCGCGATGGGGCATGGCGGCTCGGCCATGGGCGCGATGGACCACGGCGCGATGGGCCACGACATGCCGGGCATGAAGCACGACATGTCCGGCATGAACCATGGCGCGATGGCCATGGATCACGGCCAGCACGCGATGCATGGCATGACAGGCGGCGCGATGGCCAAGCCCAGCGCCACGGTCCGTCACGCACGCACGGAATACGGCCCAAGCACGGATATGCGGGTGGACATGCCGCGCACCAATCTTGACGATCCGGGCATTGGCCTGCGCAACAACGGCCGGCGCGTGCTGACGCTGGCCGACCTCAAAACGATCGGCGGCCCTCTCGATCCTCGCGGGGCCGAGCGCGAGATCGAGCTGCACCTCACCGGCAACATGGAGCGCTATACCTGGTCGCTCGACGGCCTCGAGTTCGGCAAGAGCACGCCGGTGCATCTGAAGTATGGCGAGCGGGTGCGCATCATCCTGCACAACGACACGATGATGACCCACCCGATGCATTTGCATGGGCTGTGGAGCGAGGTGGAAACACCCGACGGGCAGTTCCTGGTGCGTCGCCACACCATCCCGGTGCAGCCCGCGCAGCGCGTCAGCTTCCTCGTGACCGCCGACGCCCTGGGGCGTTGGGCCTGGCACTGCCACCTGATGTTGCACATGGACATGGGCATGTTCCGTGTGGTGGTCGTGTCATGAAACTCATCCCAAGTAGATTCGCCATGAAACCCTGCTCTCTCTTCACGGCGGCGCTGGTGCTGCTCGGTGCGGCGCCCGTCTGGGCGCAAACACCGACGGAAGGCGGCGCCCATGCCGCGCACTCGGGCGCGGCTGCCGCCCCAACGCGCGCCCCATCGTCCGCGAACGCCACCATGGACCACGGCAGCATGCGCATGCAAGGCGGAGCCGCCCCCGCCGATGCCCGCGATCCGCACGCGTATGCCAATGGCTTGACCTTGGAGTCGGGCCCGTACGCATTTCCTGGGCCACGGCAACTGCGGCTGTCCGATGAACATGCGTTTGGCAGCGTGCTCCTCGATCGCCTGGAGCGCGTCGACACGAAGGACGGCAACGCCACCGCCTATGAGGCGCAAGCCTGGTTCGGCGGCACCTACGACCGCCTGGTCCTCAAGGCCGAAGGGGACGTCGCCGACGGCAAACTGGAGGAGGCACGCACCGAGGTCCTTTGGGGCCACGCGGTGGCTCCGTTCTGGGACACCCAACTCGGGGTGCGGCAGGACAGCGGCGCCGGCCCTGACCGGACTTGGCTCGCTGTGGGCATCCAAGGGCTCGCCCCGTACTGGTTCGACGTCGATGCCACGGCCTACGTCGGCGGCGCGGGACGCACGGCACTGCGCCTGTCGGGCGAGTACGAGCTCCTGCTCACCCAGCGCCTGATTCTGCAGCCCCGCATGGAAGTCAATCTGTATGGCCGGCGCGATGAAGCGCGTGGCCTGGGAAGTGGGCTGGCCGATGCGGCGGCAGGCCTGCGCCTGCGTTACGAGTTCTCGCGCCAGTTCGCGCCCTATGTCGGCGTCGAATGGGCGGGCAAGTTTGGACAGACGGCGGATTTTGCGCGCGCCGAAGGGCAGCGCACCCGGCAAACGCGGTATGTGGCGGGCGTGCGCCTGTGGTTCTAGCAGCGCCCACGCACAACCACGATCTCATTCACGAATCCCATCAGGAGCATCCAATGATGAAGAAAACCTTGAGCGTTTTGGCGCTGAGCGCGTTGCCTGTGTTGGCGCTGGCCGCCGGCAATCATCAGGGCGGCCATGGCATGGCCGGGCACGACATGCAAGGCATGCACGGTTCGATGCACGGTGGCGCATCACACTCCAACGTCGGCAAGCCAGGCGATCCCGCCAAGGTCGACCGCACCATCGAGGTGGTCATGGACGACACGATGCGGTTCACGCCCGCCACCATCACGGTCAAAAAGGGCGAGACGATCCGCTTCTTTGTCAAAAACGCGGGCAAGGTGCCGCATGAAATGGTGGTCGGCTCCTTGCAGGAGCTCAAAGAACACGCTGAGATGATGCGCAAGATGCCGCAGATGCAGCATGCCGAGCCGAACATGGTGACGCTGCAGCCCGGCCAGCGCGGCGGGCTGGTCTGGCTGTTCGATCAGCCCGGCACGGTGGACTTCGCTTGCCTCGTCCCCGGCCATATGGAAGCGGGCATGGCGGGCAAGATCGTCGTCGAGTAAGCAGCATCACCGGGAGTCCTTGTCATGCACCAAACCGGTGATCAACCGTTCCCCCGGCGGCGCAGGCTGCTGCTGGCGGTGCTTGCGCTGAGTCTTCCCTCCCTGGCACCAGCCGCCGCACCGCAGACGCTTGCCGTGCAGGTGTGGAAGGACCCGAACTGTGGGTGTTGCAAGGACTGGATTGCCCACCTGGAGAAAAGCGGATTCCGCGTGAATGCCGTCGACCAGGGCAACGGCGCGGCCCGCGCTCGCCTCGGGATGCCGCAGAAATTCGGTTCCTGCCATACGGCCCTGATCCAGGGCTATGTGATCGAAGGCCACGTACCCGCCACGGACATCCAGCGGCTGCTCAAGGAAAAGCCCCAAGCCCTGGGCTTGGCGGTGCCGGGCATGCCCATTGGTTCACCCGGCATGGACGGGCCGGTGTATGGCGGCCGACGTGATGCCTACCAGGTCTTGCTGGTTGGGAAAGACGGGTCGGCACAAGTGTTCAGTTCCCATCCATGAAGAAACCCCTCACCCGGCGATGAGCGCGACGCATCATGATCACCACCCCGACACGCGTGGCTCGTCCGGCCTGAGCCGGCGTGTCAGGATCGCGTTGCTGATGGTGGCCCTCATCGGCGGCTTCTACCTGCTGCGCGAGCACTGGAGCCATGTCGCAGGCAATTGGGTGTACCTGTTGCTGCTAGCGTGCCCGCTGATGCACCTGCTGCATGGCCACGGCAGGCATGGCGCACTGCCCGACAACCGCCCCGACAAAGAGGCCTGAAGCCATGGACCTGCGATCTGCGCACGACCACCGCCGACACACCCACGACCACCCGAGCGCACAGCAGCGGGCCGAAGGTCTGAAGGACCCTGTCTGCGGCATGGACGTGACCGCGCAGTCCGAGCACCACGTCGAACACGCAGGCCGGCGCTTTTATTTCTGCAGCGCCCGGTGCCGGGCGAAGTTCGTCGCCGAACCGGCGCGCTATGCCCACAGCGGCCACGCGCCTTCGCCTGTCGAAGCGCCGGCGCTGGCCGCAGGAACCATCTACACCTGCCCCATGCACCCCGAGATCCGGCAGGATCACCCCGGTCATTGTCCGAAGTGCGGCATGGCGCTGGAGCCGGTGCTGCCCGATCTCCAAGAAGAAGAGAGTCCCGAGCTGCGCGATTTCCAGCGCCGCTTCTGGTACACCCTGCCGCTGACCGTCATGGTCACTGTGCTTGCCATGTTCGGCCACCAGTTGCATTGGTTCGAGGCGCGCACACAGACCTGGATCGAACTCGTTCTGTCCCTGCCCATCGTCCTGTGGGCGGGTCGGCCGTTCTTCGTGCGCGGCTGGCAGTCCGTGGTCCATCGCAGCCCGAACATGTGGACCCTGATCGGGCTGGGCACCGGGGCGGCGTTCGTCTACAGCGTGGCGGCGACCGTGGCCCCACAACTGTTCCCGGACTCGTTCGTGTCCATGGGACGGGTCGCGGTGTACTTCGAGGCGGCGGCGGTGATCATTTCCCTGACCCTGCTGGGGCAGGTACTGGAACTCAAGGCGCGTTCGCAGACCTCGGCCGCCATCAAGTCCTTGCTCGGACTGACCCCCAAGACCGCCCGGCGCCTTCGCGACGATGGCACGGAAGAGGACGTGCCCCTGACGCACATCCATGTCGGCGATCGGCTGCGCATTCGACCCGGCGAAAAGGTTCCGGTCGATGGCACCGTCCTCGAGGGCCGCAGCGCCGTGGACGAATCGATGCTGACGGGCGAGCCCCTGCCCGTGACCAAGCAGGCAGGCGACAAGGTCATCGGCGCGACACTCAATACCAGTGGCGCGCTCGTCATGGTCGCCGAACGTGTCGGCGCGGCGACCATGCTGTCCCAGATCGTGCAAATGGTGGCGCAGGCGCAGCGGTCCAAGGCGCCGATGCAGCGCATGGCCGATGTCGTGGCGGGCTATTTCGTGGTCGCGACGGTGTCCATCGCCGTGCTGACCTTTTTTGCCTGGGGCCTGTTCGGGCCGGAACCGCGCTGGGTTTTTGGCCTCATCAACGCCGTGGCTGTGCTGATCATCGCCTGCCCCTGCGCGCTGGGCTTGGCCACGCCCATGTCGATCATGGTGGCGACCGGGCGAGGGGCTACGCAGGGGGTGCTGTTTCGCGATGCCGCCGCGATCGAGAAAATGCGCCAGGTCGATACCCTGATCGTCGACAAGACCGGCACATTGACCGAGGGCCGGCCGCGCTATCAGACGACGATCGCAGCCGAAGGCTTCACCGCCGACGAGGCCTTGCGACTGGCTGCCAGCCTCGACCAGGGCAGCGAGCACCCGTTGGCCGAAGCCATCGTCACGGCCGCGCGCGAGCAGGGCCTGGTGCTCTCACGCGCCGAGGAGTTCGACTCGCACTCAGGCATCGGCGTGCGCGGGCGCGTCGATGGACATGCCGTGGCACTGGGCAACACCGCGCTGATGGAACAGCTCGGTGTGGACGTGCGGCCATTGGCCGAGCGGGCGGAGGCGCTGCGCACCGAGGGGGCCAGCGTCATGTATCTGGCCGTCGATCACGCGCTCGCCGCAGTCCTGGCCGTCGCCGACCCGGTGAAGAAGACCACACCGCAAGCGCTGGCGTCGCTGCGCGCGGAGGGCTTGCGCGTCGTCATGGCCACGGGCGACGGTCTGACCACGGCCAAGGCCGTGGCGGCGCGCTTGGGCATCGATGAGGTGCATGGCGAGGTCAAGCCCGCCGACAAACTGCAACTGGTGGAGCGGCTGCAGCGCGAGGGGCGTATCGTTGCGATGGCTGGTGACGGCATCAATGATGCCCCGGCCTTGGCAAAGGCCGACGTCGGTATCGCCATGGGCACCGGCACCGACGTGGCGATGAACAGCGCACAGATCACGCTCGTCAAGGGTGACCTGCGCGGTATTGCGGTGGCGCGCGCCTTGTCAGTGGCCACGGTCCGCAACATGAAGCAGAACCTGATGTTCGCCTTTCTCTACAACGCACTGGGCATTCCCATTGCGGCCGGCGTGCTGTATCCGCTCACCGGTTGGCTGCTTTCACCGTTGATCGCCGCCCTGGCGATGAGTCTCAGCTCCGCATCGGTGATCGGCAATGCGCTGCGTTTGCGCGGCGTCCGTCTTGTCTGAACACGAGGATCGTCGCGCGTGCCGTGGTGGGTGCTGGTTGCACTCCCAGATCGCTGGGTCTGTCGTATCGGTTGCCACCCGACGTTGGACACCTGATCCCTATCGAGGCCTGGAATGCTCTCGACCACGGCACTGAGGGCCCGGGATTGCTCAATCGTTGAGAGAGTGGGTTGGATTCCGGTCGCGTCTGCACCACCATCCTTCCACGCCCAACCCTCGCCGGTTGGGCGTTTTCGTTTCCGGGTTCCCCGACACCGCGCGGGGTTCCGGGCCATTCTGCCTGCGCTGCGCCCCACTGCCGGGGGCGCCTGAATGGGGCAGGTTCGACTCCGATCTGCCCTCTCTTCTCTCGAAACCTGCGCCAACTTCTGATCAGCGAGGCGCAGCGCGGGCCGAGCGGGTGTCGCCTTCGGCCGTCCCAGAAGCCTCGATCACGTTGGGATGTCCAGCCGGATGGAGCCGCGCCTCGAAGGCGTTGTGGATGGCGAGGCCGATCGCTGCTCCCACCAGCTCGGCCAGCATGAAGCCGGGAGCGCTGGCAGGCGCGATGCCAGCAAAGCTGTCGCTGAACATGCGACCGACGACAGCGGCCGGATTGGCGAAGGACGTGGATGCAGTGAACCAGTAGGCCGCGCCGATATAGCTGGCGACCATTGCCGCCGCGCGGCCCGCTGGCGCGCGCAGGATCACCAGCAGCAGCCCTGCAGTCGCCACGGCCTCCGCGATCCACTGGCCGGTACCCGTCCGCATCTTGGTAGAGAACTGCAGGACGGCCAAGTCGAACATGGCGTGCGCCAGCCACGCACCGAGGATCGCGCCGAACAACTGCGCGGCGATGTACGGGAGCAGCGCAGTCCTCGGCAGCTCGCCGCGCCACGCCATCACGGCACTCACCGCCGGATTGAAGTGCGCCCCGCTGATCGGGCCGAACACTTCAATCAGGATGTATAGCCCGCCGACCGTGGCGAGCGTATTGGCCAGCAGCGTGACAGCGACGTTGCCGCCGGCCAAGCGCTCGGCCATGATGCCCGAGCCGATCACGACGGCCAGCAGCAGCGCGGTACCGAGCGCTTCGCCAGCCAACTTGCGGGGCAGGTCCATCGTCAGCTCTTCGCGATCTTGGCCAGCGCCTGCTGGAGGTCTGCCTTGCTCATCGTCTCCAGCGGGAGTTGCAGCAGCTGCAGCATGCGGTAGCCGATGGCCTGGCGGGTCAGTTCGAACGCGCGGCGCTTGCCGTCGTCGCCGCCCTCGGCGTTCGACGGATCGGGGTAGCCCCAGTGCACCTTGACCGGCTGCTCCCCTGTGCCGCCGAAGAACACCGGGCACTGTTCGGCCGCAGCACTGTCGCACACCGTGATGACGATCGACAGCGGCGGCGCATCGTCGCCACTGAACTCGTCCCAGCTCTTGCTCCGGTAGCCGGTGGTGTCCACGCCGGCGTTGTGTAGCGCCTCCAGCGCGAACGGGTTGACGCGGCCGCTGGGCGCACTGCCGGCGCTGTAGGCCCGCACGTCCTTGCCAAGCTTCTTTGCCCAGTGGTTGAGCATGCCTTCACCGAGAACGCTACGTGCGGAGTTGTGGGTACAGAGGATGAGAACGTTGATCGTCATGGGTGTGCTGGTGTCATATCGTCATTGCTGGCCGATGTCGCGCACGGCGTTCTGCAGCGACATCCGGTCGAGGGAATCATGAGGCAGTGCCAGCAGGAGCTCGATGCGGCGCTTGAGCAAGTAGCTCGCGTCGAGAAAAGCCTTGCGCTTGGCCTCGTCGCTGCCTTCAACGGCGGCGGGATCAGGCATGCCCCAGTGCGCTGTCACCGGTTGGCCCGGCCAGACGGGGCACACCTCGCCGGCGGCTTTGTCGCAGACGGTGAAGACAAAATCCAGCGGTGGCGAGTCGGGCGTCGCGAACTCTTCCCAGCCCTTGCTGCGGTAGCCGGTGGTCGGCAGCCCGAGCTGTGCCAGGGCCTGCAGGGTAAAGGGATTTACCTCGCCTTTTGGAGTGCTACCGGCCGAGTAGGCGCGAAAGCGGCCGCGACCCATATGGTTCATCAGGGCCTCGGCCAGGATCGACCGGGCCGAGTTGCCGGTGCAGACCAACAAGACGGTGTAGACGCGATCAATCACGGCCAGCCTCAGCAGCAAGAGGACGAGGGCTTGACAGCGATGCCGACCGGCTTGCCACGGGGCGTCGGTGCGCAGCAGACACCGCCAGCCTCGCTCTGCGCCGCCTTCTCGCTGAACACCGGGATGGTGGCCAGCGTACGGAAGTGCTCCCAGGCAACGCCTTGCGGATCGGTGACCCAGTGCTTCTCGCTCTGGGCATAGCAGCAGGTGGTCTGGCCTTCATCGAACAGTGCCATGTCGGCAGCCTGGGCGCGTGCCTTCAACTCGGCGAGTTCCTCGGCATTGTCGGTTTGGAAGCCGAGATGGTCGACGCCCGGTTTGCCGCCGCGCGTCGAGATCGCGAAGTTGATCCTCGGGTCGTCGAGCATCCACTTGGCGTAGTCGCTCTCCAGGCGGGTGGGCTCGGCGCCGAACAGCTTGGAGTAGAAGGCCACGCTCTGAGCGAGGTCCTCGACGTGGACATGAACGTGGAAGCGCTTCATCGTGGTTCCTTTTCAACAGTTGCAGGAGGTGGCGGCTTCGGGGAGACAGACCTCGCCCTGGCAGCAGTTCTCGGTGAGGTAGCCCAGCAGCGCACTCATGTGCTCGAACGACGCCCGATAGACCAAGTGGCGCCCCTGACGCTCCTGCGTCACCAGGCCGGCGTTCATCAGCTCCTTGAGGTGGAAAGACAGCGTTGCCGGCGGGATACCGGTGGCTTCGGCAATGACCCCAGGCGTCATGCCTTGCGACCCGGCGACCACCAGCGTCCGGAAGATCTGCAGGCGGTTACTCTGGGCGAGCGCGGCAAGGGATCGGACGACATCTTTCTCTTTCATGTTTCTATGATAGTCGAAATATGGAAGCGATGCACTCCACCCGCCTGGCGAAAGTGGCGGCCAGCCAATGAGGTGTGATGTACGGGATGCGGCCGCCGTAGAACGTGAACCCGCCGCAGCAGCAGCGCGGGCCGTACCGCCGCTCCCCGCAAGGGCCGGGGTTGATGCTCCTCAACCTGCGGCCGCTGCCTGTCGCGAGACTGAAAAAGTTTCATCAGCCGAGCCGCCGTGCATCCGACCGCCTCGCCGACGCAAGCGCTCCCCGCGGCGCGTCCGGGCGCGGACGCTGCGGGGCTGCTGTCGCTGGTGGAGGCGACGCTACGGGAGCTGCGCCCGGGCGCCGCGGAGCTGCCGCCGGTCACGCTTGCCAGCCGGCTCGACCAGGACCTGAGGCTCGACAGCCGCGCCCGCATGGAACTGCTGCAGCGCGTCGAGCGGGCCTTCGGCGTCGCCCTGCACGAGGACGCGCTGGGGGCGGCGGAAACCGTGGCGGACCTCTTGCGTGCGGTGGAGCGCGGGCACCCGCTGGGGTCGGCCGTGGCCAGGCCCCCGCCTCCCGCACCGTCCCCAGGGACTTGGGCGGGCACACCGCAGACCGCTTCCACCTTGCTGGAGGTGCTGGCGTGGCACGTGCGAGAGCATGCCGATCGCGTGCAGGTGGCGGTGCTGGAGGAGGGAGACGAGCGCCCCATCACCTACGGCGCGCTTGCGGCCGATGCGGCGGCGGTCGCCGCCGGGCTGCAGTCGCTGGGCGTCGCGCCGCGGGAGACCGTGGCGATCATGCTGCCCACCTGCCCCGAGTACTTCGGCACCTACCTGGGCATTCTGATGGCCGGAGCGATTCCGGTACCGATCTACCCGCCGGGGCGGCCCTCGCAGATCGAGGAGCACGTGCTGCGGCACGGCGCGTTGCTGGACAATGCCCGCGCTGTGGCCCTCGTCACCGTGCCGCAGGCGCGGATGGTCGCCCGGCTGCTCCAGGCCCGGGTGGCTGGCTTGCGCGCCGTCGTCACACCGCAGCAGCTGGCCGCGCGGGGCGGGGTGCCGGCGCCTGCGGCCGTGGCGGGCGAGGACGTTGCCTTCATCCAGTACACCTCGGGCAGCACCGGCAGTCCCAAGGGGGTGGTGTTGTCACATGCCAACCTGCTGGCCAACATCCGCGCCATGGCGCAAGCCATCGAGGCGAGCCCACGCGACGTGTTCGTCAGCTGGCTGCCCCTGTACCACGACATGGGCCTCATCGGCGCCTGGCTGGGCAGCCTCTACGTTGGCATGTCGCTGGTGGTCATGTCACCGCTGGCCTTCCTGGCGCGGCCCCTGCACTGGCTGCAGACGCTGCAGCGATGGGGAGGGACGCTGTCGGCGGCGCCCAACTTCGCGTACGAACTGTGTCTGCGGCGAATCGACGATGCTGCCCTGGCCGACCTCGATCTGCGCTCGGTCCGCGCACTGTTCAACGGGGCCGAAGCGGTCAGCGCAGCCACGGTGCGCCGCTTCAGCGAGCGCTTTGCCACCTGCGGCCTGCGTGCCGAGGCCATGGCACCTGTCTACGGGCTGGCGGAGGCTTCGGTCGGCCTGCTGTTCCCGCCGCTCGGGCGGGCGGCGCCCGTGGATGCTTTGCAGCGCGAGCCGTTCAGCCTGGAAGGCCGCGCGTTGCCCGCCGCTGCCGATGACCCGAACGCTCTGCGCTTCGTCGGCTGCGGCAGACCCTTGGCCGGCCATGAGGTCCGCATCGTCGATTCGCAGGGCCGCGAGCTCGGCGAGCGCGTGGAGGGCCGGCTGGAGTTCCGCGGCCCATCGGCGACGCGCGGCTACTTCCGCGATCCGCAGAAAACCGCGCAGCTGTTCCACGACGGCTGGCTGGACACCGGTGACCGCGCCTATGCGGCCGCGGGCGACATCTACATCACCGGCCGGGTGAAGGACATCGTCATTCGCGGCGGGCGCAACCTCTACCCGGAGGAGATCGAGGATGCGGTGGGGCGTGTGGAGGGCATCCGCAGGGGTTGCGTGGCGGTGTTCGGCAGTCCCGATGCCGCCACCGGCACGGAACGCCTGGTTGTGCTGGCGGAGGCCAGGCCCGGCGCCGCGGCTGGGCGAAGCGGTGACGCGGGCCGTGATCGACACCATCGGCGAACCGCCGGATGAAGTGGTGCTCGCCCCGCCGCACACCGTGCTCAAGACCTCCAGCGGCAAGATCCGGCGCTCTGCGTGCAAGGCACTGTACGAGCGCGGGGGCGCCCATCTCGGCCCTGCGCCCGCACACCTGCAACTGCTGCCGCTGGCAGCCGGCGCGGCTTGGCTTCGACTGCAGCACGTCCTCGGCGCCGGGGGGGCAGCCTGCTGTTCGCGGGGTATGCGACCGCGCTGTTCGGACTTCTCGCGCCGCCCACCTGGCTGCTGGCGGTCGCTCAGTCCAATCCCGCACGCGCCTGGGCCATCTGCCGTGCGTCCGCGCGCGCACTCCTCGCGCTCACCGGCATGACGCCGCGGGTCGAGGGCCTGCAGAACATCCCTGCGGGGGCGTGCGTGATCGTGAGCAACCATGGCAGTTACCTCGACGGGGTCGTGCTGGTGGCGGTCTTGCCGAGGCCGTGCGACTTCATCGCCAAGGCCGAACTGCGGCAGCAGCGCATCGCCGGCCCCTTCCTGCGCCGGCTCGGCGCTGGCTTCGTCCAACGCTTCGACCTGCGCCGCGCGGTGCAGGACGCGCAGGCGCTGACGGCGCATGCACGGCGCGGACACGCACTGGTGGTGTTCCCCGAAGGGACCTTCAGGGCTGCCCCCGGCTTGCTGCCGTTCCACCTGGGGGGCCTTCCTTGCCGCCGCGCAGGCGCAGGTGCCGGTCGTGCCCCTGGTCCTGCGCGGCAGCCGAGCCGCGCTGCCGGACGGTAGCTGGCGGCCGCGCCGCGCCCGGTTGGAAGTCCACGTCCTGCCGCCGCTGCCACAGCCAGGGGAAGGCGACCTGTTCGCGCGCGCGGTGCGGCTGCGAGATGCGGCTTACACGGCGATCGCCGGGCGGCTCGAACCGGCGCAAGACGCGCCGTGAGCCTGCGGCCCGGCCCACGGCGGATGAGGAGACAAGCATGCGTGTTGCCCCTCAGCTGACACTGGACACCATCCGGTCCGGGCAAGCTCCCACGCTGCCGGCCCTTTCGAGGAGCGCTGCCGCCGCTGCCCTGAGGCCGAGGCCTACCGTCACCGAGACCCGCCCGACGGCGTTTGGACCCGCTTGCGATGGGACGAGATGGCGCGCAGAGTGGCCCGGTGGCGCGGCGCTCTGGCGGCCGAGAACCTGGGGGCCGGCGAGCGCGTGGCGGTGATGCTGCCCAACGGGGTGGACTGGGTGTGCCTCGACCAGGCTGCGCTGTCGCTGGGACTGGTCGTGGTGTCGCTGTACCCGACCGACAACCCGGAAGACGCCGGCTACATCCTTGCCGACAGCGGTGCGCGCCTGCTCGTAACGGAGGTGCCGCAGTGGCAGCGGCTCCAGCCCCATGCGGCGCCGCTCACGCAGCTGGCGCGCGTGGTCTGCGTCGACTCGGACGCAGCTCCCCCAGGCGGGCTCCTGCACGGGCTGGAGCCCTGGCTAGGCGCAGCGCGCCCCGAGCCGCCTGCTGCGCCGGCCGATCCCCGTGACCTCGCCACGATCATTTACACCTCAGGTACCACCGGTCGCCCCAAGGGAGTGGTGCTGTCGCACCGCAACATCATTGCCAACATCGAGGCTGTTCTTCAGGGGATCGCCGGCTACCGGGAGGACGTGTTCCTGTCCTTCCTGCCGCTGTCGCATGCGCTGGAGCGGACGGTGGGCTACTACCTGCCGATCGCCACCGGTGGCGCGGTGGTGTTCGCCCGCTCCATCCAGACACTGGCGGAGGACCTGCTCGCCGTCCAGCCCAGCATGCTGGTGTCCGTGCCGCGGCTGTACGAGCGCGTCTACGCCCGGCTGCAGCAGCAGCTGGAGTCCGGCGGTGTGCCGGCGCGCGTCCTGTTCGAATGGGCGGAGTCGGTCGGCTGGCGCCGCTTCGAGGCGGCACAACACCGCGGCGTCGTGGCTGCACCCGATCATGACGGGCACGGCTCCTCGGCCGGACGACCGCTCGTTGCACGGCCACGGCCGGGTTTCGTTCTTGAGCCTAGCCCCTCACTTCCGACAGAGTCCACGTTGGCACGAGACGCGAGTCCTCTGACCAGGCTCCCCACCGGCGTGTGGGTCCTCGGTTTCGTCAGCCTGCTGATGGACATCTCCTCCGAGATGATCCACAGCCTCCTGCCGCTGTTCATGGTGGGCACGTTGGGTGCGAGCGCCGTCGCGGTCGGTCTGATCGAGGGCTTGGCGGAGTCGACGGCACTGGTCGTCAAAGTGTTCTCGGGGGCGCTGAGCGACTACCTGGGCAAGCGCAAGGGGCTGGCGGTGTTCGGCTACGCCTTGGGGGCGTTGACGAAGCCGCTGTTCGCCGTCGCGCCGACGACGGGCGTCGTGCTTGCGGCCCGTCTGCTCGATCGCGTGGGCAAGGGCGTGCGGGGAGCGCCTCGCGACGCCCTGGTGGCAGACCTCGCGCCGGCCGCAGTGCGTGGTGCGGCCTTCGGCCTTCGGCAGTCGTTGGACACGGTGGGGGCGGTCCTCGGGCCGCTCTTGGCCGTGGGCCTGATGCTGTGGTGGGCCAACGATTTCCGGGCCGTGTTCTGGGTGGCCGTGATCCCAGGGCTGCTCGCCGTCGCACTCCTGCAATGGGGGGTGGACGAACCCGCGCGCCATGTCGGTGAGAAGCGCACCAACCCCATTCGCCGCGAAAACCTTCGGCGATTGGGCGGCGCGTACTGGTGGGTGGTCGCCGTGGGCGCGGTCTTCACGCTGGCCCGTTTCAGCGAGGCCTTTCTGGTGCTGCGTGCCGAGCAGAGCGGCATCGCGGTCGCGCTGGTGCCGTTGGTGATGGTGGCGATGAACGTCGTCTACGCTGCGTCGGCCTATCCCTTCGGGCAGTTGTCCGACCGCATGAACCACAAGGCGCTGCTGGCCCTGGGACTGCTCGTGCTGATCGCGGCCGACGTCGTGCTCGCACTCGGCGGCCATTGGACGACGGTGCTGGCCGGCGTGGCGCTGTGGGGCATCCACATGGGAATGACCCAGGGCCTGCTCGCCACCATGGTGGCCGATACAGCGCCCGCCGAGCTGCGGGGCACGGCCTTCGGGGTCTTCAATCTGGTCAGTGGTTTCGCCATGCTCGTGGCGAGCGTCGTGGCCGGTCTGTTGTGGGACCGGCTCGGCGCATCGTTCACCTTCTACGCGGGGGCTGCATTCAGTGCCCTGGCCTTGCTCGGGCTGTTGAAGAAGCCCTGAGCGACATCGGCCACCAGGCGTTCCAAATTCTTGTGTTGCGGGTGTAAACGGCGGGGGCGAAGACCTGGCCCCGCACTGAGCCCCACGGGTCGCCGCGGCCTCGGTTTGACCTGGCTCAGAGTCGCGGCAGTCGTCGGCCCTATCGTGGGCGGGTGGCGCGCCGAGCGGGCCCGGCCCGCGTTGCCATTCGCGCCTCGAACTCATGGCCAAGCGATTTCCGATCCGTCCGCTGCACCCGGAGCGCGTGTGCTGGGGATGCGACCAGTACTGCCCCTCCGACGCTCTCAAGTGCGGCAACGGCACCGTCAGAACGCCTCACCCGGTGGAGGTGTTCGGGGACGACTGGATGGACTGGGGGCTGGATGCCGGCGCCGCGACGACGGGCGCCGACGCCCCCGCCGGGACGCCGACGGACGCCCCGCGGGCCGCGAAGGCGCCGGGATCGCCTGAAGAGGCGGCCGAGCGCGTCTGAGACAAGCAGGGCGGCGGGACGGCGCCGCCCTGACCCGGCACGCAGCCGGGGCGCCGCGGTCCATGCAGACGGGCCGGTGGGCACGCATACAATGGAACGTTCCCCATCGTCCGTTACTGGAGACTCAAGCGTGTTCATTTCCGACGCATTCGCACAAGCCGCGCCGGCCGCGCAACCTGGCGCCGAATCGACGCTGGTGAGCCTGTTGCCCCTGGTGCTGATGTTCGTGGTGCTCTACTTCATCATGATCCGGCCGCAGATGAAGCGCCAGAAAGAGCACAAGGCCATGATCGAGGCCTTGGCCAAGGGCGATGAAGTCGTCACCGCCGGCGGCGTGCTCGGCAAGGTGTCGAAGCTCGGCGAGGCCTATCTCCACCTCGAGGTCGCCAACGGCGTCGAGATCCAGATCCAGCGCAGCGCCGTCGTCCAGGTGCTGCCCAAGGGCACGCTGAAGTAATTCCGCCGGCGCCCGCGGCGCCGCGCCCGCCCGCGCTCCCCCGTTCCTGCGGGCGCGGGCCCGAAAGAGGCCTCATGAACCGCTATCCGTGGTGGAAATACGCGATCCTGGTGATCGCGGTCGTGGTCGGGTTCATCTACACCCTGCCAAACTTCTTTGGCGAGGCGCCTGCGGTGCAGGTTTCCAGCGGCAAGGCCACCCTGAAGGTCGACGCCGCCCTGGCCGAGCGCGTCGAGCGCATCCTGAAGGAAGCGGGCGTGCAGCCCGACTTCGTGCAGTTCGAGGGCAACTCGGTGCGCGCCCGTTTCGGCGACACCGACACCCAGCTGCGGGCCAAGGACGCGCTGCAGCGTGCCCTCAACCCCGACCCGCAGGATCCGAGCTACATCGTCGCCCTCAACCTCGTCTCGCGCTCGCCGCAGTGGCTGACCTCGCTGCGGGCGCGGCCCATGTACCTCGGACTGGACCTGCGCGGCGGCGTGCACTTCCTGATGCAGGTGGACATGAAGGCCGCGCTGACCAAGCGCGCGGAGGCGATGGCCGGCGACGTGCGCACCATGCTGCGTGAGAAGGACATCCGTCATGCAGGCATCTCGCGTGTGGGTGACGACGTCGAGGTGCGCTTCCGCGACGCCCAGGCGCTGGCCGCTGCGCAGCGTGTCCTGACCGACCAGTTGCCGGACCTCCAATGGACCGAGGCCGGGCAGGGCAACGAGCTGCGCCTGGTCGGCCGGCTCAAGCCCGAGGCTGCTCGCCGAGTGCAGGAGCAGGCGCTCAAGCAGAACATCACCACGCTGCACAACCGCATCAACGAACTGGGCACCACCGAGCCGGTGATCCAGCAGCAGGGCCTGGACCGCGTGGTGGTGCAGCTGCCCGGCGTGCAGGACACCGCGCGCGCCAAGGACATCATCGGGCGCACCGCCACGCTGGAGGTGCGACTGGTGGACGACAGCGCCGAGGCGATGGCCGCGCTGTCCGGCAACGGCCCCGTGCCTTTCGGCACCGAACGGTATGTCGAGCGGGGGGGCGGCCCGATCATCGTCAAACGCCAGGTCATCCTCACCGGCGAGAACCTCACCGACGCACAGGCCGGCTTCGACGAGCAGCAGCAGCCGGCGGTGCACCTCACGCTCGACGCCAAGGGCGCGCGCATCTTCCGCGACGTCACCCGCGAGAACGTCGGCAAGCGCATGGCGATCCTGCTGTTCGAGAAGGGCAAGGGCGAGGTCGTGACCGCGCCGGTCATCCGTACCGAGATCGGCGGCGGGCGGGTGCAGATCTCCGGCCGCATGACCACGCAGGAAGCGAACGACGTGGCGCTCCTGCTGCGCGCGGGCTCGCTCGCGGCGCCGATGGAGATCATCGAGGAGCGCACCATCGGGCCGAGCCTGGGCGCCGACAACATCGCCAAGGGCTTCAACAGCGTGCTGTGGGGCTTCGTCGCGGTGGGCGTCTTCATGATCGCCTACTACCTGCTGTTCGGCTTGTTCTCCACGCTGGCGCTGGCCGTCAACCTGCTGCTGCTGGTGGCGCTGTTGTCGATGCTGCAGGCCACCCTGACGCTGCCCGGCATCGCGGCCATCGCGCTCACCCTGGGCATGGCGATCGACGCCAACGTGCTGATCAACGAGCGCGTGCGCGAGGAGCTGCGCAACGGCGCGGCCCCTCAGACGGCCATCCATGCCGGCTACGAGCGGGCCTGGGCCACCATCCTGGACTCCAACGTGACCACGTTGATCGCGGGGGTGGCGCTGCTGGCCTTCGGTTCGGGCCCGGTGCGCGGTTTCGCGGTCGTTCACGTGCTGGGCATCCTCACCTCGATGTTCTCCGCCGTGTTCTTCTCGCGCGGGCTCGTCAATCTGTGGTACGGCCGTCGCAAGAAGCTCAAGTCCGTGTCGATCGGCCAGGTCTGGAAACCGCAACAGCAGTCGTGATGTCAGGATGAGGGCCGGCGGCGCCGGCCCCCTCCCGACGGGGAACTACGATGGAATTCTTCCGTATCAAGCGCGACATCCCGTTCATGCGGCACGCGCTGGTGTTCAACATCATTTCGTTGGTCACCTTCCTGGCCGCCGTGTTCTTCCTCGTCACGCGCGGGCTGCATTTCTCGATCGAGTTCACCGGCGGCACCGTGCTGGAGGTGCAGTACAGCCAGCCGGCCCAGCTCGAGCGCGTGCGGGGGACGGTCGAGTCGATGGGCTTCGGCGAGGTGCAGGTGCAGAACTTCGGCACCGCGCGCGACGTGCTCATCCGCCTGCCCCTGCGCGGCGACGTCAAGCAAAGCGAGGTGGTCGGGCGCGTGTTCGAGGCGCTGTGCCGGGCCGAGTCCGGCACCGTGCAGACGGTGCAGCAGACGACCGACCAGGGGCAGAGCGTCTCCCGCCAGGTTTGTGCCGCCGGCGGGGCCGAGCCCCTGCGGTTGCAGCGCAGCGAGTTCGTCGGCCCGCAGGTGGGCTCGGAGCTGGCACGCGACGGCGCGCTCGCGCTCGCCGTCACGATCGCCGGCATCATGATCTACCTGGCGCTGCGCTTCGAGTGGAAGTTTTCGGTCGCGGCGATCATCGCCAACCTGCACGACGTCGTCATCATCCTGGGCTTCTTCGCCTTCTTCCAGTGGGAGTTCTCGCTGTCGGTGCTGGCCGCCGTGCTCGCGGTGCTCGGCTACTCGGTCAACGAGTCGGTCGTGATCTTCGACCGCATCCGCGAAGCCTTCCGCAAGTTCCGCAAGATGACCACCGCCGAGGTGATCGACCACGCCATCACCAGCACGATGAGCCGCACCATCATCACGCACGGCTCCACGCAGCTGATGGTGCTGTCGATGCTGCTCTTCGGCGGGCCGACGCTGCACTACTTCGCCGTGGCCCTGACCATCGGCATTCTGTTCGGCATCTATTCGTCGGTCTTCGTGGCGGCGGCCGTCGCGATGTGGCTGGGCGTCAAGCGCGAGGACCTCGTCAAGGCCGGCGCCCGGAAGGACGGCGATCCGAACGACCCGAACGCGGGCGCGGTGGTGTAGAGTTGCTGTCATCTTCAGCACCGGACCGCTGGCACGCAGCTCACCATGGCGACTTCCGCCGACCCGAGGGCCCTGGCCATACAGGCGCGGCGACGCTTTCTGAGTTTGTTGCGCCAGGGCCTGTCGCAGGTGCTGCTCAACGTGGAGGAAGGGGCCAAGCAATTGGCCACCCAGCCGGCTCCGCCCGAGCTGCTGCTGCGCCGGCGTGATGCGTGGGCCGACCTTCAGCGCTTGCGCCCGGCGCTGCAGGCGGCGCTGATCGAACGCCTCGACCAGCGCGACTTGCAGTTGCAAAACGGGGGCTTCATGCCCACCCCGGTCGGCCTCGCCCACCGCGGCGCGGAGCTCTCGCTGGTGGACGACGCCACCATCGAGCACGAGATCCTCAGCTCACGCCTGGCGCTCGCGGCGATGGATCTCGCGTCCTTCGAGTTCAGCGATCTGCGTTCTCGCATGCAGGCGCTCGAGCGCCGGGAGGACCTGGCCAACGGCGACGTCCTGCGCCCCCACGTCGTCGCGCGCGACGTGCTCGACGCCTGGCGCTCGGTCGGCCTCAGTCTCGAATGCTGGCGCTCGGTGCAGCCCATCGTCCACGAGGAACTCGCGCATCTGATGGTGCTGGGTTACCACGAGACGAACAAGTCGCTCATCGGCCAGGGCGTGCTGCCCGAAATCGACCTGCGCCCCATGATCCGCCGTGCGCGCGACGTGGGCGTGGGGCCGTCCGCCGTGGGGAGCCGGGGGGGCGAGCTGGCCGGCAGCGCCGGCGCCGCCGCGAGCGGCGCGCCCTCCGGCTCCGGTTCGCCGAGCGTGCGCGGCGCCGTGGGTGAGGAAACCCGCCTCATGACGCGGTCGGCGCAGCTGCTGCGCGCGCCCGAGCAGGCGCAGGCCGTGCTGGGGCGCCTGAACCGACTGGTCGGCCAGCAGGTGCCGGGTTTCCAGCCCACCACCGTCTTCCACTCGCCCTCGCCCCGGCTGGTGGCCGCGATCGCCGAGGCCGAGCGCGACGTGGCACAACGTCTGCGCAGCACGGGCGCGGGCGGCATGGTGGTCAGCGCGCCGCAGGATCTGGTCGAGGACCTGCAGCACCGCAAGCAGGCGCTCAAGCGTGCTGCCGAGTCTCCCATCGAGCGCGCCACGATCGAGATCGTCGCCTTGCTGTTCCAGAGCATCCTGACCGAGGAGCGCCTGCCCGCGTCGGTGCGGGTGTGGTTCGCGCGGCTGCAGATGCCGGTGCTGCGCGTCGCAGTCAGCGAGCCGGACTTCTTTGCGACGCTCGACCACCCCGCACGCAAGCTGATCGACCGCATGGGCGCCTGCGTGATGGGCTTCGATGCCTCCACCGCGGGTGCCATGGGCGAGGCGCTCGAAAAGGAGATCAAGCGCGTCGTGCAGGTGGTCGAGGCGTATCCCGACACGGGCCGGCGCGTGTTCCAGACCGTGCTGGTCGAGTTCGAGAAGTTCCTCGAGCACTACTTCCGCAACGAGAACGAGGTGTCGCGCAAGGGCGTGTCGCTGGCACAGCAGGTCGAGCAGCGCGAGATCCTGGCGATCCAGTACACGATCGAGCTGCGCAAGATGCTCAACGAGGTGCCGGTGCAGGAGGGTGTGCGCGAGTTCCTGTTCCAGATCTGGGCGGACGTGCTCGCCATGACCGCCGTCAAGACCGGCGCGCAGAGCGAGCAGACCAAGGCGATGAAGCGCGCCGCGGCCGATCTGATCTGGTCGGCCAGCGCCAAGGTCTCGCGCGAGGAGCGCGCCGAGGTCATCCGCCGGCTGCCGCCGCTGCTCAAGACCCTGCGCGAAGGGATGGCGAACGCCGGGGTGCCGACCGACAAGCAGGACGCCCACCTGCAGGCCTTGAACAACTCGCTGGCGGCCGCCTTCACCGCCAAGACTGCGGCCATTCCGCCGGACCGCCTGGACCAGCTGATGCTGCGGCTCGAGACGCTCGAGGAGATGCTGCCGGACACCGAGGTCGAGATCGACGAATCGATGGTGCTCGACCTGTCGGACCACGAGACGCGCGACCTCGAAGTGGTGGCCGAAGGCGGCTCGATTCCGAGTCCGGCGATGATCGCGTGGGCGCGCGGGCTGCAGGTCGGCAGCTGGTTCAAACTCGATTACCGCGGGCGCAACGAACCGGTGCAGCTCGCATGGCTCGGCCTGCGCAAGCAGTTGAGCCTGTTCGTCTCGCCCACCGGGCGGTGCGTGCTGTTCCAGCAGCACCGCCTTGCCGCGTTCTTGCAGGCCGGCTTGCTGGTGCCCGCCGAGGAAGAGGCCTTGACGGTGCGGGCCACGCGCGATGCGCTGGCCAAGCTCGACGCAGACCCGAGCCGGCTGCTGAGCTAGTCAGTGGATGAGCCGGTCGGCGGCGTCGACGAACAACTCGTCGAGGATCAGCGCGTCCGGCTCCTCGCCGAGGCTCCAGAACACCATCAGCACGATGATCTTCAGGTCCTCCAGGCGCACCGGAGCGCTCGCCATCGCACGGTCGATGACGATCTCGCGCAGGTGCGGCGGCAGGACGCCCGCGCTCTCCAGGAACGAGATGAAGCCGATGCATTCCTCGCCGAGCAGGTCGAGCTCTGCTGGTGTGAAGACGCGCAGGCTGTCGGGCCGCTGGCTGGCTCCGTGCGATTGCACCAGCTGGTGCAGGCCTTCGAGCCAGTGCAGCGCTTCCTCGATCTCGTCGCTCTCGAAGCCGACGGCGGTCAGCTTGCGCGCGAGCTGGGCGGCGTCCGGGCATGCGTCGGGCCGCCAGTAGTTCTCGTAGAGATAGACGAGCACGTCGAACATGCGTCCCACTATACCCCAGCGCATCGGGCCGGGACCGTGGCAGGGGTAACGCGGGCAGCTGCGATCGGCGCGGGCGCCCCCGGCGGCCGAGGGCGGATCGGCCCGGATTGTCAGGCCCGTTCGAGGCGCTGGAACAGCTGGCCCGGCAAGCGGGCGACGTGGCCCTCGAGCTCCAGCTCCAACAGCCGTGCCGAGAGCTCGGCCGCGGGCCAGCCGGTGCGCGCGACCAGGGCGTCGAGGCTGGCGGGGTCGTGGCCCAGGGCCTCGAGCACCGGGTCCCGGGCCGTGGGCGCGTGGTCGGCCGGGCCGGCGCAGGCGGCGGCGGGGGCAGGGGCGTCCAGGCGCAGTTCCTCCAGGATGTCCTCGGCGCCTTCGACGAGCTTGGCCCCCTGCTTGATGAGCAGGTGGCAGCCGCGCGACTGCGGCGAGTGGATCGATCCCGGGATGGCGAACACCTCGCGTCCCTGCTCGGCGGCGAGCCGGGCGGTGATCAACGAGCCCGAATGCACGGCGGCCTCGACGACCAGCGTGCCGCACGTCATGCCCGAGATGATCCGGTTGCGCCGCGGGAAATTGGGCTTGAGAGGAGGCGTGCCGAGCGGGTACTCGCTCACGATCAGCCCCTCGTCGGCCAGGCGGTGCGCGAGCGCGAGGTGCCGCTTCGGATAGACGCGGTCGAGGCCGGTGCCGACGACGGCGACCGTGCGCCCCGGGCCTTCGAGGGCGCCTTCGTGTGCCGCGCCGTCGATGCCCAGGGCCAGGCCGGAGACCACCGTCAGGCCCGCCTGGCTGAGGTGCCGGGCGAAGCTGCGCGCATTTTCGGCACCTTGCGGCGTCGGGTTGCGGCTGCCCACGACGGCGAGGGACGGGGCGTTGAGGAGTTCGCGGCGGCCGAGCGTGTAGAGCAGCAGGGGCGGGTCGGGGATGTCGAGCAGGCGCTGCGGGTAGTGCGCGTCCCCCAGGGTGACGATGGCCCGGCGCGGGTCGGCGCCGAGCCACTGCCAGGCGGCCTCCACATGCTCGGCCCAGCCTTGCGGCTCGGCGGCCAGCGCGCCGGCCACCTCCGGGGGCGCGAGCGCGCGCCAGGCGGTGGGCCCGGCCTCCCACACCGCCTGCGGCGAGCCGAAGGCGGCGAGCAGCCGGCGCGCCTCCTGCGGGCCCAGATCAGGGGTCTCGAGGAGCCGCAGCCACGCGGCGAGTTCGTCCTTGTCGATCACCGTGAGAGTATCAGGCGCCGCGCCGGGGGCGAGGCGCGATCCCTGCGGTCAAGGCTGGGTGAAGCGGTCGCCGATCTTGACCGGCTCCTGCACGTCGAGGATCAAGGCATAGGACATGCGCTCGAACGTGCGGAACACGAACAGCAGCCCGTGCCGCTCGTCGGGCAGCTTGATGGGCGTGCGGCTGCCGTCCGTGGTGTCGCGGGTCTCGCGGCCGTAGCGCCACAGCGCGAGCACGTGCCCGCGCTCCAGCCCGTCCTTGGCGCCCTTGTTCAACGCGACGATCTGGTTCTGCCCGGCGGTGAGCGCCTCGCCGTAGATCGAGACGATCAGGCCTTCGATGTTCTGCTGCGGCGCGTGCGGCACGTAGTTGACGAACTCGCGGCCAGGTACGGGAGCGAGACGGTCGCCCACGCCGATCTCCAGCCGCGTGGACTGGACGGTGAAGGTGGCCGGGATGATCTCGCCCTTGGCGCCGGTGCCGCCGGGGCGGGTGAACTCGGCGGCGCCGAGGTACACCGCCTCGTAGCCCAGCACTTCCTTGGTGGCCGGGTCGAGCAGCGGCCTGGGATTGCGGAAGATGCGCCAATCGCGCGCGTTGGCGATGTCGCCGCGCACGTAGGCATGCTCGCCGCGGCTGATGACCACCCGGCCCTCCTGCGTGGCGACGATGCGGGGGGCGGTGTCGAGCTCGTTGGTGTCGAAGATGACCGCTTCGTTGAGGAACGGCTCGATCAGATGCAGCGGGATCGAGGGGATCGCGCCCTGGCCGAGGGACTGGGCCCTCACGCGCGGCGAAAGCTTGACCGTCTGCCCGTCGCCCACGGGCTGGCCGACGCGAAGGCGGGCGCGGCCGTCGACTTTCTCCAGGTAGAGGATCTGGCCCGGGTAGATGAGGTGGGGATTGCGGATCTGGTCGAGGTTCATGCCCCACAGCTCGGGCCAGCGCCACGGGCGGCGCAGGAAGACGGCGGAGATGTCCCAGAGCGTGTCGCCGCGCTTGACGGTGTAGGTGTCGGGGGCGTTCGGGGCCAGCTCCGACAGCGGCACGCCGGCCTGGGCGACCTGCTGCGCGGTGGCTCGCTGCTGCGGCGTGACCGGGTAGGTGGTGGCCCCCGCGGTGGACGCGCCTGCCGCCAGCACGGCTGCGAGGGCCCCCGGGAGGATGCGAGACGCCAGGAAGCCCGCCGGACGGGCGCGCAGCATCGAGGTTCGGGTCATGCAGGGTCTCCGCTCTCCGTCACGGCCTGGAAATGGGCGGCCATGGCGTCATATGGTTAATGGTTTTGGGGCCGCCGAGCAGCTGCAATTCGGCGAAAATCCTCACTTAGTTTCACAGATTCTGCCGATAAACCCTTGATGTCGCAACGAAATCTGCCGGCCCTCACCACGGGAGCGGCACTGCGTCACGCTCGGCGCGTTGCCTGCCGTCGACAGCGGCGGCCCGCGCCGGCAAGGGTGAAAGGACCGCACGCACCATGGCCAAACTGAACATCCTGCGCTACCCCGATCCCCGCCTGCACAAGGTGGCCCGACCGGTGGAGCAGGTGGACGAGCGCATCCGCCAGCTCGTGGACGACATGCTGGAGACGATGTACGACGCGCACGGCGTCGGACTGGCGGCCACGCAGGTGGACGTGCACGAGCGCGTGATCGTCATCGACGTCTCCGACGACCGCAACGAGCCGCGGGTGCTCATCAACCCCGAGATCGTCTGGGCGAGCGAGGAGAAGATCGTCTGGGAGGAGGGCTGCCTGTCGGTGCCTGCCGTGTACGACAAGGTGCAGCGCCACGCGCAAGTCACCGTCAAAGCGCTCGACCGCGACGGACGCGAATACCGTTTCGACGCCGACGGCCTGCTGGCAGTGTGCGTGCAGCACGAGATGGACCACCTGATGGGCAAGGTGTTCGTCGAGTACCTCTCGCCGCTCAAGCGCAACCGCATCAAGACGAAGATGCTCAAGCGCGAACGCGAGGAAGTGCGTGGCTGAGCGCGGGGGCCGCATGCGGGTGGCCTTCGCCGGCACGCCGGAGTTCGCGCGTGCGGCGCTGCAGCGGCTGGTCGCGGCCGACTTCGAGGTGCCGCTGGTGCTGACGCAACCCGACCGGCCGGCGGGGCGGGGCATGAAGCTCACCCCCAGCCCGGTCAAGCAGTGCGCGCTGGAGCGCGGCCTGGTCGTCGTGCAGCCCCGCAGTCTGCGGCTCGATGGCAAGTACCCGGAGGATGCCTCCGAGGCGCGCGCCGCCCTCGAGGCCGCGCGGCCCGACGTGATGGTGGTCGCCGCCTACGGCCTGATCCTGCCCCGGTGGGTGCTCGACCTGCCGCGCCTGGGCTGCCTGAACATCCACGCCTCGCTGCTGCCACGCTGGCGGGGGGCCGCGCCCATCCACCGCGCCATCGAGGCGGGCGATGCCGTGACGGGCATCACCATCATGCAGATGGACGAGGGGCTGGACACCGGCGACATGCTGCTGGTCGAGCGCGAGCCGATCCGCCCGGACGACACCACCGGCTCGCTGCACGACCGTTTGGCCGCGCTCGGCGCGCGGCTCATCGTCGAGGCGCTCGAACTGGCAGCCTGCGGCGGGCTGTCTCGCACGCCGCAGCCGGCCGGGGGCGTGACCTATGCGCACAAGATCGACAAGGCCGAGGCGGCGATCGACTGGAGGCAGCCGGCCACCGTGATCGAGCGGCGGATGCGGGCCTTCGACCCCTTCCCGGGGGCGTGGTCGGTGTTGGCCGGGGTGCCGCTGAAGTGCTGGCGCGGCGTGCCGGCGGGCGGCTCGGGTGAACCCGGGCGTGTCTTGCGGGTCGAAGCGCAGGGCCCGGTGGTGGCCTGCGGAGAAGGAGCGCTCCAGCTCACCGAACTCCAGAAGCCCGGCGGGCGGCGCTTGGCGGCCGCCGAGTTCCTGGCCGGGCACCCGCTGGAGGCCGGGGCGGTGTTCGAGCTCCCCCCCGCCGAGCCGCCCGGCACGTGACTTGATTTGCAACCGAAGGGCCGCATTTGAGCTGCGGTCCACGAGACGAGAAGGACGCATGATGTTCAACCTGCTCAAAACGGCCATCCTGATGGCCGCCATCACGGCCCTGTTCATGGCGCTGGGCGCGCTGATCGGCGGGCAGCAGGGCATGCTCGTCGCGCTGGCGGTCGCGCTGGCGATGAACTTCTTCAGCTACTGGTACAGCGACAAGCTGGTGCTGAAGATGTACAACGCCCGCGAGGTGGACGAGACCACCGCGCCGCACTTCTACCGCATGGTGCGCGAGCTCGCGCAGCGCGCGGGGCTGCCCATGCCGCGCGTGTACGTCATCGACGAGCAGGCGCCCAACGCCTTCGCCACCGGCCGCAATCCGCAGAACGCCGCGGTGGCCGCCACCACCGGCATCATGCGCATCCTGACCGAGCGCGAACTGCGGGGCGTGATGGCCCACGAACTGGCGCACGTGAAGCACCGCGACATCCTGATCTCGACGATCAGCGCGACGATGGCCGGTGCGATCTCGATGCTGGCGAACTTCGCGATGTTCTTCGGCGGGCGCGACGGCGAGGGGCGGCCGGCCAATCCGGTGGTGGGCCTGCTGGTGGCGCTCCTGGCCCCTATCGCGGCCAGCCTGATCCAGATGGCGATCAGCCGGGCGCGTGAGTTCGAGGCCGACCGCGGCGGCGCGGAGATCTCCGGCGATCCGCAGGCCTTGGCCTCGGCGCTCGAGAAGATCCACCACTACGCGCGCGGCATTCCGCTCGAGACGGCCGAGCGCCACCCCGAGACGGCGCAGATGATGATCATGAATCCGCTGTCGGGCGGGGGGCTGAGCAGCTTGTTCAGCACCCACCCGAGCACGGAGGAGCGTGTCGCGCGGCTGCTTGCGATGGCGCGCGGCGGCATGGTGTCCCGCTGATCGCGCTCGTGGCGCCGGGCGCGGCCGCCGCAAGCGCGGCGCTCAAGTTCCGGCCGCGACGGCCGATGATGCAAAGGCAAGCCGCGTCTTCGGCTTGCCTTTTTCGTACCGCCACCATGACCTTGCGCCCACTGTTCATCGCCTGTCTCGTGCTGCCGCTGCTGGCCGCCTGCGATCAGCTGGGCATCGAGTCGGCGGAGAAGATCGCCGCGCGCAAGGAAGCCGAGGGCAAGGCGCTGGGCGGTGCGTGCCGGCATGCGGGCCGGGCCATCGAGGACTGCTACGCGCTCAATCCCAAGGCCGAGAAGGCCGCGGTGTTCGCGGGCTGGCGCGAGATGAACGACTACATGCGCGAGAACAAGATCGAAGAGGTCGTCCCGCAGATCGCGCATCCCCGTGCCCGCCGGCCGGTCGAGACGGCCGAGGCCGCCGAGGCCCCGCCCGAGAAGAAGCGTCGCGCCGAATAGCGCGGGGCCGCGAGGGCCGCCGAGCCGAAGCGATTCACTCCGCGACGACGCCGCGTTCGGTCACGATCGCCGAGAGCGGGTGGTCGTGCGGTTCGGGCACGAAGTCCACCTCCGACGCGCTCCAGGCGATGCCGATCGCCGTGACGTGGGGGTGCTCTGCCAGCCAGCGGTCGAAGTAGCCCCCGCCATAGCCCAGCCGGTAGCCGCGGCGCGTGTAGCCGACGCAGGGCACCAGCACCACGTCGGGCACCACGGTCGGGCCGGCACAGCCGGGGATGCCGCATTCGTCGGTGAGGGTGGGCTCTTCGCCGTTCCACGCACGGTACTCCATCGAACGTGGATTCTTCCGCGCCCATGGCAATGCACCGGGCAGGGAGGCCGTGCGGCCGTCAGCGCGCAACGCGAGCACTGCGTTAAATTCGGATCGAAGGGGCCAGTACAGGCCGAGCCGCTCGGGCTCGAGTTGCAGCACCACGTCACGCAGATGCGCGGCGAGGGCCTGCTCGGCGGCCGGGTGCAGGGCCGACGCGGCCCACTGCTCGCGCTCCTGGAGCAGCCGGGCGCGCAAGGCGACGCGCTCGGAGGGGCCGGCAGGAGCCGGGCCGCCGCTCGACGAGAGGCCCGACGGGCCGGGCTCGGCGCTGGACGGAGAGCTGGAGCGAGGGGCGGCAGGGGCAGAACACATGGATGGGGCACACAGCGTGAAGTCAGTATATCGACGGCCTTTCGAAGCGTCCCTCGCGTCCGGCGTGCGGCGTGCGGCTGCGGCGTTGGGCATCGTGCTCGGCGTGGCGGCGGGCCTGGCGCCCGCGCCGGCCGCGGCGCAGTCGGATGTCGTCGTGCAGGCGCGCGAGGCCTGGCGCAAGCGCGATGCGCGCCAGCTTGCGGCGCTGAAGATCCAGGCGGCCTCGCAGCAGCACCCGCTCGCGATGTGGGTGGACTACTGGGAACTGCTCAACCGGCTGCAGGAGGCCACGCCCGAGGAGGTGCAGGCCTTCTTCGAGCGGTGGCCCGACACCTACGTCGAAGATCGGATGCGCAACGACTGGCTGCTCGAGCTCGGGCGTCGCCGCGACTGGGGCCGCTTCGCGGCCGAGTACCCGAAGTTCCGCATGCAAGACGACCGTGAGGTCGCGTGCTATGCGGTGTTGGCGCGCCACCAGGCCGGCGAGGATGTGCGCCGGGCGGCCGTGGAGGCGTGGCGCGCGCAGCGCGAGGCTGATCAGGGCTGCTCGCTCATGGCCCTCACGCTGCACGGCGCCGGCGAGCTGCCCGCCTCGGAGGTGTGGCGCAAGGCAAGACACGCTTTCGACGCCCACAAGCGCAACGCGGCCCGGCAGGCCGTCGTGCTCGCCGGCACCGAATTCGCGAACAAGTTCGACGAGCTGGTGGACAACCCGGCCCGCTACCTCGCCCGCAAGGCGGCGGCACGCCCCCACGCCGAGGCCGAACTCGCCGCGATGGCCTTGGCCCGCCTGGCCGCGAGCGATCCCGAGGCGGCGGCCAAGCAGATGGAAGACGGTTGGGAGCGGCGCCTGCCCGCGCCGCTCGCCTCCTGGGCCTGGGCCAGCATCGCCAAGCAGGCGTCCATCCGGCTGCTGCCCCATGCGGCCGACTACTTCCAGCGGGCGAGCATGGGCGCGCACGAGACGGAGTGGTCGGACGACATGCTGGCGTGGAAGGCGCGTGCCGCCCTTCGCGCCGGGCGCTGGCAGCAGGTCGTGCAGGCCATCAATGCGATGGGCCCGGCCGAGCAGGCCGACGCCGGCTGGGTGTACTGGAAAGCGCGGGCGCTGTCGGCCATCGCTGGCGACTCGCAGGACGGCGAGGCGTTGCGGCGCCAGTCGCGCGAGTTGCTGGAATCGATCGCCGGGCAACCGACGTACTACGGCAAGCTCGCGACCGAAGACCTCGGACGCCCGCTGGAGCTGCCGCCCAAGCCCGCCCCGTTGACCGAGGCCGAGCGCGAAGCGGCCCGCAGCAACCCGGGGCTGACGCGCGCGCTGCAGCTCATCGCCCTCGGGCTGCGCAACGAGGGCGTGCGCGAGTGGAACTGGACGCTCAGTTTCACCAGTGCCGGGCGCATGGACGATCGGCAACTCCTGGCCGCCGCCGAGCGCGCCTGCGCCGCGCAGGTGTGGGACCGCTGCATCAACACGAGTGACCGCACGAAGGCCGAGTTCGACCTGGACACGCGCTTTCCGACGCCGTTTCGCCGCGAGGTGACGACACGTGCGCGCGAGATCGGCCTCGATCCGGCCTACGTGTACGGCCTCATTCGGCAGGAGTCGCGCTTCATCATGGACGCGCGCTCCGGCGTGGGCGCATCGGGGCTGATGCAGCTGATGCCGGCGACGGCCCGTTGGACGGCCAAGAAGATCGGCCTGCCTTACTCGCCGGAGCTCATCACCGACCGCGACACCAACATCGCGCTGGGCACGAGCTACCTGAAACTCGTGCTCGACGACATGGGCGGCTCGCAGGTGCTGGCGGCCGCCGCCTACAACGCCGGGCCCAACCGGCCGCGCCGCTGGCGCGAAGGGGCGGTGCTGGAGGCGCCGGTGTGGGTGGAGAGCATCCCCTTTGCCGAGACGCGCGATTACGTCAAGAAGGTGTTGTCCAACGCGACCTACTATGCGGCGCAACTGCACGGACGCATGACCTCGCTGCGAGCGCGGCTGGGCCAGGTGATCGGCCCGCGCGATCCCAATGCGCCGCCCCCGCAACCGGACCTGCCTTGAGGTGCGACGGGCCGCCGCAGCAGATCGTCCGAGGACGGCACCGGTGCTGTGACGAGTTCGACGGAGAAGTTCGACGGGAGAAGCAAGATGAATAACAACATCCTCGTGTTGGGCGGTTCCGGGTTCGTCGGAACCCACTTGTGCGAAAAGCTGGTGGAGCGCAATCACGGCGGCAGCGGCACGATCGTGGTGCCCACCCGGTGGCGCGGCCATGCGCGTCACATCCAGATGCTGCCCACGCTGGAGGTGGAGCAAGCCGACGTGCACGACCCGTCGCAACTGGCGCGCTTGCTCGCCGGCTGCGATGCGGTGGTCAACCTGGTGGCCATCCTGCACGGTCGCGAACGCGAGTTCGAGCGGGTGCACGTGGAACTGCCCCGCAAGCTGGCCGAGGCCTGCCGGCGCGTCGGGGTGCGGCGGGTGGTGCACGTGAGCGCGCTGGGCGCCGCGCCCGACGCCCCGTCGATGTACCTGCGCTCCAAGGCGCGCGGCGAAGCGGTGCTTCTGGAAGGCGGGGACCTGGACGTGACCACCCTGAGGCCGTCGGTGATGTTCGGCGCGGAGGACCGCTTCCTCAATCTGTTCGCGCGCTTGCAACGGGTGCTGCCCGTGATGCCGCTGGCCGCGGCCGACGCCAAGTTCCAGCCGGTGTGGGTGGAGGACGTGGCCCACGCGATCGTGCGGTGCATCGACGACACGTCGACCATCGGGCGCATCTTCGAACTCGTGGGCCCGCAGGTCTACACCTTGCGCGAACTGGTGCACTGCGCCGGCGTGTGGGCCGGGCACCCGCGCCCGATCGTCCCGTTGCCCCGTCCCCTCGCCTGGTTGCAGGCGCTGTTGATGGAGTGGCTGCCCGGCCAGCCCTTGATGAGCCGCGACAACCTGGCCTCGATGCGCGTGCCCAATGTGGCGACCGGCCGGCATCCGGGCTTGGAGGCGCTGGGCATTGCGCCGGTCGGGCCTGCGGCTGTGGCGCCCGGCTACCTCGGGCCCGCCGAGGGCAAGGTGCGGCTCAACCTCTTCCGCGCGGCGGCGCGACGGGTCTGAGGGCGGGCCCGGGGCCGCGACCGGCGGCGAGGTCCGCATGGCCGGGACGGGCGGCGCGGTTGGCGCTAGCATGGGGCGCTGTTCTCCCGTGGAGCGCGCATCGTGCAACTGATCATCGCCAACAAGAACTACTCGTCCTGGTCGCTTCGACCGTGGCTGCTGATGACCGCTTTGGAGATCCCCTTCGAGGAGGTCAAGCTGCGCCTGGATTTCGAGGAGGGCTCGGAGTTCAAGCGCTTCCTCGCGGGCTACACACCCGCCGGTCGGGTGCCCGTGCTCGTCGACGAGGGCTTTGCGGTGTGGGAGACGCCGGCCATCGTCGAGTACCTGGCCGAGAAGTTCCCCGCCAAACCCATCTGGCCGGCCGATGCGAAGGCCCGCGCCCGGGCGCGCAGCGTCTGCGCGGAGATGCACGCGGGCTTCGTCGCGCTGCGGCAGCACTTTCCGATGAACATCGAGGCGTCGCTGCTGGAGGTGGGCCGGCGCGTGCTCGCCAGCGAACCTGCCGTCGTGCGAGACGTCCAGCGCATCGTGCAGATGTGGACGCAGTTGCTCGACGCCTCCGGCGGGCCGTTCCTGTTCGGCGGGTTCTCGAATGCCGACGCCTACTTCGCGCCGGTCTGCACCCGGCTGCGCACCTATGGCGTGCCGGTGCCGCCTGCGGTGCAAGCGTACGTGGATCGCGTGTGGTCCTTGCCCGCGATGCAGGCGTGGGTGCGCGAGGCGATGGCCGAGCAGGACTTCCTCGACTTCGACGAGCCGTATCGCTCGCGCCGAGCCGGATGAGAGAACGGGCCCCGAGGGGCCCGTCGGCTCGTGGCCCGCGACGAGGCGGGCCGCAGTTCACCTCAGCCCTGGCGACGGCGGCGCGACATGTAGCCCAGCGCGCCCAGGCCCGCGAGCATCAGCGCGTAGGTCTCCGGCTCGGGGATGGGCTGAGCCACCGCCGAGAAGGAGTAGCTGCCGCCCGCCCAGCCGGTCACTGTGCCGGCCACGCGGAAGTAGTAGTCGTTGCCGGCGGTCAGGAACACGTCGTTGAGCTGGTAGGAGCCGTCCACCAGGCTCGCCGCACCCAGGAAGGTGTTGGACGAGTCGTACAGCGACAGCGAGAAGTTGGCGATGTCCAGGAACTGGATGCCGTTGAGCGAGAGCTTGAGGTTCGTCGCGCTGCCCGAGACGTCGCTGTCGAGGACGAGGTCGAAGATGTAGTCGTCGGCGAAGGTCAGCCCGGGAGACGTGAAGGTCCGGGTGACGACATCGGGCTGGTCGTCGAGCACGCCCAGGTCCGTC
Source organism: Schlegelella aquatica (assembly GCF_026013905.1). NCBI lineage: Bacteria > Pseudomonadati > Pseudomonadota > Betaproteobacteria > Burkholderiales > Sphaerotilaceae > Caldimonas > Caldimonas aquatica. The sequence continues at coordinate 371,256 of NZ_CP110257.1, forward strand.
GCCATCGCCGGCGTCGCGGCGGCAGCAGCAAGAGCCAGGGCGGCGATCCAAGGTTTCAGTTTCATATCACTCCCCAAATTTGCAGCGTTACGGAATCGCGGCTGCGAGCGGCATGCCCCGCGGGGCCGCCACCGTGCCGCCAGCAAGTTGTATCGGTGGGATGGTTTCACACCCATCCCGTGCGCGCGGGACGGCGGCGGGCATGGGCACTGCTCTGCGGACGGGGTTCGTTACGGCGCGCGGGCTCGCGCATACTGGCGCCATGAAGGTCTACATGGTCGGCGGGGCGGTGCGCGATCGCCTGCTCGGGTTGCCCGTGCAGGATCGCGACTGGGTCGTGGTGGGCGCGACGCCGCAGGAGATGGTGGCGGCCGGCTACACGCCGGTGGGGCGCGACTTCCCGGTGTTCCTGCATCCCGAGACGCGGGAGGAGTACGCGCTGGCGCGCACCGAGCGCAAGACAGGACGCGGTTACCACGGTTTCACTTTTCATGCGGCGCCGGACGTGACGCTCGAGCAGGATCTGTTGCGCCGTGACCTCACCATCAATGCGATGGCCGAGGACGAGGAGGGCCGGCTGATCGACCCCTACGGGGGGCTGCACGACTTGCAGGCGCGGGTGCTGCGGCATGTGTCGCCCGCCTTCGCCGAGGACCCGGTGCGCATCCTGCGCCTGGCCCGCTTCGCCGCCCGCTTCACCGACTTCAGCGTGGCCGGCGAGACGTTGATGCTCATGCGCCGCATGGTCGAGCACGGCGAGGTGGACGCGCTCGTGCCCGAGCGCGTGTGGCAGGAACTCGCCCGCGGCTTGATGGAGCCCCGGCCCTCGCGGATGTTCGAGGTGCTGCGCGCCTGCGGGGCGCTCGCGCGCATCCTGCCGGAAGTGGACCGGCTGTGGGGCGTGCCGCAGCGGGCGGACTACCACCCCGAAGTGGACACCGGCCTGCACCTGATGCTGGTGCTCGACATGGCGGCGAGCCTCGAAGCGCCGCTGGAAGTGCGCTTCGCATGCCTGTGCCACGACCTGGGCAAGGGCACCACACCGCCGGACATCCTGCCGCGCCACCTCGGACACGAGCAGCGCAGCGTCGAGCTGCTGCGCGGGCTCTGCCAGCGCCTGCGCGTGCCCACCGAGTGCCGCGAACTGGCGGAAGTGGTGGCGCGTGAGCACGGTCATGTGCATCGCAGCGGCGAGTTCGGTCCGGCGGCCGTGGTGCGGTTGCTGGAGCGGTGCGACGCGTTTCGGCGGCCCCAGCGCTTCGAGCAGATGCTGCTGGCCTGCGAATGCGATGCGCGGGGCCGGTTGGGTCTGGAGCGGCAGCCCTACGCGCCGCGACCCCGGCTGCTGGCGGCGTTGCGGGCCGCGCAAGGGGTCTGTACCGCGCTGGTGGCCGAAGAGGCACTCGCCCGTGGCCTGCAGGGCCCGCGCATCGCCCAGGCGATTCACGAAGCCCGGGCCCGCGCGGTGGCCGCGGCCCTGCCTGGCATGCCCGCGCCCTGAGGTGGGCAGGGCACGCGAAGGCCGTCCCGTGAGCCCGCGGCTTTTCCCCTGCGGGGCAGTCGATCAATCGACGTCGCGCTGGCGTCCGTGCACCTCGCGGTAGAAGATGCGCCCAGGCGCCCGAGGGGCGCCGTGCCCGCGGCCCGGAGTGCGCCAGAGCCCGACGCCGCATCATGGGGGGCGGCCATGGACATCCCGCAGACGATCGAGCGGCTCGGCTTTCGCAAGTGGTACGAGCGCGAGTTGGTGCGCAGTCATCTGCATCTCGTGCTGATGCTGCTCGGGCTGGTGGGGCTGTTCGCGGCGGCCGAAGCCTATGGCGACAGCCGGGTGTGGTCGGATCGGGCGCTGATGGGGCTGTGCGCGGCCGTGAGCGCGGCCATCTCGTTATGGGCGTTGCGGCGCTACCTCTACCTGCTGCTCCATGCCGAGGACGTCGCCAATCAGGCCGTGTGCCCGCAGTGCCGCGCCTATGCGGCGTGGAGCCTGCAGGGGACGGACGAAGGCGGGCGCCTGTGCGTGCGCTGCAACCGCTGCGCGCGACGCTGGGATATCCACCTCTAGGGCCGCCGGCCCTCGCGCCTAGAACAGCTTGCCCACCAGCATCGCGAGGAAGCTCAGCAGCACCGTGGTGGCGATGGGCAGGTGCCATTCGCGCCCGCCGAGCTTGAAGTGCAGGTCGCCGGGCAAGCGGCCGAGCCCCAGCTTCTCGAGCCAGGGGCGCAGTCCGTTGAACAGCACCAGCACGATGACTACGACGAGCAGCCAGCGCAGCATGGGGCCCTACAGCGTGTGGGTGCGGTCGCCGTAGGCGAAGCCGAGGGCGTCGTCCAGCGCGATGCCGCGCGCGAAGCCGATCACCTTGAACAGCTCTCCCATCTCGTGCTCGCCGACGAGCTTTTGCACCGCGGCCACGTCGCGCAGGCGCTCGGCCGTGGCGGTGCCGTCGTCCGGCGGCAGCAGCTCCAGCAGCCCGCAGTTGAGCAGGAAGTGCCCCTGGCTGGTGTAGCCGATCACATCCAGCCCCGCGTCCTGGCCCGCCAGTGCGATGCCGGTGAAATTGACGTGGGCGGTGAGGTCCTTGAGCCCCAGGTCCGAGAGCGGATCGGTGTCGCTGCGGTGCGCGCGGTGGCACATCAAGGTGCCCCCGCTGCGTTGCGGGTGGTAGTACTCGTGCTCGGGGAATCCGTAGTCCAGGAAGAACGCCGCCCCCCGCCGCAGCCGCTCGGCCAGCGTGCGGACGAAGGCCTCGGCCTGGGGGTGGATCTCGGTCACCGTGCCCGGCGGCCAGGCCGCCTCGACGGGCGGGCGCAGGGCCGTCGGGCGGTCGGCCCAGCGCGGCCCGAGCGGCGTGACGCGCACACCTCGCTCGAACCACTCGTGCCCGTCCCAATGCAGCAGTTGCACGGGCATCGCGTCCAGCACCTCGTTGCCGACGACCACGCCCTCGATCGCCTCGGGCCAGCGGTCGTGCCAGTGCACGCGCGCGGCCAGCGCCGGCACCTCGCGGGCCAGGCGCTCGCGCTGGCGCTCGCGCAGGCTGCCCGACAGATCGACGATGTGGTAGGCGGCGCACCGCTGGCCGAGCGAGGCCAGCAGCTGCGAGGCCAGTGCGCCGCTACCGGCGCCGAACTCCCAGACCTCGGGCGCCCCGCTGCGCTCCAGCGCCTGCGCCACCTGCCGCGCCAGCGCGCGGCCGAAGAGGGGGGTCAACTCGGGGGCGGTGACGAAGTCGCTGCCGCCGGCCGGTCCTGGGCCGAACTTGGGGCTGCCGTGCGCGTAGTAGCCCAGGCCCGGCTCGTAGAGCACGATGGCCATGAAGCGGTCGAACGGCAGCCAGCCGTCGGTCGGGGCGGCCTCCTGCAAAAGCCTGTGCAGCAGGGCGGTCGGCAAGTCGGCCGGTACACTGACGGGTTCTTCGTGCTCGCGCATCTGCCGCATTGTAGGAACCATGCCTGCCGGCCCCGATTTCCACACCGACCGCCCGGTCGCGCTCGTCACCGGCGCGGCGCGTCGCCTCGGTCGCGCGATCGCCCTCGAGCTGGCCGCAGCCGGCTGGGGCGTCGCGGTGCATTACCGCCACTCGGCCGCCGAGGCGCAGGCATTGGTGGCCGAGTTGCATGCGCGCGGCGTGCCCGCGCGGGCGTTCGGGGCGGACCTCGCCGACGAGGCGGCGTGCCTCGGCCTCGTGCCGCAGGTGCTCGCCGAGATGGGGCGGCTGGACGCGGTGGTCAACAATGCGTCGGTCTTCGAGTACGACGACGTGGCCGCTTTCGGGCATGCGACGATGGAGCGGCACTGGCGCGCCAACACCGCGGCGCCCATCTTGCTGACACGCGCCCTGCACGAGCACCTGACGCAGGCGCGGCCGGGCGCGCCGGCCGGCTGTGTGGTGAACCTGCTGGACCAGAAGCTCTGGAACCCGAACCCCGACTACTTCTCGTACACGCTGTCCAAAGCGGCGCTGGAGGCGGCCACCACCTTGCTCGCGCAAGCGCTGGCACCGCAGGTGCGCGTCGTCGGCGTGGCGCCCGGGGTCACGCTCGTCTCCGGGCCGATGAGCCAGGCGCAGTTCGAGGCGGCGCACCGGCTCACCCCGCTCGGGCGCTCGTCCACCCCCGAGGACGTGGCGCGGGCGGTGCGGTTCGCGCTGGAGTCGCCTGCGATCACGGGCACGACCTTGCTGGTCGATGGCGGCCAGCACCTGATGAGCGCGCAGCCGCGCGACGTGATGTTTCTGGCCGCGCAGGCGGCCCCGGGCTGCGATCAGGCGAAGCCCTGAGGCGCTTCTTGATGCGAAAGACCGACCCATGCATTCGATGCTGAGCCACCCCGCGCTGATGGATTGCCGGCGCCTCTTTTTGCGCAACTACGAGGTGTGGATCAACATCGGCGTGCACGACTTCGAAAAGCGCGGCGAACAGCGTGTGCTGATCAACGTCGACCTGTATGTGCCGCTGGCCCAGACCACGCCCCGCCAAGACCAACTGCACGAGGTGCTGGACTACGACTTCATCCGCCGCACCATCGCTCAGCGCGTCTCCAAGGGGCACATCCACCTGCAAGAGACGCTGTGCGACGAGGTGCTCGCGCTGATGCTCGCGCACCCGCAAGTCAAGGCGGCGCGCGTGTCCACCGAAAAACCTGACGTCTACCCCGACTGCGATGCGGTGGGGGTGGAGGTGTTCCGGATCAAAGGCGAATGACGAGGCAAGACGCGATGAGTGCGGTGCTCCACGACCTCCACGACATGGCCGCGCATGCCGAAGCCGCGGCCCCCGAGGCGACGCTGCCCGAGGCGACGCTGCCCGAGGCGACGCTGCCCGAGGCGACGCTGCCCGAGGCGACGCTGCCCGAGGCGGGCACGGGCGCGGCGAGCGACGAGGCTCGCCGTGCGGCCAAGCTCGCCTTCGAGAACCACAAGCTCGGCAAGCGGCTGCACCGCCTCGTGGGCCAGGCGATCGGCGACTTCAACATGATCGAGCCGGGCGACAAGGTGATGGTGTGCCTGTCCGGCGGCAAGGACTCCTACGCGCTGCTCGACATCCTGCTCAACCTGCAAAAGCGCGCCCCGCTGCACTTCGACATCGTCGCGGTCAACCTCGACCAGAAGCAGCCGGGCTTCCCCGAGCACGTGCTGCCCGAGTACCTCAAGAGCCGCGGTGTGCCGTTTCACATCGAGGAGCAGGACACCTACTCCATCGTCAAGCGCGTCGTGCCCGAAGGCAAGACGATGTGCAGCCTGTGCTCGCGCCTGCGCCGCGGCATCCTCTACCGCGTGGCGGGCGAACTGGGCGCGACCAAGATCGCGCTCGGCCACCACCGCGACGACATGCTGCAGACCTTCTTCCTCAACATGTTTTTCGGCGGCAAGTTGAAGGGCATGCCGCCCAAGCTGGTGAGCGACGACGGCAAGCACGTGGTGATCCGCCCGCTCGCCTATGTGAACGAGGTGGACCTGGAGCGCTGGGCGGCCTTCCGGCAGTTCCCCATCATCCCGTGCACGCTGTGCGGCAGCCAGGAGAACCTGCAACGCAAGCAGATCAAGGCGATGCTGCGCGAGTGGGACCGCAAGTACCCCGGGCGCATCGAGAACATGTTCACCGCGCTGCAGAACGTGGTGCCCTCGCACCTGATGGACCGGAACCTGTATCCCTTCGCCAACCTCCAACCCACGGGGGTGGCGGACCCGGCCGGCGACAAGGCCTTCGACGACGACGAGGAATGCGCGCCGCCCGCCAGCGCGGTGGTGCGGCTGCGGCTGGACGAGTGACGCGCGGCGCGGTGAGAGCGCGGCCGACACCGAGGATGGCACGCCGCGTGCTCGGCGCGGTGCAGGCGGTCAAGGAGCACGAGCGATGGACACGATCAAGCGATGGGGCACGGCCGCCTGCCTGGCCGCGGCGGTGGTGCTGGCCGGGTGCGCGACGCCCCGGCTGATCGAAAGCGACGTCACCAGCTACACGCAGTGGCCCGAGCAGCGTCGCCCCGGCACCTTCACGTTCGAGCGGCTGCCCTCGCAGCAAGCACGTCCCGAGGAGCAGGCCCGCATCGAGGCGCTCGCGCTGCCGGCGCTGCAGCAGCTCGGGTTTCGCCTCGTCCCTGAATCGGCCCAGCCCGACGTGACGATCCAGGTCGGGGTAAGCCGCACCCGCTACGACCGCGCGCCCTGGGACGACCCCTGGCCCTATGGCTACGCCGGCTGGGGCTTCGGCCACCGCTCCGCGCTCGGTGTGGGCCTGGGCTGGCAGATCCCGTCGCCGTACTACGTGTTCCAGGTGGCGGTGCTCATCCGCGACGCGAAGACCAAGCAGGTGCTGTACGAGACGAGTGCGCGCCACGACGGCCGCTGGACCGACGAGGGACTGCAGGCGGCACTGTTCGAGGCCGCGCTGAAGGACTTCCCGCGGCCGGCGCTCAGCCCCCGACGCGTGCGCATCGAAATCCCCCGCGACGGCTCCGCCCCCGCCGCTGCGGCCTCGGCGCCGCAGCCGGGTGCTCCTGCCGGCTCGCCGGCGCGCTGAGCCTCGCAGCACTGCAGGCACGCACCGCCCCTGACCCCGGGGGCTGGCCGGTCCGCTCCGGCACGGATAATCGCGCCATCTGCATCGCGCGCGGCTCGGTGCTGCGCCGATCGCCCCCGACTTTCCTTGCAGGATCTCTCGCATGACCCTCGACGTCGTCATCATGGCCGCGGGCAAAGGCACCCGCATGAAGTCGCAGCGTCCCAAGGTGCTGCACACCCTGGCCGGACGGCCTTTGCTGCACCACGTGCTCGACACGGCCGCCACGCTCGGCGCCCGCCAGATCGTCACCATCACCGGGCACGGGGCCGAGGAGGTGGAGCGCTCCATCCAGGGCCGTGAGGGCGTGGTCTGCGTGCGTCAGGAGCCCCAATTGGGCACGGGCCATGCCGTGCAGCAGGCGCTGCCGCGCCTGGCCGAGGCCGGCACCACGCTGATCCTCAACGGCGACGTGCCGCTCATCGAGGCCGCCACGGCCCAGACGCTGGTGGCGGCCTGTGCCGGCGAGCGGCTGGCTCTCTTGACCATCGAGCTGCAGGACCCCACCGGCTACGGGCGCATTGTGCGCAGCGGCGACGGGCGCGGGGGGCACGTGGTGGGCATCGTCGAGCACAAGGACGCCACGCCCGAGCAGCGGGCCATCCGCGAGGTGTACACCGGCATGATGGCCGCGCCCACCGCGCAACTGCGTCGCTGGTTGGCCCAACTGAAGAACGACAACGCACAGGGCGAGTACTACCTCACCGACATCGTCGCGATGGCGGTGGCCGAGGGCGTGCCCGTGGTGGCAGCCCACGCGGCCAGCGAGGTCGAGGTGCTCGGTGTCAACAGCCCGGCGCAGTTGGCCGACCTGGAGCGGCGCTACCAGCGGCGCGAGGCCGAGCGGCTGATGGAAGCCGGCGTGCGCCTCGCCGACCCGGCACGCTTTGACGTGCGCGGCCGGCTCGTCTGCGGCACCGATGTCGAGATCGACGTCAACTGCGTGTTCGAGGGCGAGGTGCGGCTCGGCGACGGCGTGCGCATCGGTGCGAACTGCTGCATCCGCAATGCCGAGATCCAAGCCGGCGCGGTGATCCACCCGTACACGCACATCGACGGCGAGTCGGGCGGCGTGATCGTCGGCGAAGGCGCGCTGGTGGGGCCCTTCGCCCGCCTGCGTCCCGGCGCTCGCCTGGGGCCCGAGGTGCACATCGGCAACTTCGTCGAGGTGAAGAACTCCACGCTCGCCCGCGGCGCCAAGGCGAACCACCTCGCCTACCTCGGCGATGCCACGGTGGGCGAGCGCGTCAACTACGGCGCGGGCAGCATCACCGCCAACTACGACGGCGCCAACAAGCACCGCACCGTGATCGAGGCGGACGTGCACGTGGGCTCCAACTGCGTGCTCGTCGCCCCGGTCACCATCGGCGCCGGCGCCACCATCGGCGGCGGCAGCACCATCAGCAAAGACGCCCCGGCCGGACAGCTCACCGTGGCGCGCGCCAAGCAGGTCACCATCCCCGGGTGGCAGCGCCCGCAAAAGAAGAAGGCCTGACGGCCTTCACCGGGGCGAGAAGCATGAACGGCACAGAAGCGACTCCCGGCGCGCCGACCCCAATCGATCCGACGCGCTGCCCCTTGTGCGGCGGGCCGAACGGCTGCGCGATGGCCGGCAGCTGCGACACCGCCGGGGCCTGTGGCGCCTGCTGGTGTAGCGAGGTGCGCTTCAGCGCCGAACTGCTGGACCGCGTGCCGGCGCACGCCCAGCGGCGCGCCTGCATCTGCCGCGACTGCGCCACTCGCGGTACCGCTTGAACCGGGGCGAGGGTACGCTGAGGAGTGCCGACCGATGAGGCCTGTCGCAACAAATTCGCGGTCGCCGCGGACCGGGGCGCGAGGATCACCCGGCAGTACGACGCGGCGATGGCGTCGCGCCCTGACATGGCCGATCGGGCACTCGGCCCGGCGATCGGCGTAGCCCAGGCCTATGCCGTGGGCGCCGCGACTGGAATCGCCGGCTCGAACTTCGCGCGCTTGACCGAGAAGTATGTTTTGACGTTGCGCACGTTGGCGTCCTCGGTGTAGAGGCGTTGCACCAGTTGGTGATAGGCCTCCATGTCGCGCACGTACACCACCAGCACGAAGTCCGGCCCGCTGGAGGTGCGGTAGCACTGCTGGACCGCCGGCTCGGCCACGGCGCGGGCCTCGAAGGCGGCCAGCCGCTCGGCGGATTGCTGGTCCAGGCTCACCTCGACGATGGCGGTGAGGCCGGCGCCGAGCTTGTCTGGCGAGAGCAGGGCGACTCGTCGTTCGATGATGCCGAGCTCGACCAGGCGCCTCACCCGGCGCAAGCAGGTGGCGGGGGAGACATGGACGCGGGCCGCGAGTTCGTGGTTGGTCAGCGACGCGTCGCGCTGCAGGCTGTCCAGCAGCCGGCGATCGGTGGCATCCAGATGGGGGGTGGGGACGGTCGATACGTTCATATGCGAGGCGATTCTGAACGAAAATTCCATCCCGTTGTGGTGATCGCGTATCGTTTCATCGAAGATCAAAATTTGAAGGAAAATTTTCGCCGCTCGTTCCTAGGATGCCGCTTTTCTCGCTTGTCTCGAAAGGCATCCCATGTGCGGCATCGTCGGCGCGGTCAGTCAGCGCAACATCGTTCCCGTTCTGATCGAAGGGCTCAAGCGGCTGGAATACCGCGGGTATGACTCCTGTGGCGTGGCCGTGCACCAGGGCGGCGAGTTGCGCCGCGCGCGCAGCACCTCCCGCGTGGCCGAGCTCGACGCGCAGGTGCTCCGAGAGGGGGTGGAGGGGCTGACCGGCATCGCTCACACCCGCTGGGCCACGCACGGCGCGCCGGCCGTGCACAACGCGCACCCGCACTTCTCGCACGGCACCGGTCCGCGGGCCTACGAGGAGCGGCCCGGGCGCATCGCCCTGGTGCACAACGGCATCATCGAGAACCACGACGAACTGCGCGCGCAGCTGCAGGCGCGCGGCTATGTGTTCGCCAGCCAAACCGACACCGAAGTCATCGCGCACCTGGTGGACTCGCTGTACGAAGGCGACCTGCTCGATGCGGTCAAGCGCGCGACGCTGCGCCTGAAGGGGGCCTATGCGATTGCCGTGTTCTGCCGCGAAGAGCCGCACCGCGTGGTTGGCGCGCGCGAAGGCTCGCCGCTGGTGCTGGGCGTGGGCGCAGCCGGCGCGCACGAGAACTTCCTCGCCTCCGACGCGATGGCCCTGGCCGGCGTCACGGATCAGATCGCCTACCTCGAAGAAGGCGACGTGGTGGACCTGCAACTGGGCAAGTACTGGATCGAGGCCCGGGTGGACGGCAGCGAGCGCTTCGAGCGCGTCGAGCGCCCCGTGCGCACCGTGCTCGCGCACACCGGGGCGGCCGAGCTGGGCCCTTACCGCCACTACATGCAAAAGGAGATCTTCGAGCAGCCGCGCGCGGTGGCCGACACGCTCGACGGCGTGCAGGGCATCACGCCGGAGTTGTTCGGCGACGGCGCCTACTCGGTGTTCAAGGACGTGGAGCAGGTGCTGATCCTGGCCTGCGGCACCAGCTACTACGCCGGCTCGACCGCCAAGTACTGGCTGGAGTCGATCGCCAAGATCCCGACCTCGGTCGAGATCGCGAGCGAATACCGCTACCGCGAGAGCGTGCCGAATCCGAAGACGCTGGTGGTGACGATCTCGCAGTCCGGCGAGACGGCCGACACGCTGGCGGCGCTCAAGCACGCGCGCTCGCTCGGCATGCCGCACACGCTGACCATCTGCAACGTGGCCACGAGTGCGATGGTGCGCGAGTGCAAGCTCGCCTACATCACGCGCGCGGGGGTGGAGATCGGCGTGGCCTCGACCAAGGCGTTCACCACTCAACTGGCCGCGCTCTTTCTGCTCACGTTGGCGCTCGCGCAGGTGCGCGGGCGCTTGAGCGACGAGCAGGAGGCCGCCCACATCAAGTCGCTGCGGCACCTGCCCTCGGCGCTGCAGGCCGTGCTCGCGCTCGAGCCCCAGGTGATCGCGTGGGCCGAGGAGTTCGCGCGCAAGGAGAACGCGCTCTTCCTCGGCCGCGGCTTGCATTACCCCATCGCGCTCGAAGGCGCACTCAAGCTCAAGGAGATCAGCTACATCCATGCCGAGGCGTACCCGGCCGGCGAGCTCAAGCACGGGCCCCTGGCCTTGGTGACGAGCGAAATGCCCGTGGTCACCGTCGCGCCCAACGACGCGCTGCTCGAAAAGCTCAAGAGCAACATGCAGGAAGTGCGCGCGCGCGGCGGCGAGCTGTTCGTGTTTGCGGATGCCGACACCCACATCGCAAGCGAGCCCGGCATCCACGTGATCCGCATGCCGGAGCACTACGGCGCGCTGTCACCCATCTTGCACGTGGTGCCGCTGCAATTGCTGGCTTACCACACCGCCTGCGCGCGTGGCACCGACGTGGACAAGCCGCGGAACCTCGCCAAGAGCGTGACGGTGGAGTGAGCGGCTCGCAAGGCGCTTCCTGGGGCCGCTGCGAGTAGGCTGCTTGAACGGCGAGAGCCACTGACGGCTGGGATGCGGGTGTTCAGGCCCTCGGCGAGGGCGCCCGCGCCTTGGCGTCAGCACATTGGAACCGCGCCTCACTCCACCCGCACCGTGCGCAGGCGCAGCGAGTTGACGATGACGCTCACCGACGACAGGGCCATCGCGGCGGCGGCGACGATGGGGGACAGCAGCAGCCCGAAGAAGGGATACAGAACCCCTGCGGCGAGCGGGATGCCGGCTGCGTTGTAGACGAAGCTCAGGAACAGGTTCTCGCGGATGTTGCGCATCGTGGCCCGAGAAAGGGTGCGGGCGCGCACGATGCCCAGCAGGTCGCCTTTGAGGAGCGTGACGCCTGCGCTCTCCATCGCCACATCGGTGCCGGTGCCCATCGCGATACCGACGTGGGCCTGTGCCAGGGCCGGCGCATCGTTGACGCCGTCGCCTGCCATGGCCACCACGCGTCCTTCGGACTGCAGCCGCTGGACGACCGCTGCCTTGTCCTCCGGGAAGACTTCCGCGATCACCTCGTCGATGCCGAGTTGCCGTCCGACGGCCTGCGCGGTGGTCTTCCCATCGCCGGTCAGCATCACCACCCTCACACCGGCGGCCTTCAGGGCCCGCAGTGCCGCAGGGGTGGAGGCCTTGATCGGGTCGGCAATGGCGACGAAGCCCGCGAACTTTCCCGAGAGCCCGACGAAGATGACCGTGGCGGCGTGTTGCCGCTGCGTCTCGGCCGAGGCGGCCAAGGGGGAGGTGTCGATGCCGTGCTCGGCGAGGAACTTCGCGCTGCCCGAGACGACGAGCTCACCCTCGACCGTCCCGATGACGCCCTTGCCGACGGGGGAGTCGAAACCGGTGACGGGCGACAAGGGGAGCTTGCGGGCCTGCGCGTCCTCCACGATGGCCAGCGCCAGAGGGTGTTCGCTGGCCCGCTCGACGCTCGCCAGCTTCTGCAGCACCTCGTGGGCCGTGAACCCGGAGGCGGGCTCGATGTGCACGACCTTGGGGCGCCCCTCGGTCAAGGTGCCGGTCTTGTCGACCACCAGCGTGTCGACCTTCTCCATCTTCTCGAGCGCCTCGGCGTCGCGGATGAGCACGCCATGCTGCGCGCCCTTGCCCACGCCCACCATGATCGACATCGGGGTCGCCAAGCCCAAGGCACAGGGGCAGGCGATGATGAGCACGGCGACCGACGTGACGAGGGCGTAGCTCAGCGCCGGGGCAGGCCCCCACAGCAGCCAAGCCAGGAAGGTCAGGACGGCGACGACGATCACGACGGGGACGAACCACCCGGCGACTTGGTCGGCCAGACGCTGGATTGGCGCGCGGCTGCGCTGGGCTGCGGCCACCATGTGCACGATCTGAGCCAGCAAGGTGTCGGCGCCGACCTTCTCGGCCCGCATCACGAACCCGCCGGTCTGGTTCAGCGTGCCGGCGGTCACCTTCGAGCCGGCGGCCTTGGTCACGGGAATCGGTTCGCCCGTCACCATCGACTCGTCGATGTTCGTCTTGCCTTCGGTGACCTCGCCGTCGACCGGCACCTTCTCGCCGGGCCGGACGCGCAACAGGTCGCCCACCTGGATGGCCTCGACTTGGACGGTCTCGTCGGAGCCGTCGGGCCGCACCCGCACGGCGGTCTTGGGTGCCAGGCCCAGCAGTGCCTTGATGGCGCCCGAAGTCTTCTCCCTCGCTCGCAGTTCGAGAACCTGGCCGAGCAGCACGAGCACCGTGATGACGGCCGCGGCCTCGAAGTAGACGGCGACCGCGCCGTCCGCGCCTCTCAGGTCGGCGGGGAAGAGCGCGGGCGCGAGGGTGCCGACCAGGCTGTAGAGCCAGGCGGCGCCCGTGCCCAGGGCGATCAGGGAGAACATGTTGAGGCTGCGGTGCTTCACCGAAGCCGCGGCCCGCACGAAGAACGGCCAGCCCGCCCAGATCACGACAGGGGTGCCCAGCACCAATTGGATCCAGTTCGACAGCGACTGCCCGAGCAGATGGTTCAGGTTGGTCAGATGACCGCCCATTTCCAGCACGAGCACAGGAAGCGTCAGGACGGTGCCGATCCAGAACCGGCGCGTCATGTCCCGCAGTTCCGGGCTCTCGCCGGCCTCGCCGGTGGCGACCACGGGTTCCAGCGCCATGCCGCAGATCGGGCAGTGACCCGGCCCCATCTGGCGCACTTGCGGGTGCATCGGGCAGGTGTACTCGACCTGTTGCTCCGGGCTCGCCGTGACGGGGCGCTTCTCGGCGGCCTGCGGCCGGCCCTGAACCCGGTGCGCGGGGTGGACGGTGTGGCCACCCTCCATGGCGGTGCCGTCGTGCATCGGGGGGGTGCCGCCATGATGAGCGCGGGGTTCGGCGTGCCGGTGGTCATGGGAAGGCTGCATGCGTACTCCTGCTCTGGGGCCGAAGTGTGCACCCTCCCATGCGGGGAAGGTCAAGCCGGCTCGGCGCGAGGGGCATTCCAGACGCGCGGGCTTCCAGGAAGAATGAGTGGCGTCGGGGATGCGCCGCTGGGGCCCTCGCACGGCAGTGCGGCGGCCTGGCGTGTACTCCTTCGGCAAGCGGTGTGCCGCGAGGGTGTGCCGCGAGGCGCCGTTCGCTGTGCGGGCCGTTCGCGGTCGAAGCCGTGGGCCGCTTCGCGGCCGTTCAGTTGAGGATGCGCCCGTCTTGCCCGACGACGCTGATTTCGACGTAGGTGGAGCCGGAGTTCGACCCGGGGATGTACTTCACGGTGTACCCGCCCAGGTCGAAGGGGGCGGCCCGCAAGGCCTCGATGAGGCGCGTGCGCGTCAGGGGCCGGCCGGCGCGCTCCATCGCGGCCACCACCAGTTTGGCGTTCAAGTACCCCTCGAGGCTGTAGTACGAGAAGTGGTGGTGCCGCGCGTGCTCGGCCAGCACCTTCTTGTACTCGCGCACGACGGGCAGCTTGTCGCTCCACGGATAGGGGATGACCTGCGACACCTGGATCCCGCGGCTGTGCTGCGGGCCCAGCTCGGCGATCAACTGGTCGGTGCCCACGGGGGAGAGCGCCACGAAGTGCGGCGAGGCCCCCGCCTCGCGCATGCGTTTGACGAACTCCGCCGTCGGTCGGTAGAGCGTGACCATCACGACGGCCTGCGGCTCGGCCTTCGCGATCACCTGCACGGCCTGCGCGACGTCCACCGAGTTGCGCGGCACCGAGGCGGTGGCCACCGGCTGGAGCTGGTGCTGCTGCAAGGCCTGCACCACGCCCTTGAGCCCTGCCTGGCCGAAGCCGTCGTCCTGGTAGAAGACGGCGATGCGCCGCACACCCACGGTGGTGAGGGCCTTGACGATCTCGGCCGTCTCGTCGTTGTAGCTGGCGCGAAGGTGGAACATGTAAGGGCTGGCCGGCTTGCGCAGCACCTCGGCCCCGCTCACGGTGCCGATCAGGGGCACCCGCCGTGCCTCGAGCACCGGCAGCACGGCTTCGGTGGGCGAGGTGCCGTAGAAGCCAAGCAGCGCGAACACCTTGTGCCCATCGATCAGCTGCTTCGCGTTGGCCACCGCGGCGGCCGTCTCGTAGCCGTCGTCGAGGGCCACGAGTTCGAGCCGCCGGCCGGCCACGCCGCCGCGCGCGTTCACCTGCGCGAAGTACGCCTCGATCCCTTCCTTCATCGCGCGGCCGTAGGCACCGTTGGGGCCGGAGAGCGGCGCCGACATGCCCCACTTGACGGTGGTGTCGGACACGCCCTCGTCGGCCGCCGCGAGGGGGGCCAGGGCCAACAGCAGGGTGGCCGCCATCCAACGGACGATGGCGGAAGGATCGAGGCAACGCATGACGGACTCCGGGTGGTGGGCCCGCAACTTTTCGTTGCTTGGCTTGCAGCACCCTGACGCAACACGCCGGCGCGCAGGGCCGGCGGGTGGTTCCCGAGCTCAGCGAGCGTCGATGCAGGCCCTCGCCGGGGCCGAGGCGGTCTTCTTCTGCCGCAGGGGCACGCCGTGGCGCACGGCCACGAGCTCGGCGACGATCGAGACGGCGATCTCCGCGGGGGTGCGAGCGCCGATGTCGAGCCCCACGGGCCCGTGCAGGCGGTCGATCTCCTCGGCCGACAGGTCGAACAGCGCGAGGCGGGCCTTGCGCTTGGCCGTGTTGCCGCGCGAGCCGAGCGCCCCGACGTAGAAGGCAGGGGACTTCAGGGCTTCGAGCAAGGCGAGGTCGTCGAGCTTGGGGTCGTGGGTCAGCGCGACCACGGCGCTGTGCGGATCGAGCTGGAGCTGGACGATCAAGTCGTCGGGCATTTCCTTGCTGAAGCGGGTGCCGGGCACGTCCCACGTGAGGTGGTACTCCTCCCGGGGGTCGCAGCAGATGACTTCGAAGTCGAGCGCCAGGGCCATCGGAGCCAGGACGCGCGACAACTGCCCGGCGCCGATGAGCAGCAGCCGCCAGCGCGGGCCGAAGAGCGCGCGCAGGCTGCGGCCGTCGAACTCGAAGCGCTCGGCGCGCGACGCCGGCTCGATCGTCACTTGGCCCGTCGCCAGGTCGAGACGGCGCGCGACCAGCTCGTGCCGCTGGGTGCGCACGAGCACGTCCTCGATCCAGCCCACGTCGACCAACGGCTCCTGCACCAGCCGCAGCGTGCCGCCGCACGGCAGCCCGAAGCGCGCGGCCTCGTCCTTGGTGATGCCGTAGGTGACGAGCGTGGGTCGGTCCACGCGCTCGCCGTGCCGCACGCGGGCGATGAGGTCGTCCTCCACGCAGCCGCCCGACACCGAGCCCACGACGAGGCCGTCGTCGCGCATCGCGAGCAGCGCCCCCGGCGGGCGGGGCGCGGAGCCCCAGGTTTCGAGGACGGTGACGAGCCACACCCCGCGATCCTCGGCACGCCACTGCAGCGCTTGCCGCAGCACCTGCAGGTCCAGACTGTCCATGATGCGCATCTCCTTGGCGGGTCTGCGCGATTCTGGCCCATGGCGGAGGGCGCCGTGAGGGGCGGGGTTGGGCGCGGGGGCCGCGGGCGCGGCCTGCCCCGCGGCTCAGCGCGCGCGGGGCACGAGGCCCGCGGACGTGAGGTCGTAGTCGGCGAGGTCCAGGCCCATCGTGCGCTGGACCTGCTGCCGCGCGGCGCGGCTGACGAGGGCGGCCTGCTGCGCGTCGGGCTGGCGGGCCAGGAGGCGCAGCATCTGCTCGGTCGAGTAGGCCCGCAACATCAACTCGTCCGCGATGGATTGCCGCACGCCCTCCGTGAGCGCGGCGGGCTTGCGACGACGCATCACCTCGACCATCTGGCGGCGCAGCCCTTGCATCTGCGCCGGGGCCGGCGGCTCGGCCCGTCGATGCACGGCCGCCCAGTAGACGCCCACGTGGTAGGCCGCGGCGTCGGCGAGGTTGTTCGGCGACAGGCCCGCGCGCCGCAGCGTGGCGGCGATGTCGTAGTGCTGCGTGTCGTGCAGGAACTGGCGCGCCGCCTCGGGGCTCTTCTTGCGCGTCTGCGCCGCGATCTCCTCGCGTGCGAGCTGGGTGACCTTGGGGTAGCGGCGGAACGTGAGGTCGGCCTCGCCGGGGCGGGCGTCGTCCTGGGAGCGGCCGGTGCGGTTCTCGATCGACTGGCCCACGGCAGCGTTGCCGGCGATGTCGGAGATGACCCGGCCGGCGTGGTTGAACTGGCCCATGTAGGCGTCGTCCTGGGCGTGGGCGGCAAGCGGCGCGGCAACGGCGCCGAGGAGCAGGATCAGCGACTTCAGCATGGTCGGGCAAGGGCGGCGGCAAACGACGTAGAGATGCCGGCCGTGGAGCATCTCGCATGCGCGGGGCCGCGAGGGGCCGGTTGTGCAACGGCGTGCAACGCTCGTGCGCGGCCGTCGTGCCGATCGAGCGGGAGGGGCCCTCAGGGTGCGGGGGGCTGCCCCGAGCGGGCGTGCGCCCAGCGCTCGACGACGCCGCGCAGTTGCTCCAGGCTGCACGGCTTGGGCAGGAAGTCGTCCATGCCGGCCGCGGCCGACGCGGCGCGATTGCTGTCCATCACGTCGGCGGTCAGGGCCACGAGTGGCAGGTGGGGCAGGCCGTGCTCGGCCTCCAGTGCGCGCCAGCGGCGCGCCACATCCATGCCCGAGATGCCGGGCAGCATGCAGTCGAGCAGCACCAGATCGAAGTGCTGGCTCGCCAGCATGCGCAGCGCCGTCTCGCCGTCTTCGGCCACGGTGCTTTCGCAGCCGATTTCGGCGAGCTGGGCCTGCACGACCATCGCATTGACGGGGTTGTCCTCGACCACGAGCACATGGCAGGTGGGCGGGGCCGGAGGCGGCTCGACCGGCTCGAACGGCATCACACCGCTGTGCACGAAACGCTCTTCCAGCCGGGTGGAGGCCTGGGGCACGGCGCCTTCGGGCGCGGGCTCGAGCGGCAGTTGCAGCCAGAACGTCGAACCCAGCGCCGGCGTGCTGCTGAAGTCGAGTTCGCCGCCCATCAACTGGGCGAGCTTGAGACAGATGGCCAAGCCGAGCCCGGTGCCCCCGGCCGCCCGCGTCGCCGAGCCGTCCACCTGAGAGAACGGGTGGAAGATCTCGGTGCGCTTGGAGGGCGAGATGCCGATGCCCGTGTCTTCGACCTCGTAGCGCAGCACGTGCACGCTGCCCGAGGGGCCGGTGGCGGTGACGCAGGCCCGCACGGTGACGTGCCCTTCGCGGGTGAACTTCACGGCGTTGCTCACCAGGTGGGCGAGAACCAGCGCGAGGTGATGCACGTCGCCGAGCAGCAGCGGCAGCGTCTGCGCGGGCGCCTCGAAGCGCAGCTCCAGCCCCTTGGCCCGGGCGGCAGACTCGAACATGCGCGTCACGTCGCGGGCCACCGCCACGGCATCGAAGGGTTGCAGCACCAGCGGGATCTCGCCGGCCTCGAGCTGCGTGTAGTCGAGGATGTCGTCGATGAGCCCCATCATGTGGCGCGCCGAGCGCAGCACGTTCTTCACGTGCTGTTCGCGCTCTTCGCCGGGGCCGGACCGGGCCAGCAGTTCGGCCGAGCCGAGGATGCCGTTCATCGGCGTGCGCAGCTCATGGCTCATCGTGGCGAGGAACTGGCTTTTGGCCCGGTTGGCGGCCTCGGCCTGCCGGCGAAGCCGCTCGGCCTCGGCGTGCTGATCTTCGCGTTCGCGCAAGCGGCGCACGAGTTGCCGGAACGCATAGGCGAGCAGGGCCAGCGCGGTGGCGGCCAGCGCCACGATGGCCAGCGCCTGGCTGCGCCACTCCTTCAGGTAGAGCGACTCGTGCACGGCGACGGCCACGAGCGCCGGATGCTGCTCGAGCCGGCGGGTGGCGAGCACGGAGTGCTCCTCGGCCTCGGGGCGGATCTCCCAGGTGACGAGGATGGGCACGCCTTCGGCCCCCCCTTGCCAGCCCGGGGTGGGCAGCCGGGGTGAAGCCAGCAGCCGGTGGCCGACGGCCGCCTCCGCGATGGGAGCGCGGGCGAGCACGGCCAGGTCGTCTCGCAGCAGGCTGATGGCCGCCTCGCCGGGGCGAAGCAGCCGGCCTTGCAGATGCAAACGCTCGAAGAAGGCCGACACGGCTGCCGAAGAGATGCCGACGGCCGCCACTGCGAGCAGCCGCCCTTCGGGGGCGACGATGGCGCGGCACAGATAGAAGGCCCAGATCCCGGTGGACGGGTCGCGGCGGGCGGGCGTCAGATAGGTGGTGCCCCGGGGTTGGGCCACCAGGCGGGCGATGTCGCGGGAGTCGAGCACGGGCGCGGCGGTCGAGGAGAACGGCCGCGAGGAATTGAGCACCCGGCCGTCGGGCCCGGCGATCGCGAGTTGCTCCAGCATGCGAAAGGGCGCGCGCCGGGTGCGCAGTTCGTCGTGCACCTCGGGGGTGCCGACGAGGTCCCGGAAGCTCGCCCCGGTCGCGGCGCTCACCGCGGCGAGGGCCTCCATCGACTCGGCCATGCCGCGCAGCAGGTACTCGCTGGCGGCGAACACTTCGCTGGCGTGGGCGGCCAGCGCCTGGGCGTAGTTGTCGGCCTCGAGCTGCCAGGACCGCCGCGCCGCATGTTGCAGGTAGAGCGCGGCCGCCACCGCCGAGACGAGCAGCAACACGGACAGCGCCGCGCCGACCATCGAGGCCAACTGGCTGCCCTTGCGGCGATCGAGCCCCGCGCCCATCGCGCCATCACGTCCTGCCACTTGTGGTGCCCCCCAACGCACTCTACCGAGGGGCGGCATCCCACGTGTAGCCCCTTGTAGCGAACCCTCGGACGGTGCACCGAATATATCTCTAATTGTAACTTTCAGGGCGGGAGGCTTACCCAGGGCGATCCCCCGGCTAGTGACCCTGCACGCCGGCTGGGGCGGCCTTGCGGGCATAGAAGGTGGCCACCTCCTCGATCTCGGCGTCGGTCATCTGGCGTGCCATCGTGCGCATCACGCCCTGGGGGTCGTTGCGACGTTCGCCGCTGCGGAAGGCCCGCAGCTGCGCGACGAGGTAGTCGCGCGGCATTCCCTCGATCCAGGGGGTGCCGAACTTCTGGTCGATCCCGCCGTGGCACGAGATGCACGGAGCGATGTTGCGCAGCGGGGCCCCCACGCGCACCAGCGCGGGCAGCGTTTCGTCGTAGGTGGTGGGGGCGGTGCGCGCTTTGGGCAGCGAGGCGTAGTAGGCGGCGAGGTCGCGGATGTCCTGCTCGGACAGGCCCGCGGCCAGGGCCTGCATCACCGCGTTCACGCGGTGGCCGTGTTTGTAGTCGAGCAACTGCTTGATCACGACCTCGGGGTACTGCCCGGCCAGGTTGGGCGCGTTGGAGGTGCTCATGCCGTGGGCGCCATGGCACATCGTGCAATTGAGGGCGAGCGTGGCGCCGCGCCCCACCGAGCCCGCATCCCGCGGGCGGGCCATCTCGCGTGCCAGCACCACCTGCGTGCCGGGCGGCGCGGCCGCCGGTGCGGTGCCCCCGGTATACCAGCGAGCGGGCACGCCCGCCGCGCGGCAGATGCTCGCCCACAGCCCCTCGGCGGTGAAATCCTCGTGGACGGAAGGCAGCCACACGAAGCCGACGAGCAACGACACCGCCGTCAGGCCCGCGAGGGCCGCCACGCTGCGGCGCCAGCCGACGGGGCGTTGCGACGAAGGAGCCGTGCGGGGGGTGTGCCGCTCGTCCATCATCGGCTCCCGACCGGCACCACGGGCACCGCGGCTTCGTCGAGCACCGCCATCTGCGCGATGGGGAAGCCGTAGTTGACGAGCGTGAGGCCGATCATCATCGCGACCCACAGTGCGAAGCCGTTCAGCAGCGCGGGCGTGCGAGCCCCGGGATGCGCCTCGACGCTGAAGCTGTAGGGCGGCGGCGCCGCCCGGGGCTGCCGGTGCGCGCGCGCGAGGATGTAGACGAGCAAGCACGCGGAGATCACCAGCAGCAGCCCGCCCAGGGTGGAGGCGATCACCGTCCAGGCCTGCGGCTGGATGTCGGGATGCGTGTAGTCGTAGTACGCCATGCGGCGGGGCATGCCGAGCAGGCCCACCAGGTGCCACGGCATGGACAGCACCATCATGCCGACGAACCACAGCCACACCTGCGCCTTGACGAGGCGCTGCGGCAGCGGCGGGCAGCCGGTCAACTGCGGCCACAGGTCGTAGGCGATCATGAAGTACATCAGCACGATGGCGCCGGCGAAGATGAGGTGGAAGTGGCCGGTGACCCATTGCGTGTTGTGCACCGTCTCGTTGAGCTGGTAGCTCATGTTGATGATGCCGCCCGCGCCGCCGAAGCCGAGCATCACGAACGAGAAGGTGACCGCCAGCATCATCGGGTTGTGCCAGGGCAGCGCGCGCACCCAGCCGAAGAGGCCTCGCCCGCCGCGCAGCCGCCCGGCGATCTCCACCGAGGCGACGATGGTGAACACGGTCAGCAGCGTGGGCACCGACACCATCGCCGTCATCGCCGCATGCACGAACTTGAAGCCGGCGCCCACCTGCGGATCGGCGAAGAGGTGGTGGATGCCGATGGGCATCGAGAAGACGAGGAACAGCACGAACGCGACGCGCCCCATCGCATCGCTGTACAGCCGCCCGCCGATGGCGCGCGGCACGATGGTGTAGAAGGCGATGTAGGCCGGCATCAGCCAGAAGTAGACGATGGCGTGCAGCGTCCACGAGAAGAGCACACGCGCCAGGCCCGCGTTGATGGTGTCCGTCCATCCGAGCGCGGCGGGCAGGATGAGCAGCAGCACCTCGGCCGCGGCGCCCAGTGACGTCCAGGCCCACAGATAGGCCCCGGCGACGTTGCCGAACATCGCCAGCGGCACGCTCTGGCCGGGGTGGCGCTGCTTCCAGGCGCGCAGGTTGATCGACATGAGCGCGACCCACACCCAGGAGCCGACCACGACCAGCACCACGCCGAAGTAGTAGAAGGGGCTGCCCACCATCGGCGGATAGAAGGTGTAGAGCACCGAGGACTTGCCCAGCGCCGTCGTCGTGCCCGCCAGCGCCGTGCCGAGCACGACCAGCCAGAACCCGGCCCAGGCCCACCGCACGCCGATGAGGGGCTGCTTGAGGGCCAGCTCGCAGATCGCGTAGCCGAAGCCCATGGCCACCAGCGTGGGCAGCACGTAGGCCATCACCGTGCCGTGCGCGGTGACCGAGCGGTAGTAGTGCTCCGGGTTGTTGACCCATTGCGCCAGCGGGCTGCGCACGAACATCTGCCACTCGCCGAGCACGATCGCCGCGAGGAAGGCGACGAACGCCACCCAGAAGTGCGCGAGCACGAGCTTCTTAGCGAGGAACACAGGAGAGCCTTTCTCCGCTGCGAGCGCGGGCCATGAACTCCTCGGCGGGCCACACCTGCACCCGCGCCCACATCGCCTCGTGGCCGGTGCCGCAGTACTCGTGGCACGGCATCAGGTGCTCGCCCGGCTGGCGAAAGCGCGTGGTGAAGGTGGCCACGAAGCCGGGCACGAGCATCGTGTTCGCATTGGTGGTGCCGACGACGAAGCCGTGGATCGCGTCGACCGCCGTGCCCCGGAAGGTGACCGGCATGCCCGCCGGCACCACGATGCACTGCGGCACGAACGAGTACTGCTGCGCCACCAGCCGCACCACCACCCGGCCGTCGGGCTCCAGCACGGTGCCCAGGTTGCCCTCGACGAACTCGCCCTTCAGGTGCAGCGTCTTCACGTCCACCGTCTCCACCCGCGAGGGCGGCATCGAGGCCCAGTGCAGCCCGGTGACGATCATCATCACCACGAGCAGCGCGATCACCGCGCCCACGATGTAGCTCCACCGCCGCTCGGCGGCGACCGCCACGTCGTGCGGCGACAGCGGTTCGCCCGCGTGAGCGCTCATTGGACCGCCCCCCGCGGCAGGTACACGAACAGGTAGAACAGCACGTAGAGCGCGACGACGATCGCGGTGGCCACGCCGGCGACGGCGAAGGCCCCGGCCGGGCCGCGTCGCACGATCTCGTCGATCTGCTGCTGCGGCGATTCGGAGGTCATGGGAGGTTGCGTGCGCCGGTCCATCGGACGCCTTTCGTTCATTCGGGGATGATCGTGCGCAGCTCGTTGACCTGCGCGGCGGTGACGGGCGTGCCGGTGTTGTTCCAGGCCACGCGGATGTAGGTGACGACCGCGGCCACCTCGTCGTCGGTGAGCATGTGGCTGAACGGCGGCATGCCGTGCGGCCTCGGGTTCTTGCGCGTGCCGGGCGGGTAGCCGCCGTTGAGCACCATGCGGATGGGGTTCACCGGCGAGTACAGCGTGATCGACTGGTTGCCGGCCAGCGGCGGGTAGGCCGGCGGATACCCCTTGCCTTCTTCGCCATGGCACATGGCGCACTGCTGGTCGTAGATGCGCCGGCCGAGCTCCATCACCTCGGGGGCCACCAGGCGGGCCTGGCTGGGAGGCGGGGGCGACGTGTCGCGCTCCGGCAGCGACTTGAGGTACACCGCCATCGCGCGCACGTCCTCGTCGGTGAGGTACTGCAGGCTGTGGTAGACGACCTCCGCCATCGGCCCGTACACCGTGCCGCGATTGGACACGCCCGTTTGCAGCAGGTCGGTGATGTCCTTGAGGCTCCACTCGCCCAACCCGGCCTCGCGGTTGGAGGTCAGCGACGGCGCGTACCAGTTCTGGTTGGGGATCATGCCGCCTTCGAACGCGCGCGACTCCTGGGTGCCGCCGAGCCGGTTGACGGCGGTGTGGCACATCGCGCAGTGTCCCAGGCCCTGCACCAGATAGGCGCCGCGGTTCCATTCGGCCGACTGGTTCGGGTCGGGCTGGTACTCGCCCTCCTTGAAGTAGAGCGCGCGCCAGCCCACCAGCAGCTCGCGCTTGTTGTACGGAAAGCGCAGCTCGTGCGGGCGGTTGGGCTGCCGCACCGGGGGCACCGACATCAGGTAGGCGTAGATCGCGTCCGAGTCCTCGCGCGTGACCTTGGTGTAAGACGCGAACGGCATCGCGGGGTAGAGCAGCTTGCCGTCGCGCGAGATGCCGGTGTGCAGCATCCGGTAGAACTCGTCCGGCGTGTACAGCCCGATGCCCGTTTCTTCGTCGGGCGTGATGTTGGGCACGTAGATGTTGCCGAAAGGCGTGGGCATGGCGCGCCCGCCCGCGAAGGGCTTGCCGCCCGGCGCGGTGTGGCAGGCCACGCAGTCGCCGGCGCGCGCCAGGTACTCGCCCTTGGCGATCAGCTGCGTGGTGGGGTCGGGCTGGGCGGGGCGCAGCGCCACCGGGGCGGACTCGCCCGGCGGGCTGGCATCGCCCACGGGGGCGAGCGGTCGCGGCTGCATCCAATACAGCACGCCCAGGCCCACCAGCGCGAGCAACGCCAGCGCGAGCACGATGCGCAGCACGGTTCGCATCATCGCGGGGCTCCCTGGCTGCCGCAGGCGAAGGGCATGCGCACGAGGTTGGCCGACTCGGGCGACGGGTCGCGCGGCGGGTCCTGGCCGGCCAGCCATGCGGACACGGCGGTGATGTCCACGTCGCTCAGACGCGTGGCCACGCGCTTCATGCAGTCGGGCTCGGCGGCATGGCGCTCGCCCACCTTCCAGCGCGTGAGCTGGGAGGCGATGTAGGTCGAGCGCAGTCCGACCAGCCCCGGAATGCCGGGGTCCATGCCGGTCAGGGACGCGCCGTGGCAGGCCACGCAGGCCGGAACGCCTTTTTGGCGGTCGCCCTGCGTGACCAGCGTCTGCCCCCGCTGCAGCAGCGACGCGTCCACCGGGACGGCTTCCTTGGGCGCGAAGGGCGGCCGCAGCCGCGAGAAGTGCTCTGCCATCTCGCGCAGGTAGGCGTCGGGCAGGAAGGCCACCAGGTAGTTCATGGGCGGGTACCGCCGCGTGCCGTCGCGGAAGGCGATGAGCTGGTTGTACAAATAGCCGGCGGGTTTGCCGGCGATGCGCGGGTAGTAGCCATTGGCGGTGCCTTCGCCCTGGCGGCCGTGGCAGGTCACGCAGCCTTGCACCCGGGCCTCCATCGAGTCGATGTGCCGGAAGCCCGGCACCGCCGAGGGGTCGCGCAGCGAGGAGTCGCCCGGCGCGGCCGGCGCGCTCGCCGTCGCCGCGGCCGCCAGCAGGGCGCCCAGCCACCTGCACAGGAGCGGGCGCCGGGGACGCAGCCGACGGGAGGGGGGGGAACGAAGCAGGGCGGTCGTGTTCACGCGCAGGGCACTCGCAGCAGACGATCACCCGCCGGCAAAGGCCGTGCCGAAGCGGGGAACTCCGGTTCGGCACGCCCCCCGTCCTCGCCCGAGGGACGTTACAGTGGCGCCAGCGCCGGCCGGCATCCGGCGCAGGAAAGCATGCATGCGGCGTTCGCGCTCTGGCTCACCTCGGCGCTGGTCGGCCTGCCGGTGGCGGGCCGCACGATCCTCATCGCGGCCGGCCTCAGCGCGAGGGGCCAGGCCGGGCTCGTGGTGATCGCGACGTCTTGGTGACGAGGTGGGTGAACACGATGAAGTTGCGTCGCTGCCCGAGCCCTGCATCCCTGAGCATCCGCACCCGCCTTCTGCTGCTCGTGTTGGTGGTGTGGCTGCCGGCCGCCATCGCCTTCGGCGTCTTGGCGCGTGACACCTACTTGCGCGAGTCCGCCGCGCTGCGGGCGCGCATCGAGGCGGTTGCGCGCAGCATCAGCTCGGTGTTGGAGCGCGAGTTCGACAAGCGGGCGCTGCTGGGCGCGACGCTGGCGGCATCGCGCGAGCTGCGCGAGCGTGACCTGGCGCGCTTTTACGAGGAGGCGGCGGCCGCGGTCCAAGGCACACGCGACTGGGTGCTCGTGGTGGACGCGAACCGGCAGCTGGTCAACACCCTGCGCCCCTTCCAGCCCGGCCAGACGGTGCCGCGCTCGCCGGGCTTCGCGCTCGTCTCCGAGCCCACCCTGTACTTCAACCCGCGCGGGCCGGTGGCGGGGCGCCCCGTCATGGCCGTGTTCGTCCCGGAGTACGGCGTCGCGGAGCAGCAGCTGAACGTGGCGGTGAGCTTCGAGCCCTCCGTCGTGCAGGACATCGTCGAGCGTCAAGCCGACATGCGCAACACCGTCATCGCGGTGTTGCTGCGCGACCGGGTGATCGCGCGCAACATCGACCCGGCGCAGTGGGTCGGCTCGCTGGCCACGCCGGACCTGCGCGAGCGCCTGCACACGGGCGCCACCGGCTTCGGCAGCTCGCGCACACTCGAAGGCATCGAGACGCTGGCCTACCTGACACCGCCGGACCGTTACGGCGTGTCGGTCGTCATCGGCGCGCCGCAGTCGGAGCTCTCGGCGGCCGCCTGGCGCCTGACGGCGCAGGCGCTCGCGGCTGCGGGCACATTGCTTCTCATCGGCCTGCTGGTGGCGCTGTATGCCTCGCGCCGCTCGATCCGGGCGGTGACGGCGCTGCACGAGGCCGCGCGGTGCCTGGGCCGCGACGAAGTGCCGCCCCCGCTGCGCACCGGCGTCGCGGAGGTGGACGCGGTGAGCCTCGCCTTGCACCAGGCCGGGCTGCAGGCACACGACGCGCAGCGGCTGCTGCAGGAAAAGATCGCCGAGGCCGTGGAACAGACGCGCCAGGCGCAGGCCCGCCTGCTCGAGGCCCAGAAGCACGAGGCGATCGGGCGCCTGTCCGGCGGTCTGGCGCACGACTTCAACAACATCCTGCAGACGATCACGACCGGCTTGCACCTGCTCAAGCGCACCTGCACGCAGGAGTCGCAGCACAAAGTGCTCGATGCGGCCTCGCGGGCCGCTTCCCGCGGCGCCGAGGTCGTGCGGCAGATGCTGAGCTTCGGGCGCGCGCAGCCGCTGGACCCCCGCCCCGTGAGCTTGGCCGATTTCGTCCTCAAGAACCAGGAGCTGCTCGCCAAGGCGGTGGGCGGCCAGATCGCGCTGACCGCCGATTTCGCCCCGGACCTGCCCGCCGTGCGGGCCGACCCGACCCAGCTCGAGCTCGCGCTGCTCAACCTCGTCTTCAACGCCCGCGATGCGCTGCCGCAAGGCGGGCGCATCGTGGTGCGCGCGCGGCCGGCGACGGACGAGGAGACCGCGGGGCTGCCGGCGGGCCGCTATGTGAGCGTCGAGGTGGTGGACGACGGCGTGGGCATGAGCGCGGAAACCGTGGCGCGGGCCTTCGAACCGTACTACACCACCAAGGCCGTGGGGGCCGGTAGCGGCTTGGGGTTGGCCCAGGTGATGGCCTTTTGCCGACAGTCCGGCGGCGATGCGCGGCTGCGCAGCCAGCCGGGCGTGGGCACCGCGGCGCAGATGCTGCTGCCCGCCGCGCAGGGCGCCGCCGCGGCGGCCGAGGAGCGCCCGGCGGCCCGGTCGGCCGGGCGCCCCTTGCGCGTATTGATGGTCGAGGACGACATGCTGATCGCCTCGGTCGTGAGGCCCTCGCTCGAGGCGGCGGGGCATCGGGTGGTGATGTGCGCGAACGCCGACGAGGCACGCGCACAGCTCGCGCGCGGCGAGCGGTTCGACGTGCTGTTCACCGACATGGTGATGCCCGGCACGATGTCGGGCGCCGATCTCGTGCAGTGGTGTGCCCGCCACCTGCCCGGGCTGCCGGCCGTGGTCGCCACCGGCTACAGCATGCAGGCTCCCGAGGGGCAGCGGCACCTGCTGCGCAAGCCCTACGCGGTCGAGGAGCTGCTGGAGGCGCTCCAGCAGGCGGTCTTCGAGGTCTGCGAGCCCTGAGGACGGGGCGTGCAACAGACGGGGCCGCACCAATCGAAGGGTGTGTGCCCGGCGCGGGCCCCACGGGATGCCGCGGCCCCGCGCGCGGCAGCGCCCGCTCAGTACCCGGCGTGCCGGTCGATCGCGTGGTCCGGGAGGCGGCCCTCGCGCACGGCGCGCAAGGCGGCCACGCATTGCGCGGCCACCACCGAGTCGGCGGCCTGGGCGGCGATGTGGGGCGTGGCGAGCACGCGGGGGTGCGACCACACCCAATGGTCCGCAGGCGGTGGCTCACGCTCGAACACGTCCAGCGCCGCGCCGGCCAGGTGCCCGTCGTCCAGCAGGCGCCGCAGGTCGTCCTCGACGAGTTGTTCTCCGCGCCCCACGTTGATGACATAGGCGCCCGCCGGCAGCGCCGAGAGCCGGCGGTGGTCCAGGAGCCCGCGGGTCTCGGCCGTCAGCGGCAGCGCGCACACGAGCACGTCGCTGGTCGCGAGCACCTGTGCCAGCCCTGAGGCCCCGTGCACGCAGACACAGCCGGCCACCGCCTTGGGCCGGCGCGACCAGCCCGTGACGGGGTAGCCCACCGGGCCGAAGGCGCGTGCGATCGCCTGCCCGACCGCGCCGAAGCCCAGGATGCCGATGCGGCAGCGCGCCGACGGGCGCACCGGATGCCGGCGCCACAGCCGCTGCGACTGCTGTGCGGCATAGAGCGTCAGGTCGCGTGTATGGCGCAGCGTGCAGCCGAGCACGTATTGGGCGATCTGGACCGCCTGGTCCGGGTCCACCACGCGCGTGAGGGGCAGCCCGGCGGGCAGGTCCGGCACCAGCAGCTTGTCCACCCCCGCGCCGGTGGAACACACGAGCCGGAGCCTCGGATAGCGGCCGACGATGCCGGGCTTGAGTCGCCAGGCGAGCAGCGCCTCCACCTCGTCGGCGGGCGGGTCGTCCTGCTCGGTCCACACCGGGATGTCGGGCGCGGCGGCGCGCAAGGCCTCGGCGAACGGGGCGCTGGGCAGCGGAGACGAGAGCACCACGATGCCCATGCTCATGTCCTTGCCGAGCGCCATTCGCGCTCCTGCAACTCGCGCCACAGCACTTTGCCGGAGCCCGACTTGGGCAGCTCGTCGACGAGCTCGATCACGCGCGGTGCCTTGTAGGCGGCCATGTGCTCGTGCGCCCACGCGAGCAGGGCCGCCGCGTCCACCGTGCCGCGGTGTTCGGCGCGCAGCACGACGAGCGCCTTGACGGTCTCGCCGCGGTGCGGGTCGGGCGCGCCGATGACGCAGGCCTCCTGCACGGCCGGGTGCCGGTACAGCAGCGCCTCGACCTCGGCGGGCCACACCTTGTAGCCGGAGGCGTTGATCATGCGTTTGAGTCGGTCGGCCATGAAGAAGTAGCCGTCCTCGTCGATGCGCGCCAGGTCGCCCGTGCGCAGGAAGCGCTTGCCGTCGAGTGGCACGAACGCCTCCTCGTTCGCCTCGGGCGGCCGCCAGTAGCCCTGCATCACCTGGGGCGCATGGACCACGATCTCTCCCACCTCGCCGGCGGGCAGCTCGTGCAGCGTGTCCGGGTCCACGATGCGCGCATCGACGTCGAACACCGGGATGCCCAGGCACTGCGGCTTGGGCCGGTGTGGCGGGTTGATGTGCGTGGCCGCCATCGTCTCGGACATGCCGTAGCCCTCGACGTAGCGCAGCCCGGTGCGGCGCAGCAGCTCCTCGGCCACGGTCTGCGGCATCGCCGCGCCGCCGCCTCGCACCACCAGCAGGCTGGACAGGTCGCGCCCCTCGAGGCCGGGTTGCGCGAGGAAGTCGATCATCATGGTCGAGATGGACTGCCAGACCGTGACGCGTTGCCGCTCGATCGCGAGCAGCGCCGCGTGCCGGTCCCAGCGGGTGAGCACGACCATCGTCGCGCCGGCATAGATGGGGCCGTGCAGGCTGCCGGTGAGCCCGGTCACGTGGAAGAAGGGCAGCACCGACAAATAGACGTCGTCTTGCGAGCGCCCGAACCAGCGCACGCCGCCCACGGCGGAGCACATCACGCTGCGGTGCGTGTGCACGCAACCCTTGGGGGCGCCGGTGGTGCCCGAGGTGTAGGGCATCGTGCAGGGGTCGTCGGGCCCGACCTCGAGCGGGCCCGGCTCCAGCGCCCGGTCCATCACATCGGACCATAGCGCGACGCCCGGGCCCTGCAAGGCTTCGCGCGGCGCTTGCACCAGCGCCGGGGCGTGCGGGGCGGCAGCGTCCAGCGCGTCGGCATAGCAGGCCACCACCACGTGGGCCAGGCCGCCTTCGCCGACGAGCGGGCGCACCTGGGGGTAGAGGTCCTGCGGCACGACGATCGTGGTGGCGCCGCTGTCGCTCACGTAGTGCCGCAGCTCGTCGGTCTTGTTCATCGGGTTGACCGGCACGACCACCGCGTTCGCCCGCACGATGCCGTAGAAGGCCACGACCCACTGCGGGCTGTTCTGCATGTAAAGCAGCACGCGGTCGCCGCGCGCGACGCCGCAGTGCCCCTGCAGGAAGCCGGCCAGGCGCTCTGCCGCGCGCAGCACCTCGCGGTAGCTGATGTCGCGGCCGTAGTAGTGGATGCACGTCTTGTCGGGGTAGCGGGCGGCGGAGACTTCGAGGTTGTAGAAGAGCGACGTCTGCGGCAGCGTCAGGTGCCGCGGCTGGCCGGGCGGCCAGTGCGCGAAATGCCGCTCGCGTGCAGGGGCGGGGGCGCTCATGCTCGGCACCTCAGCAGGTGGCGCGGCCATCGACGACGATGGCCTGCCCCGTCATGAAAGAGCCCGCCCGCGAGGCGAGAAAGACGGCCGCCCCCGCGATCCCGTCGGGCTCGCCCATGCGGCGCCGGGGCACGGCGGTGTCGGCCTGCCCCTTGCGCGACGAGACGACGCCCTTCGCCCCGCGCTCGGCCATGCGCCGGGCGATGGCGCGACCGATGCCGCATGACGAACCGGTGATGACGGCCGCCTGGCCGGCCAGCGAGAACAGGGGGGACATGGTGGGTCTCCTCGTCGCAACGGCCCAGTATGGCGCCGACGGGCCGGCCATGGCAGTCCGGTGCGCGACACACCCGACGCCGGCATGGCGCCGGACGTCGCGCCGGCTGTGGCCGCCCAGGCCCGGCTTCACGAGGCCATCGCCGCCTCCCAGGCGCGCTCGCCTGCCTCGCGGCCTTGCCGCAGCAAGGTGTCGATGCGACCGGGCGAGTAGTCGAAATGACCGCTTACCAGATCCTGCGGCAGCGGCTCCCGCGTGATGCTCAAATGGCGTGAGGCGCCGAGGGCACGGGCATCGGTGCGGCTCAGTTTGCGCATCAGCAGCAGCTCGATCGCCCGGTGGGCGATTTCGACGCTCGTGCGAGGCAAGGCCGCCGCTTTCGGGCTGATGGGCTCGACCGTCACCAGCAGCACGTCCTCGCCGCGCCTCGCGCGGCCCGCCTCGCGGGCGCGATCCATCACGGGCGGCACGAGCGAGGTGCTGCACATCTCGCCGTCCCAATAGAGGCGCCCGTCGACCTCCACCGGATCGAACAGCAGCGGCAGCGCCGCGCACGCAGCGAGATGGCGGGGCGTGACGGGCGCGCGGTCGCTGTCGAACACCCGCAGCTCGCCGTCGAGCACGTCCACCGCGCCCACGGCGAGCCAGGGCCGGGCGGGCGCATCGCGCGTGTCGTACTCGCCGATCAGCTCGGTGAGGGTCCGGTACATCGCCGCGCGGTCGAAGAGCGGCCAATCGATGCGTTGCATGCCGGCCCAGGGGTTCAGCCGCTCGGGGGCTGCCCGGTAGAGGCTGCGCGTGCCGGCGAGCAAGCCGGTGAGCAGCCCGTTCCAGGCGTCGGGGTCGGCGTGCGCGATCCCGGGCGTGAAGGGCGCCGCGGCCGGCACGAAGGGCAGCGAGGGCGTGGCCAGGCGCTCGCGCCACAACCGCTCCAGCGCGGCCGCGCCCCAATCCGCTTCGCCGCGCGCCGTGGCCCGCGCGATCACGCCGGCGAGGATGCCCCCAATCGAGGCGCCCGCCACACCGGCCAGGCGGGCGCCCGCCTCTCGCAGGCGGGGCGCGAGCGCCCCCCACACCCCGGCGGAAAAGGCGCCCAAGGCCCCGCCGCCCTGGAAGATGATGATGGTCTCCATGTGGGGGGAAGCCAGCAACCCGCACGCCCGGCCCGCGCTCCCGTGAGTGGCGGTCGATCGATCGCCCCGTGCGGGTGCCTGCGGCACCCTGCGCTGCGTGGCGGCGCACCCGCGCCTGCGCGCCCTGTGCACATGAAGCTCGGGCGGATACAGGCGGTATCACACTGGTGCCCCCGGGCCGGAGGCCTCTTCTACGATGGGGCTACAACAACCAACCCCTCAGGGAGCCACGATGCCGACATGCACTGATGCACGGCTCGTCCGGCGGCGTGCCACACGCCGCACCCTTTGCGTCGCCACCGCTGCGCCCGCACCGCCTGACGGGCGAATGCGCCGCGACCGCTCCGTGGACGGGGGCGCGGTCTCGTAAGAGGCCGCGCCCGCCGTTGCGGCTCCCACCCCGGTTCTGCCCCGTTGCGTCGTCCTGACGGCGCGCGTCTGTTCGCGCGCCGGCGGGCCGGCTCGTCCGTGCGGGTGCCACGAGCGCCCGTCTTCGTCCCACCCCTGATCGAGAGGAGACAGCTCGCATGAAAGTCCCACCGCACCATCGCCTGGCCCCGAGGGCCGGCACCTGGCCGCTCGCGTTGGCGGCGATCACCTTGGCGCTGGCCGGCTGCGGCGGCGGCTCCGGTGACGACACCGCCACCCGCCTGGAGGCCGACTCGCTCGATGCCGCGATCGCGGCAGCCGCTCCCGGCACCCGGGAGTGGCTGTGCGCGCAGCGCGTCAACGACACGCCGAACAAGTTGAACATGTGCATCACCGCGCAAGGCGTGCGTCGGCACCTCGACGCCCTCCAGCGCATCGCCAACGAGAACGGGGGCCAGCGCGCCTCGGGCACCAGCGGCTACGATCGCAGTGTGCAGTACGCGGAGCGCGTGTTCCGCGACGCGGGCTATGTCGTCTCGCGCCAGGCGTTCGACTTCCGCGTGTTCCGTGAGCTCTCGCCGAGCGTGCTCGCGCAGACCGCGCCCGCACCCGGCGGCGCGATCGCGCATCGCATCATGGCGTACTCGGGCGCGGGGGATGTGACTGCGGCGGTGCAGCAGCCCAGCGGCGCGCCCACCGGGTGCGACCCGGCCGACTTCGCCGGCTTCGGCGCCGGCCGCATCGCGCTGATCCGCCGGGGCTCGTGCACCTTCGCGCAGAAGGCCACCAACGCCCATGCGGCGGGCGCGCAAGGGGTCGTCATCTACAACAACGTGGAGGCCGAGCTCAACGGCACGCTCGGCGAGGACTTCGCGCTGAACATTCCGGTCGTCGCCGTCACGTTGTCCGTGGGCGAGCGCCTGGCCGCCACGCCCGGGCTCGAACTGCGCATCAAGACCGACACGCGCGTGGACACGGTGAACACCTACAACGTGATCGCCGAGTCGCGCCACGGCGACCCGAACAACGTCGTGATGATCGGCGCCCACCTCGATTCGGTGGACGAGGGGCCGGGCATCAACGACAACGGCACCGGCACGGCCGCCGTGCTGGAGACGGCCGTGCAGCTCGGCAAGGTGCGTCCGCGCAACAAGCTGCGCTTCGCGCTGTGGGGCGCCGAGGAGTCGGGGCTCGTCGGCTCGACCCACTACGTCCAGACGCTCAGCGAGGAGGAACGCAGCCGCATCGCGCTGTACCTGAACTTCGACATGGTGGGCTCGCCCAACTTCGTGTACTTCGTCTATGACGGAGACGACTCGGACGGCGTGGGTGCCGGCCCCGGCCCGGCCGGTTCCGCGCAGATCGAGAAGGTGTTCGAGTCCTTCTTCGCCGGTCGCGGCCTGGCCACCAAGGGCACCGACTTCGACGGGCGTTCGGACTACGGCCCCTTCATCGAGGCAGGCATCCCGGCCGGGGGCCTCTTCACCGGCGCGGAGGGCATCAAGAGCGCCGAGGAGGCTGCCAAGTGGGGCGGCATCGCCGGCGAGCCCTACGACCCGTGCTACCACCGGGCCTGCGACACGCTCAGCAACGTGAACCCGGTGGCGCTGCAGGTCAACGCGCAGGCCATCGGCTATGCGACGCTGCACTACGCGATGAATACCGCCGCCATCGCCGGCATGCGCGCGCAAGGGCAGTTCGAGGGCAAGGCCTCGGTCATGAAGTCGGTGGTGCGCCTGCCCTACAAGGGCAACCTGCTGCAGCGCTGACCTCGCCCGCGCCGGGGGCGCCCGGCGCGCGGTGTGCGGCCCACGGGGCGACGGCGCGTGCCGTCGCCCCTTTTCGTGCCCGAAGCGAGCCCCCGCCCGTCGCCCCGAGAAGCGACCGCCCCCCCGCGCCGCCGCTCGATCGGCAAGATCGTCTGCATTCGGTGCCGCGGGCGCGCGGCCGTGTCGGGGCCAAGGGACGGCGCGGCGTGCGCGGCCGCGACGACCGACCGGCCAGCCGCCACGCCACCCTCACACGACCCCCACGTGAGCCCACGTGAGCCCCGCATGATCTCCCCGCGACCCGCACGGGGGATCGCCCCGCCCGGTGTGGGTACGCCTCTTGCTGAAGCATCGCGGGCGGCGGTGAGCCGCCGTCGATCTTTGGAGTCCGCCATGCCGTCGCCTTCTGCACCTTCCACGCCCCGTCCCGGCGCGGCGGCGTCGCCGTCGCCCGGCCCCGCCGAATCCCACACTCCGCGCCCGGTCGATCTGGGCAGCGAATCAGCCGCCGGAGAGGAGGACCCGGGCGCCAGCATGGACGTCACGATGGGAGGCGACGCGCCCGCGACGGATGAGCCCGTCGAGCCGCTGGACCCGGGCCGCGTGAGTCTGGTGGACCCGGAGGATGTCGCGTACTGGTGTCGCGAGTTCGACTGCACCGAGGCCGAGCTGCGCGAGGCGGTCGCCCGCGTGGGCGACCATGCCGCGGCGGTCCGCCAGGCGCTGGAACACTGACTCTGCGGCTGCCGATGACGATTTCCGAGCAGGACATCTACTGGTTTCGCGAAGGCAGCCATGCCCGACTCTACGAAAAGCTGGGGGCGCACTGGGCCCCCGGGGGGACGCGCTTCGTCGTCTGGGCCCCGAACGCGCAGTCGGTCTCGGTGATCGGCGACTGGAACGGCTGGTCTGCCGAGGCTCACCCGATGCAGCCGCGCTGGGACGGCAGTGGCATCTGGGAAACGGTGATCCCCGGCGTGCACCCGGGGCAGCGCTACAAGTACCGCATCGTGTCCCGGCACCACGGCTATACGGTGGGCAAGGCCGACCCCTTCGCCTTCCATGCCGAGGTGCCGCCCGCCACGGCCTCGTGCGTGTGGACGCTGGACTACGACTGGCACGACGACGTGTGGCTGTCCGAGCGCGCACGCCGCAACGCGCTGGATGCGCCCATCTCCATCTACGAACTGCACGCCGGCTCGTGGCGGCGGGCGAACGGGCAGTTCCTGAACTACCGGGAGCTCGCGCATCAGGTCGCGCCCTATGCCAAGGCCATGGGCTTCACCCACGTCGAGCTGCTGCCGGTCACCGAGCATCCCTTCTACGGCTCCTGGGGCTACCAGACCACGGGGTACTTCGCACCGACCTCCCGCTACGGCACGCCGCAGGACCTGATGTACTTCGTCGACCACCTGCACCGTGAAGGGCTGGGAGTGATCCTGGACTGGGTGCCGTCGCACTTTCCCACCGACGAGCACGGGCTGCAGTACTTCGACGGCACGCACCTCTACGAGCACGCCGACCCCCGGCAGGGCTTCCACCCCGACTGGAACTCCAGCATCTTCAACTACGGCCGCAACGAGGTGCGCAGCTTCCTGATCTCGTCGGCCTTGTTCTGGCTGGACAAGTACCACGTGGACGGCCTGCGCGTCGACGCGGTGGCCTCGATGCTGTACCTGGACTACGGCCGCAGGCAGGGCGAGTGGATCCCCAATGTCCACGGCGGCAAGGAGAACCTCGAGGCCATCGAGTTCCTGCGCAAGCTCAACGAGGCCGTGTACCGCGACTTCCCCGACACGATGACGATCGCCGAGGAGTCCACCGCCTGGCCCATGGTGTCGCGGCCGACCTACCTCGGAGGGCTGGGCTTCGGCATGAAGTGGAACATGGGCTGGATGCATGACACGCTGGCCTACCTGCGGGAAGACCCGGTCCATCGCAAGTACCACCACGGACGGCTCACGTTCTCGCTGGTCTATGCCTTCAACGAGAACTTCGTGCTGCCGCTCTCGCACGACGAGGTGGTCCACGGCAAGGGGTCGCTGCTGAACAAGATGCCCGGGGACCGCTGGCGGCAGTTCGCCAACTTGCGGGCGCTGTACGGCTACATGTGGACCCATCCCGGCAAGAAGCTGCTCTTCATGGGCGGGGAGTTCGCGCAGGAGCGCGAATGGGCGCACGAGGGCGAGCTCGACTGGCACCTCACCGAGTGGCCCGAGCACCGTGGCGTCCAGCGCCTCGTGCAGCAGCTCAACCGGCTGTACGCCGAGGAGCCGGCCTTGCACCGCACGGACTTCTCGCACGAGGGCTTCCAGTGGGTGGAGACGCACGACGCCGAGCGCAGCGTCATCGCCTACCTGCGCCGCGGCCGCGAGCCGCAGGACGCCCCGCTGCTCGTGGTGTGCAACTTCACGCCCGAGCCGCGCACCAACTACGTGCTGGGCGTGCCGGTGATGGGGCGCTGGCGCGAACTCCTCAACACCGATGCCAGGGAGTACGGCGGCAGCGGGTGGGGCAACCTGGGCGGGGTGGAGGCGGTGCCTCTGCCCTCGCACGGGCAGCCCCATTCGCTCAGCCTCGTGCTGCCGCCCCTGGCCACGCTGATCCTCAAACCCGAGCGCCATGCCTGAGACCCGCAAGAACACCGCGGCGGCCGTCGCCGACCCGCGTGCCGGCCGCGTGCGTGCCGTCATCGACGCCGTGCTGCCCTGTGTGGACGCAGGCCGCTTCGCGGTCAAGCGGGTGGCCGGCGAGCCATTCCATGTGGAGGCGCATTGCTTCACCGACGGGCACGATGTGTTGCGCGTCGTGCTGCAATGGCGCGAGGAGACGCAGGAGTCTTTCCACGAGGTGGAGATGCGCCTGCGCCACAACGACGAGTGGCTCGGCAGCTTCACGCCGCCGGCGCCCGGCCGCTATGTCTATACCGTGACGGCCTGGGTCGATCACTTCGAGTCGTGGCGGCACGAGCTGGAGCGCCGTGTGGACGAGGAGGACGTGCGCATCGCCGTGCTCGTGGGCGCCCATCTGCTGGAGGAGGCCGCCGCGCGCGCCAAGGGGGCCGACCAGCAGGCCTTGAAGCAGTGGGCCGCGCAGCTGAGCGAAGCGGCTGCGCAGCACCATGCGTCCGACCTCAAGACCCTCGCGCTGAACCCGTCGCTGGCGGAGCTCGCCCGCCGCTACCCGGACCGCAGCCTCGCGGTGACCCACCCCGTGCTGCTGCCGCTCGTGGCGGACCGAGAGCGGGCGCGCTACAGCACCTGGTACGAGCTCTTCCCCCGGTCGGCCTCGCCCGAGCCCGGGCGGCACGGCACCTTCAAGGACGTGGAGGCGCTGCTGCCGTATGTGGCCGAGATGGGTTTCGACGTGCTGTACTTCCCGCCCATCCACCCGATCGGGCGCACCCGGCGCAAGGGCAAGAACAACACCTTGGTGGCCCAGGCCGACGATGTCGGCAGCCCCTGGGCGATCGGCGCGGCCGAGGGCGGGCACAAGGACATCTTGCCGGAGCTGGGCACGCTGGAGGACTTCCGCCGCCTGGTGGCCCGCGCGCGCGACTTCGGCATCGAGATCGCGCTGGACATCGCCTTCCAGTGCGCGCCCGACCACCCTTACGTCAAGGACCACCCGCAGTGGTTCCGCTGGCGGCCCGACGGCACGGTGCAGTACGCCGAGAACCCGCCGAAGAAGTACCAGGACATCTACCCGTTCAACTTCGAGACGGAGGACTGGCCGGCGCTGTGGCGGGAACTCAAGAGCGTCTTCGATCACTGGATCGCGCAAGGGGTCCGGATCTTCCGGGTGGACAACCCGCACACCAAGTCGTTCCTGTTCTGGGAATGGGTCATCACCCACCTCAAGCGCGAGCACCCGGACCTGATCCTGCTGTCGGAGGCCTTCACGCGGCCGAAGGTGATGCACCGGCTGGCCAAGCTGGGGTTCACGCAGTCGTACACCTACTACACCTGGCGCAACACCAAGCAGGAGCTCATCGACTACTTCACCGAGCTGTCGCAGGGGCCGGGGCGCGAGTACTTCCGGCCCAACGTGTGGCCCAACACGCCGGACATCCTGCACGAGCGCCTGCAGTCCGGCGAGCGGGCCACCTTCATGGCCCGGCTGGTGCTGGCCGCGACGCTGGCGGCCAACTACGGCCTCTACGGCCCGGCCTACGAGCTGATGGAGTCGGCGCCGCTCAAGCCCGGCAGCGAGGAGTACCTGAACTCCGAGAAGTACCAGCTGCGCCATTGGGACCGCGACCGCCCCGACAGCCTCAAGCCGTTCATCGCCCGCGTCAATCGCATCCGGCGCGAGAATCCGGCGTTGCAGTCGGACTGGAGCCTCAAGTTCTTTCCGATCGACAACGAACACCTCATCGCCTATGGCAAGCGCAGCGACGACGGCGAGAATGTCATCCTCACCGTCGTCAACCTCGATCCGCATTTTCCCCAGTCGGGCTGGCTCGCGGTGGACCTCGCCTGGCTCGGTGTCGATCCGCACCTGCCGTACCAGGTACACGATTTGCTCAGCGAGCAGCGCTTCACCTGGCACGGCGAGCGCAACTTCATCCTGCTCGACCCGCGCCACTCGCCAGCGCACGTCCTGCGCTTGCGGCGGCGGGTGCGCAGCGAGCAGGATTTCGACTACTTCGACTAGAGCCTCTGGATGAACGCACCGCACACGCCTCAGCTCGAGGCCGCCGAAGGCGGCGCGGTGATCCCCCGCACCGACGAGGCGCTCTGGTACAAGGACGCGGTGATCTACCAGGTCAACGTCAAGGCGTTCTTCGACTCGAACGACGACGGCGTCGGCGATTTCCTCGGCCTGGCCTCCAAGCTCGACTACATCAAGGAACTGGGCGTCAACACGCTGTGGCTGATGCCCTTTTACCCGTCGCCGCTGCGTGACGACGGCTACGACATCTCCGAGTACGAGAACGTCCACCCGCAGTACGGCACGCTGGACGACTTCCGCCTCATGCTGGACGAGGCGCACAAGCGGGACCTCAAGGTCATCACCGAACTCGTCATCAACCACACGTCGGACCAGCACCCGTGGTTCCAGCGCGCGCGCAAGGCGCCGCCCGGCTCGCCGGAGCGCGACTTCTACGTCTGGAGCGACACCGACCAGAAGTACCTGGGCACCCGCATCATCTTCACCGACACCGAGACGTCGAACTGGACGTGGGACCCGGTCGCCAAGGCCTACTATTGGCACCGCTTCTTCAGCCACCAGCCCGATCTCAACTTCGACAACCCGCTGGTGCTCGAGGCGGTGTTCAAGGTGATGCGCTTCTGGCTCGACATGGGCGTGGACGGCTTCCGGCTCGACGCGATCCCGTACCTGGTCGAGCGCGAGGGCACCAACAACGAGAACCTGCCCGAGACGCACGCGATCATCAAGCAGCTGCGCGCGGCGATCGATGCGCACTACCCCAACCGCTTCCTGCTGGCCGAGGCCAACCAGTGGCCCGAGGACGTGCGCGAATACTTCGGCGAGGGCGACGAGTGCCACATGGCGTATCACTTCCCGCTGATGCCGCGCATGTACATGGCCATCGCGCAGGAGGACCGCTTCCCCGTCGTCGAGATCATGCAGCAGACGCCGGAGATCCCCGAGACCTGCCAGTGGGCGATCTTCCTGCGCAATCACGACGAGCTGACGCTCGAGATGGTGACGAGCAAGGAACGCGACTACATGTACAACATGTACGCCGCCGACCCGCGCGCACGCATCAACCTCGGCATCCGCCGTCGCCTGGCGCCGCTGATGGACAACGACATGGACCGCATCAAGCTGATGAACAGCCTGCTGCTGTCCATGCCCGGCTCGCCCATCATCTACTACGGCGACGAGATCGGCATGGGCGACAACGTCTTCCTCGGGGACCGCAACGGCGTGCGCACCCCGATGCAGTGGAGCATCGACCGCAACGCCGGCTTCAGCCGGGCCGACCCGCAACGGCTGTACCTGCAGCCGATCATGGACCCGGTCTACGGCTACCAGGCGGTCAACGTCGAGGCGCAAACCCGCGAGCCGTCGTCGTTGCTCAACTGGATGCGCCGCATGCTGGCGGTGCGCAAGACGAGCCTCGCGTTCGGCCGCGGTCGGCTCACCTTTCTGCGGCCCGGCAACCGCAAGGTGCTGGCCTACCTGCGCGAGTACGGCGACGACGTGATCCTGTGCGTCGTGAACCTCGCCCGCACGGCGCAGCCGGTGGAGCTGGACCTCTCGCGCTTCCGCGGGCGCGTGCCGGTGGAGATGCTGGGCCGCAACGCGTTTCCGCCCATTGGCGATCTGCCCTACCTGCTCACGCTGCCCGCGCATGCGTTCTACTGGTTCCGCCTGGCGGCCGACGCCGACGCGCCGAGCTGGCACACCGAGGTGCTGCCGGCCGAGGACCGCCCGGTGCTGGTCCTCTTCGACGGCTGGAACAGCCTGTTCCGCGACCAGGTGGTGCCGTGGCGCATCGGGCTCGCGTTGCGCGTGCGCGAGCAGTTCGAAACCGACACGCTCGCGCGCTACGTCGAGGCGCAGCGCTGGTACGCCTCCAAGGGCACCGCGGTGCAGCGTGCGCGGCTGGCCGACCACGCGGTGTGGGAGCACGGCGAGCGCCAGTGGCTGCTGCCCATCGTCGAGCTGGAAGGGCCCGCGGCGCCGGCGACGTACTACGCGCCGCTGGCCATGGCCTGGGAGGACCGCGAGGAGGAGCGGATGCGCAGCCTCGCGGTGGCCACCGTCGCGCGGGTGCGGCAGCAGGCGATGGTGGGCGTGATGGCCGACGCCTTCGCCGACGACGCGTTCTGCCATGCCGTCGTCTCGGCCATCCAGCGCCGCGTGGAGGTCAAGACGGCGGCAGGCATCATCCGCTTCCGCCCCACGAGCCTGTTCCGCCAAGTCGCCGGCGACGACCACGAAAGCCTGCCGGTGGGCAAGCCCCAGGCACAAAGCAGCAACACCATCGTCACCCTCGATGAGCGCCTGTTCCTCAAGGGCTACCGGCGTCTGCGCCCGGGCTCCAACCCGGAGTTCGAGGTCGGCTGCTTCCTCACCGAGGCGGCCCGCTTCCCGCACTGCGTGCCCGTGGCCGGCGTGGTGGAGTACGAGTCCGGCGCCGGCACGGTCTACACGCTGTCCATCCTGCAGGGGTATGTGCCCAATCAGGGGGACGGCTGGAGCTACACCCAGGACTACCTGCAGCGCTACCTCGAGTCTCGACAGACCGTGGTGGAGCCGCCGCGCGAAGACGAGCACGCGGCCTATCTCGCGCTGATCGAGACGCTGGGCGAGCGCACCGCACAGCTGCACCTGGCCTTCGCGAGCGATGGGGGTACCGAGGCGTTCGCGCCGCAGCGCCTGACCAGCGACGACCTCGCGCACTACCGCGAGCAGGTGGCGCAGGAAGCGAGCACCACCTTCGCGATGCTGGAGTCGGCGCTGGACCGGCTGGACGAGCGCGCGGCCGCACTCGCGCGCGAGCTGCTCGTCAACCGGCACGTCGTGATGGCACGCATCGAGGCCTTGGGCGCGCCGGGCCAGCAGGGGCTCAAGACGCGCTACCACGGCGACTATCACCTCGCGCAGGTGCTGCTGTCGAAGAACGATTTCGTCATCATCGACTTCGAGGGCGAGCCCGGCCGCAGCTTCGCGCAGCGGCGCGAGAAGCACCCGCCGCTGCGCGATGTGGCGGGGATGCTGCGTTCCTTCAGCTACGCGCGCGCGGCCGCACTGCGCTCGCTGCCGCGGGGGCCGGAGGATGCGTCCTCTCTGGAGGCACTGGCGGCGCTGTGGGAGCGCCAGACGCGTGCGGCCTTCCTGCGCGCCTACCACCGTCACGCCGGCGCAGCCCGCCTCTACGAAGACCTGCGGCCCGGAGAAGGCCTGCTCGGCTTGTTCGAGCTCGAGAAGGCGCTGTACGAGCTGCGCTACGAACTGAGCAACCGGCCGGACTGGGTCGCGATCCCCCTGGAGGGCATCGCCGGCCTGCTGGGGCGGGCATGAAGCCCGCGCGTTCGCGGCGCCCACCACGGAGATCCACATGGAGCGCATAGAAGTCCTGCTCGACCCCGCGCGAGCGTTCCTCTACCAGGTCGGCGCGCTGCTGCCGCGGCTCGCGCTGGCGGTGGTGATCCTGTTCATCGGGTACCTGCTCGCCAAGGCGGCTCGCTTCGCGATCGAAAAGGCGCTGCGGGCCATCAACCTCCACATCGTCACGCAGCGCGCCGGCGTGGACGGCTTCCTGCAACGCGGCGGGGTGCAAACGGACACCATCGGCCTGTTCGGCTGGCTGGCGTACTGGGTCGTCATCCTCGCGGCCTTGATCGTCGCGTTCAACGGCCTGGGGCTGTCCTACGTGACCGACCTGCTCAGCCGTGTGATGCTGTTCGTGCCGCGCGTCATCGTCGCGCTGTTGATCGTGGCTTTCGGTGCGTACTTCGCGCGTTTCGTCGGCAACGCCGTCCACACCTACTGCGCCGGCATCGGCATTCGCGACGGGGCGGTGCTGGGCAACCTCGCCCGCTACGCGATCCTGGTGTTCGTCTTGATGATCGCCGTGGATCAGCTCGAAGTGGGTGGACAGCTCGTGCGGCTGACCTTCCTCATCCTGCTGGCGGGCGTCGTGCTGGCACTGGCGCTGGCCTTCGGTCTGGGCGGGCGCGACTGGGCGGCCGCGTGGCTCGAGCGCTGGTGGCCGGCGCCGCGGCGCCCCGGCGATGAACGCCGCGACCGCCTGCCCTGACGAGGGCGTCTCTCGCCCACGAGCTGCCAACCATGAGCAAGGACAAACCCATCACCGCAGTCTGGCCGGGCAAGCCGTACCCGCGCGGCGCGACCTGGGACGGCCAGGGCGTGAACTTCGCGCTCTTCTCGGAACATGCCGAGCGCGTGGAACTCGCCATCTTCGACGAGACGGGCCGGCGCGAGCGGCAACGCATCGAGATGCGGGAACGCACCGACCACGTCTGGCACTGCTACCTGCCCGAGGCGCGGCCCGGCATGGCCTACGGGTACCACGTGTACGGGCCCTACAAGCCGGAGGAGGGGCACCGATTCAACCCCCACAAGCTGGTGCTCGACCCCTACGCGAAGGACTTCGTCGGTCAGCTGCGCTGGAGCGATGCCTTGTACGGCTACACCATCGGCCACAAGAGGGAGGACCTCTCCTTCGACCGGCGCGAAAGCGCACCGCACATGCCCAAGTGCCGCGTGCTGGAGACGGCCTTCACCTGGGGAGACGACCGGCGCCCCGAGGTGCCGTGGCACGACATGGTCATCTACGAGATGCACGTGCGCGGCTTCACGATGCGCCACCCGGAGATCCCGGAGCGGATGCGCGGCACCTATGCGGGGCTGGCGTGCGCGCCCGCCATCAACTACCTCAAGCGGCTGGGCGTGACGACCGTGGAGCTGATGCCGGTGCACGCTTACGTGAACGACCGCTACCTGGAGGAAAAGGGGCTGCGCAATTACTGGGGCTACAACACGCTCGGCTTCTTCGCGCCCGAGCCCCGCTACTCGTGTTCGGGCAAGGTCAAGGAGTTCAAGACGATGGTCAAGACCCTGCACTCGGCGGGGATCGAGGTCATCATCGACGTCGTCTACAACCACAGCTGCGAGGGCAACCACCTGGGGCCCACGCTCTCGCTGCGCGGCATCGACAACGCCTCCTACTACATCCTCTCGGAGGAGAACCGCCGCTACTACAACGACTTCACCGGCTGCGGCAACACCATCAACCTGATGCACCCGCGCGTGCTGCAGATGGTGATGGACTCGCTGCGCTACTGGGTGGAGGAGATGCACGTCGACGGCTTCCGCTTCGACCTGGCCTCGGCGCTGGCGCGCGAGCGCGGGCGCGTCGAGCATCTGGGCGGCTTCTTCGACGTCATCCGTCAGGACCCGACGCTCAACCAGGTCAAGCTGATCGCCGAGCCGTGGGACCTGGGCCACGGCGGCTACCAGGTCGGCAACTTCCCGCTCGGCTGGGCCGAGTGGAACGACCGCTACCGCGACGGCATGCGCGCGTACTGGAAGGGCGACGGCGGCCTGATCGGCGAATTCGCCACGCGCCTGACGGGGTCGTCCGACCTGTACGGGCGCACCGGCAAGCGCCCGCACGCGAGCATCAACTTCATCACCGCGCACGACGGCTTCACGCTGCACGAC
Source organism: Schlegelella aquatica (assembly GCF_026013905.1). Lineage (NCBI taxonomy): Bacteria > Pseudomonadati > Pseudomonadota > Betaproteobacteria > Burkholderiales > Sphaerotilaceae > Caldimonas > Caldimonas aquatica. The sequence goes on from NZ_CP110257.1 coordinate 414,839, forward strand.
GTGGTGAGCTACAACGAGAAGCACAACGAGGCCAACGGCGAAGGCAATGCCGACGGCAACAACCACAACCTGTCGTGGAACTGCGGCGTCGAAGGCCCGACCGACGACCCGCAGGTCAATGCACTGCGCGAGCGCCAGAAGCGCAACCTGCTGGCCACGCTGCTGCTGTCGCAGGGCGTGCCGATGATCCTGTCGGGCGACGAGATCGGGCGCACGCAGCGCGGCAACAACAACGCCTACTGCCAGGACAACGAGATCAGCTGGCTGGACTGGACGATGACGCCCGAGCGCGAGCAGCTGCTCGGCTTCGTGCGCCGGCTGATCGCGCTGCGCCGCGCGCACCCGACGTTCCGCCGGCGCGACTTCTTCGCCGGCCGCCCGCTGGTGGGCGGGCATCTCAAGGACATCCTCTGGCTCAAGCCCGACGGCCACGAGATGAGCACCGAGGAATGGGAGCACGAGCATGCCCGCTGCCTGGGCATGTACCTCTCGGGCGCGGGTCTGGACGACGTGGACGCGCGCGGCGTTCCGCTGGAGGACGACGACTTCCTGCTGCTCTTCAATGCCGACGCGAACGAGATCCCGTTCACGATCCCGACCATCCCCGGCGGGCCGTGGTTCGCATTGGTCGACACGGCGGAGCCCACGGGGCAAGCGCAGCCGCGCCGCCTGCAACCGGGCGAGACCTATCCGCTGCAAGGCCGCTCGCTCGTGCTGCTGCGCCGCCCGATGGCGGTGCCGCTCACGCCCAGCCCGCCGCCCGCCCCGGCTTCGGCCTGAGCCTCTTGCATCTTCGCCCCCGGGGCTGCGCCCCACCCCCCGCGGGGGTGTCAGCCTGGCTTCGGGCGGCCACTCGTCGGAATCCGGCGCCCAGCGTGACAAGGGCCGCAGCCCGCTCGGGCAGCGCGTGGGCGCGCTGCGTCAAATGCACGCCGGCGCGCAGGGCGGTCTTCCTACACTGGCCGCTTCGGTGTCGACCCTTCGTCGAACCCGCTCTGCCGAGGTGTCCATGAAACACGCGCGTCCGCAACCGGCCCCAGCGCCGCTCCTGTCTTCTTGCAGCGCAGCCCCTGCCGGGTGGGCTTCGCCGCCGCTGGCCGCGGCCCGCCCTGCTTGCGAGCCGGCGCCCATCGTCCACCGGTGCACGGTGGAGTCGGTCGATCTGCTGGAGCGCAACCTCACGCCGCAAGGCATCTTGGCCGCCAGCCGCACCAAGGCCGCCGAGGCGCGCAGCTACACGCGCATCTTCGGCCGCGATGCCGCGATCTGCGTGCTGGCCATGGCCGGCAGCGGCATCGAGACGCTGGAGCTGGGCGCGGTGGCGAGCCTGGATGCGCTGGCGCAGGCGCAGGCGCCGAACGGCCAGATTCCGAAGTACGTGGACCCGGAGGGCGTCGATGCGGACTTCTGGTACCTGGGCTGCATCGACGCCACCTTGTGGTGGCTCATCGCGGTGGACCACGTCCGGCGCCGCAGCGCCCTGGCCGGCGTCGAGCACCGCTGGGAGCCCCAGGTGGCGCTCGCGCTCAACTGGCTGGCCTCGCAGGAGCATCAGCGGTTCTTCCTGCTGCAGCAAAACGAGGCGAGCGACTGGGCCGACATCATGCCCCGCTCGGGCTTCGTGCTCTACACCAACGCCTTGTGGTACCGCGTCAAGGAGATCTACCGCCTGCCCAACCAGGAAGAGACGCACTATCACTTCAACCATCTCTTCCACCCGTTCAAACGCGACCTGCCCGAGTACCGCCGGGGCCGGCTGCTGGCGCACTATGCGCGGCGAGGGCAGCGCACGCCGGACCTGTACCTCAGCTTCGTGAACCTGTCGTTCGTCGGCTACGAGGGTGACGTGTTCGGCAATGTGCTAGCCATCCTGTGCGGGCTGGCGGGCGACGCGATGGCCAACGGCATCTTGCAGACGCTCAAGGCCGCGAAGGTGGCCGAGCCGTACCCCGTGCGCGCCGTGACGCATCCGATCACCCCGCAGCACGAGCTGTGGCGCCCCTACATGGCGCGCCACAAGCAGAACCACCCGCACCAGTACCACAACGGCGGGATCTGGCCCTTCATCGGCGGCTTCTATGCGATGGCACTGGCCCGTCTCGGCCAGCGCGACGAGGCCCGGGCCGAGCTGGACAAGCTCGCCTGGAGCCTGGCGGCCGACGACTGGCGGTTCACGGAGTGGTTCCACGGCCAGACCCTGGAACCCAAGGGCATGGCCGGCCAGAGCTGGAACGCCGCCGCCTTCCTGTTCGCGCGTCAGGCGGTGGAGCACGACGACTTCGTCTTCTGACCGGGGGCTGCGGCACCGCCGACGCCCTCGGGCCCCTTCGGGTGCACGCTCGGGTGCACGGCCGGGTGACCCGTTCGGGTGCCCGTCTGCATGCGGGCTTGCGTGCACGCTCGAGTGCAAGTTCTGCTGCAAGACATCTGCTCTCGCTCGACTCTGCGCAGGGGTCTCGCCGGGCCTGGCGCGCCCCCGGGGCCTCGCGCCGACCTCCGCGCGCCGGGCACGCATGTTGCCCTGCAGCATAGGGGTCCACCGCTGCCCGGGTGGTGGGCTGACTCGAGTGTCGAAAGGAGGATGAACGATGGCTGATATGCAGCAAACTGCCCCACGGGGGGGTCAAGCCGGCTTCCATCCGGTGTATCTGGCCGAGGCCGCCCTGCGCAGTGCCGAGCAGGTGTACGACGCGCATGTGTCTGCCGCACGCACGTTGTGGCAGACGCAGGCCCGCGCCGCCGCCGCCCTCGGCTTGCCGGACTGGTCCTCGGTGCTGGAGTGCACCGACGAGCGCACCCGCCAGGTCGTGAGCATCGCCACCGAGCAGTGGCTCGCGACCGCGCAGCAGGCGCACCAGGCCTGGGCCGACCTGAACGAGCAACTGGTTCGCACGCTGGAGCACCAGACCGCCGAGGCCGCCGAGACGTGGCAGCGCGGCCTGCAGCAGTGGAGCAGCACCGCGCGCGACGGGGTGAATCAGTGGCGCGATGCCACACGCCAGGCGACCGACGCGGCCCAGCGCCAGGGCGACCAGGCCTCGGCGCAGTGGCGCGAGGCGTCCGAGCGGGCCAGCCAGGAGACGCAGGAGCGCTGGCGCCAGGGCAGCGAGGCCGTTCGCTCGGCCGCGAGCGACGCCGCTTCGCAAGCCGGGACGCAAACCTCGGCTCTCGCCGAGGCCGCCCGCGAGGCGACCTCCGGCGACGGGCCCGGGGCTTCGCGCTCCATGAGCTCCATGGGCGAGGCCGGCTCCAAGGCCGGCGAGCGCAAGGCGCCGCGCACCTCGTGATGGAGGCTGGCTGGGCGCTACGCGAGCCCGGCCGAGGGGGCCGCTGGGGCGGCCCCCTTTTTCTTTCTTCATGGACCACGCCCCGGGGGGCGCCGCGCAGGCGCCTCAGCGCCCGGAGGCCGGGGGGTGCGGCTGCGCCATGCCCGGAGTGGTGGACGGGCCGATCTGCCCCGGCACCGTGCCCGGCTGGGTCGGGCTCGCCGTGCCCGGCGGCGGGACCGGGCTGCCGGGCGGGGACGAGGGCCCGCTGAACTGCAGGCGGGGGTCCGTCTGCGGCGTGGCAGGCGGGCCCGGCCGGTCGCCTGCCGGCCCGCTCGGGGGCGGCGCGGCAGGTTGCGGACGATCCCCCGCCGGCAGGCCGGAAGGCTCCGGCGCGCCGCGCGGGCCCTCCGGTGCGGCGGGCGGAGCCGCGGCGGGCGCCGGGACCACCTCCCGGTACTCGCGGTAGATCCCGCCTTCCTCGACGCTGCCGCGCGTGATGCCCTGGCCCTGCATGCGGGCGCGACAGGCCTCCTGGTCGCCCGGGGGCAGGGCGTGGCAGCGCGCCATCGAGTTGGCGCGGAAATCGTCTTCCGTCAGCCCGCGGCTCAGCTCGCCGCGACGGGCCGCCTCGTAGGCCGCGGCGGCTTCGCGCAGGCAGGTGCGGCGCTCCTGATGCGTCTGGCCGCTCAGGCAACGCTCGCGCTCCTGCAGGTAGCGCTCGCGCGCAGTGTTCTGCGCGTCGGCGGGGCCGGCCGCGCCGAGGGCGACCAGGCCCGCGCAGGCCCACGCCCATGCCGGGGAGGAGAGGGAGGTGCGTGTCATCGGTGCTCCTTTGCTGTGCGGGCCAGGGCGGTCAGGGGCCACAATGCCAACCTGGCGCCCTCGACCCACGGCCTGTCGGGCCGGTCCCGCAGGCTCTCATCGTTTTGGCAGGATTCAGGCCCATGGACATCTACGAGCTGCAGCCGCACGGCGTCACCGTGATCGACACCGGCTTCGTGCGCCCGCGTTTCGACGCCGCCTACCTGGTCGTGCAAGACGGGCGTGCGGCCTACATCGACACCGGACCGAACAGCGCCGTGCCCCGCCTGCTGGGCGCCCTCGAGCGGCACGGCCTGGCACCGGACGCGGTGGACTATGTGATCGTCACGCACGTGCACCTCGACCACGCCGGCGGCGCCGGCCTGCTGTTGCAGCACCTGCCGCGCGCCCGGCTGGTGGTGCATCCCCGCGGGGCGCGCCATCTGGTGGACCCGACCGCATTGATGCAGGGCGTGCGGGCGGTGTACGGGGACGAGGTCGCCGCGCGCGACTATGGCGAACTGGTGCCGGTGCCGGCCGATCGCGTGCTCACCACCCACGACGGCATGGTGCTCGAGCTGGCCGGCCGGCCGCTGCTCGTCGCCGACACGCCGGGCCACGCACGCCACCACCATTGCATCTGGGACGCGGCCAGCCGCGGCTGGTTCACGGGCGACACCTTCGGCATCGCCTACCCCGACCTCACGACCGGTTCGGGGCGGTTCGCCTTTCCCACCACGACGCCCGTGCAGTTCGAGCCCGAGGCCCTGCGCGAGTCGATCGAGCGGCTGCTGGCGCGCGAGCCCCAGGTGATGTATCTCACCCACTTCGGCGCGACGCGGGAGGTGGCCGCGCATGCGCAGATGCTGCGCCGTCAGCTCGACGCGATGGTGAGGCTGGCGCAGGGCGAGGCCCACGCGCCGGCACGAAGCGAGCGGCTGCGCGAGGGGCTGCGTCAGCTCTACCTGCACGAACTGGCCCAGGGCGGATGCACCCGCCCCGCGGCCGAATGCGCCGCCTTGCTCGAGGGGGACATCGAGCTCAATGCCCAGGGGCTGGAGGTGTGGCTCGACCGCCAGACGGCGCCGAAGGGCACCGCCTAGGAGTCCGGGCGGCCGAGCGTCCCACCAGCCCTGGGCTGGCACCCTCGTGCTGAGGGTGCCGCGGCCGGGCGCCGGGCCTAGGGAAGGTCTGAACAACTCCGCCCGATTGCGCGACAATGCCTCACCGTGATCGGGGTGAGTGCGATGCAGCTGTCGTTCGGTGATGCCGAGGGTCTGGGGAGCCGCAAGCGCACGCGGCGCGAGGTGTTTTTGGCGGAGATGGAGCAGGTGGTGCCGTGGCAGGCGCTGCTGGGTCTGATCGAGCCGCACTACCCGAAGATGGGCCGTCCCGGTCGCCAGCCCTATCCGTTGGCGACGATGCTGCGCATCCACTTCCTGCAGCAGTGGTATGCGCTCAGCGACCCGGCGATGGAAGAAGCCTTGTACGACACGCCGGTGATGCGCCGCTTCGCGCAGTTGGGCGGGCTTGCCGACATCCCGGACGAGACGACGATCCTCAACTTCCGCCGGCTGTTGGAGACGCACGGGCTGGCCGAGAAGCTCTTCGAGCAGGTCAACGCCCATCTTCAGCGCAAGGGCCTGAGCCTGCGCAGTGGCACGATCGTGGATGCCACGATCATCAGTGCGCCGAGCTCGACCAAGAACAAGGCGGGCGAGCGCGATCCGGCGATGCACCAGACCAAGAAGGGCAACCAGTGGTTCTTCGGGATGAAGGCGCACATCGGCGTGGATGACGCGTCCGGTCTGGTGCACCACGTGGAATGCACGGCGGCGAACGTGGCCGACGTGACGCAGGTGTACAAGCTGCTGCACGGCCGGGAAGACACGGTGTGCGGCGACAGCGGCTACACGGGTGCCGAGAAGCGCGAGGAGCTGCAGGACGTGGACGCCGGATTCCTGATCGCGGAGAAGCCGTCGAAGCTGCGTGCGATGAAGAACGAGCGCGAGCGGCGCTACGCCGAGCGGTGGGAGCGCTACAAGGCCAGTCTGCGGGCGAAGGTGGAGCACCCGTTCCGGGTGATCAAGCGGCAGTTCGGCTACACGAAGGTGCGCTACCGCGGCCTGGCGAAGAACGCGGCGCAGGTGCTGACGCTGTTCGCGCTGTCGAACCTGTGGATGGCGCGCCGGCGTTTGTTGCCGACGACGGGAGCAGTGCGTCCGTAAGGCGGGGAAACCCGCCAAAAACCGCCCTGCACGGGCGAAATCCGGCTCGAAAGCGACGCCAGGCCGGCGCCACGATGCCGCAATCCGGGCGGCAGAGCGGGTTGTTCAGACCTTCCCTAGCGGTTGACGTCCACCACCGTGCGGCCGCGCACCTGGCCGGCCAGCACGCGCGGGGCGTAGTCGATCACCTCCGACAGCCCGATCTCCACCGTCATCTGTTCGAGCTTGGCGGTGTCCACGTGCTGGGCGAGCATCGCCCAGGCGCGCTCGCGGGTGGCGTTGTCGGTGAACACGCTGTTGATGCCGTAGAGGTTCACCCCGCGCAGGATGAAGGGCATCACGGTGGCCGGGAAGTCGCCGCCTTGCGCCAGTCCGCAAGCCGCCACCGCGCCGTACCAGCGCGTCTGCGCGCAGGCATTGGCCAGCGTGTGGCTGCCCACGGTGTCGATCACGCCGGCCCAGCGCTCGCTTTGCAGCGGCTTGCCCGGCGTGCTCAGTTCGTTGCGGTCGATGATGCGCGAGGCCCCCAGCGATTCGAGATACCCCGACTCGTGCGGCCGCCCGGTCGAGGCCACCGCCTTGTAGCCCAGCCCCGCCAGCAAGGCCACCGCGATCGAGCCGACCCCGCCCGCCGCACCGGTCACCAGCACCTCGCCGTCGCCCGGGGCCAGCCCGTGCTTTTGCAGTGCCATCACCGCCAGGGCCGCGGTGAAGCCGGCGGTGGCGATCGCCATGGATCGACGGGTCGTGTAGGCGGGGGGCAGCCGCAGCAGCCAGTCCCCCTTCAGCCGGGCCTTCTGCGCCAGCCCGCCCCAGTGCGTCTCGCCCAGGCCCCAGCCGGTCACGACGACGCGGTCGCCGGGCTGCCAGCGGGCGTCGCGGCTCGTCTCGACCACGCCGGCCAGGTCGATGCCCGGCACCATGGGCCAGCTGCGCACGATGGCGCCTTTGCCCGTGACGGCCAGCGCGTCCTTGTAGTTCAGGGTGGAGTACTCGACCCGCACGTCGACGTCGCCCGCCGGCAACTGGGCCTCGTCGAGCGGGCCGTAGGTGGCGATCGTCTTCTTGTCCGGGCCTTGCGTGAGCAGGATGCCTTGGAACACAAGCGTCTCCTTCGGTGGTGTTCGACGCGAGTATGCCGCGCATGCGGCGGCGCGCGCCCGGGGGCGGCCCTACAACGGCAGCGCCGGCAGCGGCTCCACGCCCGGCGTGGGCTCGGGCGGCGTGTGCGCGACGTTGAGCACCATCGACACCGCCGCGAAGTAGCCGATCAATCCGACGAGATCGACCAGCCCGCGCTCGCCCCAGGCCTCGCGCGCCCGCTCGAACGTCCGGTCCGCGACACCGTGATGCGCGAGCAGCTCGGTGGTGAAGTCGTAGACGAGCGCCTCCTCCTCGGACATCGTCTGAGGGCGCCGCCCTTGGCGCAGGGCCTCGATCGTCTCCGGCGCTGTGCCTTCGGCCATCGCCAGCGGTACGTGCACGTGCCACTCGAACTGCTGCGTCCAGTGCCGGGCGACGATCAGCGTCGCGAATTCGCTCGCCCGGCGCGGCAGCGCGCTCTCGAAGCGCAGGTACTCGCCCACCTTCTGCAGCCGCGCCATGAGCCGGGGGCTGCGCAGCAGCGCAATGAAAGGGCCCTTGACCGCCTTGCGTGGGCCGGCGATGAGTTCCTCGGCGGCCGCACGCTGCTCCGCGTCCAGGGCGTCGAGGGGCAGGGCGGGCAGGCGCTCGGCGAGGGGGCCGGCGCATCGAGAAGCGCCTTGCGGGACGGAGGTCATGGAAGCTGTGCTCCTGGGTTGGGGTGAGTTGGAAAGGAGCCGCCTCGGCAGCGTGTGCAGCGGGCGGGGAGGGCTCGGGGCTCAGCCACCCGGCGCGGCCGGCGAGCGGCGCTCTCGCAGTGCCCAGGCCCCGGCGGCCAGCGCGACGGCGGCCGCCGCCAGCGCCCAGCGGGGGGAGGCATGGCCGGTGCGGGCCAGCGCCACGGTGAAGGGCCCCAGCAACTGCCCGGCGGCGAAGGCGGCCGTCAGGCGTGCCATCACGTGCCCCGGCGCCGCGCCGCCCACGCGCCGGGCCTCTTGCAGCCCGCTCATCGTCACCAGCATGAAGGTGCCGCCCACCGCGACGGCGCACGCCAGCAGCGCCCACCACGAGGACGACAGCGCGGGCAGCACGAGGCCCGCCGCCATCACGCTCTGGGCCGCGATCCACCGCCTGCGCGGCGACAGCGACGAGCGGGCGGCCAGGATGGTGGAGGCGGCCGCGGCGAGGCCGAAGGCCGGCCACGCCGCGCCGAAGACCGCGGGGTTCGGCACCAGCTCGCGTGCCATCGCAGGCAGGAAGGTCGCAGGGACGATGTAACCGAAGCCGAACGCCCCGTACGCCCAGGCGAGCCGGGCCGACCCGGGCTCTTGCCATTGCGGCAGTGCCCGCTCCCCGGCGCTCGCCGTCGCAGGGCCGACGGGAGCAGGGCGAGCGGTGGGCGCTGCGGCGGGCGGCCCGTCGCGCCGGTGCCACACGCGGGCGGTGGCGAGCCAGGCGAGGGCGGCCAGCGCCGCGAGCACGATCCACAGCGCCGTGGAGGTGCTGCCCTGCCACGCCCCGAGCCAGCCGACCGCCCCGGCCACCGCGATGCCGGCGCCCACGCCGGCGTACAGCGGGCCGGGGGCGGCCGCGCGGCCCGAGGCGGCCAGCCGCGGCAGGGCCCAGGCGGACACGCCCACCAGCACATAGGCACTCGCCACCCCGGCCGCGAAGCGCCAGGCGCTCCACCCCGCCAGCCCTGCGGGCAGGGCCATGGCGGCGGTGGCGACGGCCACCGCGACCAGCCCGACGCCGATGGCGCGCTGCGGCGCCGCGACCGGACGCCACATGCACAAGAGCGCGCCGACGAGGTAGCCGAGGTAGTTGGCCGCCGCGAGCGCGCTGCCTTCGGCCCAGCCCAGGCCTTCGGCCTGCATCAGCGGCAGCACGGGCGTGAAGGCGAAGCGGCCGATCCCCATGGCCGCCGCGAGCGCGAGGGCTCCCGCCAGGACCACCGCGCCGATGCGCGTCGCGTCGCCACGGTCGGCGGGCTGTAGGACGAGCGGGGCCGGGGTCGTCTCCGTCGAGGGCAGGCGGGCATCGGGCATGGCGGCCATGCTAGGCCGCCAGCCTCGTCCTGACAAATGGAAGGGGTGGAAGGGGTGAGGACGCCTCGTCACGGGGCGCGCTTCGAGCTCAGGACGGCGGGGTGCCAGGCGTGGCGCTTGCCGCCGGCTCCGCGGCAGCGGGGGCTGAAGTCGCGGGGGCCGGGGTCGAGGGGGCCGAGGTCGAGGGGGGCGGGGGCGCGGAGGGCGCCGAGGCTCTCGCCGCCCCTGCCAGGTACGCCTTGACCCCGCGGGCTGCCTCGAGGTGGTGGCGCAGCACCGGAAGCTGGCGCTCCACGTAGGCTTTCAGCTCGCGCTGGCGGACTTCGCGCGACGCACGTTGGTACAGCGCGATGGCCTCCTCGTGCGCGTCGATGCCCTGCTCGTCGACGTAGCGGCGCGCCAGGTGCGAAGCTTCCAGTGCCCCCAGCATGCGGATGCGGGCCCACTGCAGCGGCGAGGGCCCGCCCGGCACCTCGACGCCTTGCGCCGCCGCCCAGGCCTTGAGCTCCTCGTTCGCGGTGGTGTGGTCGCGCTTCATCTGCTCGGCGAACTGGCGCACCTGCGGCTCGCTCGCCTTGCGCAGCACGACCTCGGCCGCCTCGACCTCGGCGTGGCCCAGGTGGGCCGCGCTCTTGACGAAGGCGAGCTCGCCGCGCGTGAGCTCCTGCGCGGCGGCGACCGAGAGGCCGCAGGCCAGCGCGAGCCCGACAGCCAGACGGATCGGGTGACGGACCTTGACCGGCATTCGGTGCCTTTCGATCTCAGTGCAGCGTGGGCGCGGCCGGGCGCAGGCCCCACTGGCCCTGCACATCGTCCTCCCACAGCGCCATCTCGACCTCGGCCGCCGCCTCCGGGCTCTCGTCGCCTTCGGTGTCCAGCCACAGTCGCGCAGCCAGCTCGATCGCCTGGTCGGTGTCCAACGCGGGATGGCGGTCCAGAAACCGCTCCGCGCAGCGCTGGATCCATCGAAGTTTCGGCATTTGCAGGTGAGACATCTGGCGTTCCTCCTCGTTCTGCACTCCTCCTCGGCGTGCAAGAGGCGACGAGGCAATGCACGTGCCGCGCGAGCACCGGGCGTTCATCGATCGAGCGCCGGTGACGGGGTGAGGGGCGGGCGTGGCCCCCGCGCGGGTGCCCTCCCACGCGGGCTGCGAACTCCCGCCACGTCTCGATCCACCCCGCATACGACCCAGCGGTGCATGTGAAAAGCGCCCATTGGCACCCGGTGTGCGGCGCGCCGCAGCGGGCACAGCGCTTGCCCTCCTTGCAGGCGATTGCAGAAAGGTGAAGGGTGCAAGCAACGGTCTCGTGCGCGTGGAGCGTGGTCGGCGGGGAGCCTGCCGTGCAGGATGGGCGCGCGCCCGGCAGCCGGCCCCGAGCGTTGCGCGGGGCACGCCGGTACGAATTCCACGACGGCGCGCGCAAGGGCTACCGGCCTCGGACGGCCGGCCTGTGCGATCCCTCTCGGCCGAACCACCCGGGCGCGGCGGCTTCCCGGCCCGCCGCGCTCCTTTCGACCTCTCTCGCGAGGGCCGGCCAGCCCGGCACCCCCCCTCCTTCCGGGGAGCCCGGCCGCGCCCTGCGCTGTTCCTCGTCCCACCGCCTGCCGCACTGGAGCTCCTCATGATCGCCGGCAAGAACGTCCTCGCCTTCGTGATGGCCGGCGGTGAAGGCTCGCGCCTTCACCCGCTGACCGCTGATCGATGCAAGCCCTCGGTGCCGTTCAACGGCAAACACCGCATCGTCGATTTCGTGCTCAGCAATCTGGTGAACTCCGAGATCTACTCGATCTACCTGCTGGTGCAGTACAAGTCGCAGTCGTTGATCGAGCACGTGCGGCAGTCGTGGACGATGACCCGGTTCATCCCGCACCATTTCGTCACGGTGGTGCCGCCGCAGATGATCAACGGGCGGCAGTGGTTCCAGGGCACGGCCGACGCGGTCTACCAGAACCTGCATCTGATGGAGAGCTTCCAGCCGGACCTGGTCGCGGTGTTCGGGGCCGACCACATCTACCGCATGGACGTGCGGCAGATGATCCAGTTTCACGTGCGCCACGGCGCCGACGTGACGGTGGCGACGTTGCCGGTGCCGCTTGCGCAGACCTCCTCCTTCGGCATCGCGAATGTGGACGAGCGGCGGCGCATCCGCGAGTTCGTCGAGAAGCCACCCATCGCTCAGCCGATGCCCGGCAAACCGGGCTACGCCCTCGCCTCGATGGGCAACTACATCTTCGACGCCGACGTGCTGATGCGCGAGCTGCGCCGCGCGCACGAGACGGGCGAGAGCGACTTCGGCAAACACATCCTGCCGCGCATGGCCCGCACGCACCGGCTGATGGCGTACGACTTCCACGACAACGTCATCCCCGGTGTCCACCCCTACGAGGAGCACGGCTACTGGCGCGACGTGGGCACCATCGACGCGTACTTCCAGGCCCATTTCGACACCCTGGGCGCGACCCCGCGCTTTCGCATGACCAACCGCTGCTGGCCCATCTACGCGAGCCCGGACCAAGCCGAGTCGGCCCAGATCGAAAACGGCGTCATCCACCACTCCACGATCGGCTCGGGCAGCATCATCAACGGCGGCCGGCTCGACCACGCGATGCTGCGCCGTTCGGTGCACGTGGAGGAAGGCGCGGTGCTGGAGCACTGCATCGTGATGGAACGCTCGGTCATCGGCCGGGGTGCCCGCGTGCGACGCGCCATCATCGACGAGGACAACCACATCCCGCCGGGCGAGACGATCGGCCACGACCTGGAGCGCGACCGCCAGCGCTTTCACGTGAGCGAGGGCGGCATCGTGGTGGTCCCCAAGTGCGCCTTCCCCGCGGTGTCGAGCAGCGCCCGGGTGCAGGACCGCGAGCTCGCGATGGCGAGTTGACGCCGCACGCCATGCCGAAGGGCCGGCGCATCGGGCGTCCGTATCCGCTGGGCGCGACCTGGGATGGCAAGGGGGTGAATTTCGCGGTGCATTCCCGGCTGGCCACGCGCGTGGAGGTGTGCCTGTTCGACCGCCCCGACGCGGCCGAGGGCGAGCGCATCGAGCTCACCCACCGCCGCTATCGCGTGTGGTATGGCTATGTGCCGGGCCTCGCGCCTGGGGCGCTCTACGGCTTTCGCGTGTACGGGCCGTGGGCGCCCGAACGCGGCTGCTGGTGCAACCCGCGCAAGCTGCTGCTCGACCCGTACGCCCGCGCGCTGGTGGGCTCCTGGCAGTGGTCGAGCGCGCACTACGGCTTCGTGCCGGACGCAGAGGAAGGCGCGCCGGCCTGCAGCATCGAGGACGACGCCCCGGTGACGCCCAAATGCCAGGTCGTCGACGACCGCTTCGACTGGGGCCGCGACCGGCCGCCTCGCATCCCCTGGCGCGACACCATCCTCTACGAGCTGCACGTCAAGGGCTACACCCGGCTGCATCCCGACGTGCCGTCCGAGTGGCGCGGCACCTACCTGGGGCTCACCGCGCCCCCGGTGATCGAGCATCTGAAGTCGCTGGGCGTGACGGCCGTGGAGCTGATGCCGGTGCATGCGTTCGTGGACGACCATCGGCTGGTGCAGCTCGGCCTGCGCAACTACTGGGGCTACAACCCGGTGGGCTACTTCGCCCCGGAGCCGCGCTACGCGATGGCCGACGCGGTGCGCGAGTTCAAGCAGATGGTCAAGGCGCTCCACGAGGCCGGCTTGGAGGTCATCCTCGACGTGGTCTACAACCACACCGCCGAAGGCGACCACCGGGGGCCGACGATCAGCTTTCGCGGGCTGGACAACCCGACCTACTACCGCCTGCTGCCCGACGACGCCTCCCGCTACGAGAACGTGACCGGCTGCGGCAACACGATCGATGCCCACCAGCCGGCCGTGGTGCGTCTCATCATGGACAGCCTGCGCTACTGGGTCACCCAGATGCACGTGGACGGCTTTCGCTTCGACCTGGCGAGCGCGCTCGGCCGCGTGCGCGGACGCTTCGATCCGCATTGCGCGCTCTTCAGTGCGATCGCGCAGGACCCGGTGCTTTCGCAGGTCAAGCTGATCGCCGAGCCGTGGGATCTGGGCGAAGGCGGCTACCAGGTGGGCGGTTTCCCGGCCGGCTGGGCCGAATGGAACGGGCAGTACCGTGACACGGTGCGGGGCTTCTGGTGCGGCCAGCAGGGGCACCTGGCGGCGCTGTCCGAGCGGCTGTGCGGCTCGAGCGACCTGTACCGCGCCTGCGGACGACTGCCCACCGACAGCATCAACTTCATCACGGTGCACGACGGCTTCACGCTGCACGACCTGGTCAGCTACAACGTCAAGCACAACGAGGCCAACGGCGAGGACAACCGCGACGGCGACAACCACAACCGCAGCTGGAACTGCGGCGCCGAAGGGCCCACCGACGACGAGGTGGTGAACGCGCTGCGCGAGCGTCAGAAGCGCAACCTGCTGGCCACGTTGTTCCTGTCGCAGGGTACGCCCCTGCTGCTGGCCGGCGACGAGATCGGCCGCACGCAGCGCGGCAACAACAACGCCTACTGCCAGGACAACGAGGTCAGCTGGGTGCACTGGGGGCCGCTCACCCCGCCGCAGCAACTGCTGTGCGACTACGTGCGCCGGCTGATCGCCTTCCGCAAGGCGCAGCCCGCGCTGCGGCGCACCTGCTTCTTCGAGGGCGAGGCCGATGAGGCCGGCCACAAGGACATCACCTGGCTCACCGCGCAGGGCGAGGAGATGCGTCCCGAGCACTGGCAGCAGCCGCACCTCGGGGCGCTGGCCGCGATGATCTGCGGATGGAAAGTGGGCCCGGTGCACGAGCCGGGGCCCGAGGAGGACCCGGCCGGACCGCCCGCATCGCCGCCCGACGACCGGAGCGTCGGGGACTCGGTGCTCATCCTCATCAATGAGCAGCACGACCCCGTCGCATTCGCGCTGCCGCCCTTGCGCGGCGGCCTCTGGACACCGCGCATCGACACGCGCACGCCCAGCGGCGTGCCAGCCGGCGAAGGCACGCCCACGCAAGGGCGGTATGTCGTCGCCGGCCGTTCGATCGCGGTGCTCACCCAACCTTCATCGTGAGAGAGGACGCAATGCAATTCGTCCACGACATGCCTTTCGGTGCGACCCTCACGGAGCACGGAGTGCGGTTCCGCCTCTGGGCTCCGGCCGCACGCGGGGTGCGGCTCGTCATGAATCCCGCGCGCGAGGAGGAGCGCACGCTCGATGCCCGCCCCGACGGCCGGGGCTGGTGGTCGGTGCACGCCGACGACGCGCAGGCCGGCACCTTCTACCTGTGGGAGATCGACGGCCGCCAGCGGGTGCCCGACCCCGCTTCGCGTTTCAACCCTTTCGGCCCGCACGGGCCGAGCCAGGTCGTCGACCCGCGCAAGTTCGAATGGACCAGCGGCTGGAAGGGCCGGCCCTGGCACGAGACGGTGATCTACGAGCTGCACGTGGGCACCTTCACCCCGGCCGGCACCTACGCGGCGGCCGAGGCGCAGCTCTCGGCGCTGGCCGAGCTGGGCGTGACCGCCATCGAGCTGATGCCGCTGGCCGACTTCCCGGGCCGCTTCGGCTGGGGCTACGACGGCGTGCTGCCTTTCGCGCCCCACCCGGCCTACGGCGGCCCCAACGACCTCAAACGATTCATCCAGGCCTGCCACCGGCACGGCCTGATGGTGTTCCTGGACGTCGTCTACAACCACTTCGGGCCCGACGGGAACTACCTCTCGGCTTACGCCCCTCAGTTCTTCAACGCGCGCCACCAGACGGCCTGGGGGCCGGCGGTGAACTTCGACGGGCCCGGCTGCGAGGTCGTACGCGAGTTCTTCATCCACAACGCGCTGTACTGGCTGGAAGAGTACCGCTTCGACGGGCTGCGCTTGGACGCCGTGCACGCGATCGCCGACGACGGCTCGCCGGACATCCTGGAGGCGATCTCGCAGGCCGTGCGCGAGCGCTGTGGCGAGCGCCGCGTGCACCTCATGCTGGAGAACGACTGCAACGACGTGGACCGGCTGGGGCCGCCCGGCTCGCCGGGCCGCTTCGAGGCCCAATGGAACGGCGACTTCCATCACTGCCTGCACGTGCTGCTGACCGACGAGCACGACGGCTACTACGCCGAGTACGACCGCCCGCTGGAGCAGCTGGCGCGCTGCCTCGTCGACGGCTTCGCCCGCGAAGGCGCGCCGCACCTCGTGCCCGGCGCAGCGCCGCGGCGCGACGCGACACGCGCGGCCCATCCGCTCCACACCATCAACTTCCTGCAGAACCACGACCAGATCGGCAACCGCGCCTTCGGCGAGCGGCTGCGGCAGTTGGCCGACGACGCCAGCGTGCAGTTGGCCGCCGCGATCCTGCTGCTCGCCCCGGGCGTGCCGATGCTGTTCATGGGCGAGGAGTTCGGTGCGACGACGCCCTTCCTCTACTTCGCCGACTGGAGCGGCGATCTGCGCGAGGCGGTGCGCGAGGGCCGACGCAAGGAGTTCTCGCACTTCCCCCGCTACGCCGAGGCGGCCGAACGCGGCGAACTGCCCGACCCCTGCAGCGAGCAGACGTTCCAGCGCTGCAAGCTGGACTGGGGCAGCGCCAACGCGGTGGCCCATCGCGAGTGGCGCCGCCTGCACGGCGAGCTGCTCGCAGTGCGCCATCGCCACCTCTTGCCGCGCGTGAGCGGGCTCAGCGCAGGCGGCCGGCTCGCGCGTCGGGTGGGGGAGTCCGGTCTGCAGGTGCGCTGGCACTTCGACGACGGCATGGCGATCGAGATGCTCGTCAACCTCGGGCCCCAGCCCTTGGCGGCCGAGGCCGTCGAGGCGGGGGCGCCGCCGGCGCTGGAGGAGCCGGTGCTGCTCTACAGCCTCGGCAGCGGCGCGGCCGGGGGCCTGGGTCCGTGGGCGGGCCGCTGGCACCTGGGCCGCGCGCCGGCCGCCGCCGTCCGCGCGACCGTCGCAGGGGGCTGACGCGCATGCGCACGCCATCCTCGTCGGCGCTGGCCTCGCTGTGCGAGGCCCTGGGGCTCGCCTCGCGCTACACCGATGTGCGCGGCCAGGAGCGCGAGGTGCCGCCAGGGGCCCTGCGCGCACTGGCCGCGGCGCTCGGTCATCCCGCGGGGGACGACGCCCAGGCGCGGCAAAGCCTGGCCCGCCTGCGGGCACGCGAGACGGTGCGCTGGCTGCCGCCGGTGCACGTGGTGCGCGAGGGCGAGCGCGTCGAGTTGCCCCTGGGGGAAGGCCGCGGCGAACCGCCCCGGCGCTGGCGCCTGCAGTGCGAGAGCGGCAGCACGGGCGAGGGCGAAGTGGCCGCAGGGCGCATCGACCTGCCCGAGACACTGCCGCTCGGCTACCACCGTTTGCAGCTGCTCAGTGCCGAGGGCGTGGAGCTGACGCACTGCGAGATCATCGTCTGCCCCCACCGGTGCCACGTGCCCCCGGCACTGCAGCGCGGCGAGCGTCTGTGGGGCGTCACGGTGCAGCTCTACGCCCTGCGCTCGGCCCGCCAGTGGGGCATGGGGGACTTCACCGACCTGCGTCACCTGGTGGAGTCGATGGCCTTGCTCGGCGCGGCCTTCGTGGGCCTGAACCCGCTGCACGCGCTCTTTCCCGAGAACCCCGACGCCGCCAGCCCGTACAGCCCCTCCAGCCGCTCGGCGTTGAACGTGCTGTACATCGATGTCGAGGCCGCGCCGGAGTTCGCCGATTGCGAGGCCGCGCAGCGTCTGGTGCGCGATGCGGCCTTCCACGAGCGGCTGCGCGCCCTGCGCGAGCGCGACGAGGTGGACTATGCCGGGGTCGCGGCGCTCAAGCTGCCGGTGCTCGGGGCGCTGTACGAGTGCTTCCGCGAGCGCCACCTGCTGCGCGACACGCACCGCGCGCGCGCGTTCCGGCAGTTCCAGCGCGGCCGGGGGGCCACGCTGCGCGCGCATGCGGTGTTCGCAGCGATCCAGGCGCGCCTGCAGGCCGAGGACCCGGCCCTCTGGGGCTGGCCGGCCTGGCCCGAGCCCTGGCGCGACCCCGAGGGCGAGACGGTGCGCCGCTTCGTGCAGGAGCACCCCGAGGCCGTGGAGTATCAGGAGTACCTGCAATGGCTCGCCGACGAGCAGTTGCAGGCGGTGCGCGAGCGTGCCGAGTCGCTGGGCATGGCGATCGGCCTGTACCGCGACCTCGCGGTCGGCTCCAGCGAGGGCGGCTCGGACACCTGGTCGGCCCCCTCGCTGTATGCACTCGGCACGCGCGTGGGGGCCCCGCCCGACGCGCTCAACCCCGCCGGGCAGGACTGGGGTCTGCCCCCCTGGCAGCCGCAGGCCCTGCGCGAGAGGGCCTACAAGCCCTTCGTGCAACTGCTGCGCTCCAACATGCGACACGCGGGCGCGCTGCGCGTGGACCACGCGATGGCGCTGATGCGCCTGTATTGCGTGCCGCCCGGGCACCCCTCCACCGAGGGGGCCTACCTGCACTACCCGATGCGCGACCTCTTCGCGATCCTGGCGCTGGAGAGCCAGCGCTGCCAGTGCCTGGTGATCGGCGAAGACCTGGGGACGGTGCCGCCCGAGGTGCGAGATGCGATGCGCGAGCACGCCGTGCTGTCGTACTGCCCGCTCTACTTCGAGCGCGACGAGCAGGGGCGCTTCCGCGCGCCGGCCGACTGGCCCGAGCAGGCGCTGGCCGTGGTGGGCACGCACGACCTGCCCACGCTCGCCGGCTTCTGGGCGGGGCAGGACTTGCGCACGCGACGCGAGCTGGGCCTGTACCCCGAGGCGTCGATGGCCGAGGAGCAGGCGCTCGAGCGTGCCGCCGACCGGGCGCACCTGCTGCTCGCGCTGGAGCGCGAGGGCCTCGTCGCCCCGGGCAGCGCGGTGCAGCCGCCCCCGCACATGGACGAGGCCCTCGCCTGCGCGGTACACGAGTACCTCGGCCGCAGCCGGGCCTGGCTCGTCGGCCTCCAGCTCGAAGACGTGTGCCTGCAACTCGAGCCCGTCAACGTCCCCGGCACGACCGACGAGAGGCCCAACTGGCGACTGAAGCTCGCAGTGCCGCTCGAGGACCTGCCGGCCGAGCCCCGCCTGCACGCCATCGCGCGGGCCGTGACGCGCGCCCGCCCGCGGGGCGCGGCGCCCGGGCTGGAGGCCTGGCCGCCGCTGGCCACGGCGCTCGTGCCTCGGGCCACCTACCGCGTGCAGTTCCATGCGGGTTTCCGTTTCGCCGATGCCGAGCGTGTGCTGCCGTACCTCGCCGACCTCGGGGTGAGCCATCTGTACGCCTCGCCGTACCTCAAGGCGCGCGCCGGCAGCACGCACGGCTACGACGTGGTGGACCACAACGCGCTCAACCCGGAGATCGGCGACGAGGCGGACTTCGAGCGGCTGTGCAGCGCGCTGGAGGGCCTGGGCCTGTTGCAGTTGCTCGACATCGTGCCCAACCACATGGGCGTGCTCGGCTCGGACAACGCCTGGTGGCTGGATGTGCTCGAGCACGGACCCGCCTCCTTGCATGCCGAGACGTTCGACATCGACTGGCAGGCGCCGGCGGCCGGCTGCCCGGGCAAGGTGCTGCTCCCCTTGCTGGGAGCGGCCTACGGCGAGGTGCTGGAGCGCGGCGAACTCAAGCTCGTCTTCGACGGCGCCGCCGGCAGCTTCCACGTGGCCTACCACGACCACCGGCTGCCGCTGGACCCGCGCGACTACGCGCAGGTGCTGAGCGCCGCACCGCTGCCTCTGCGCGCGGCCCAGTCGGAGGACGCCCGCACCGTCGCCCGTCGGGTGCAGCACCTGGCCGATGCCTTCGCCGCCTTGCCCGCGCGCGACGACCGCGAGCCCGGTGCGCGCGCGAGGCGCTTGCGCGACCAGGCGGTGCTCAAGCAGGAGCTCGCACGCCTGGCCTCGGAGCACGAGTGGGTGCGCGCGTGGATCGACACCTGCGTGCGCGCCTTCGACGCGGGCAGCGGCGAAGCCCGCCGCATCGACGCGCTCGACGCGCTGATCCAGCGGCAGGCCTGGCGCCCCGCGTGGTGGCGGGTCGCCGGCGACGAGGTCAACTACCGGCGCTTCTTCGACATCAACACCCTGGCGGCGGTGCGCATGGAGCGCGAGCCGGTGTTCGAGGCGACGCACCGCACCCTGCTGCGCTGGTTGCAGGAGGGCAAGATCCACGGGCTGCGCATCGACCACCCTGACGGGCTGAGCGACCCGCCCGGCTACTTCCGCCGCCTGCAGGCCCGGCACGCCGCCGCGATGCGCGCCGCCGGGGCCGCACCGCGTGCGCTCTACCTCGTGATCGAGAAGATCCTCGGCGAGCACGAGCACTGGCCCTCGTCGTGGCCGGTGCACGGCGACACGGGCTACCGCTTCGTCGCGCAGTCCACCGGGCTTTTCATCGACGCCCGGCACGAGGCCGCGTTCGACGAGCTCTATGCGGGCTTCGCCGGTCGCACCGAGCCGGTGGACGAGCTGCTGTACGAGGCCAAGCACCACATCATGGCGACGGCGCTGGCCGCCGACCTCACGCTGCTGACCGAGTCGGCATGGCGCATCGCGCAAGGCGACAGGCGCACGCGCGACCACACCCGCAACGGCCTGCGCACGGCCCTCGCCGAAATCGCCGCCGCGTTTCCCGTCTACCGCACCTACATCGGCGAAGAAGGCGCCAGCGACGTCGATCGGCAGCACCTCGACTGGGCCTGCGCCAAGGCCGCGCGCCGGTGCGACGCGGCGGTGGTGGAGTACCTGCGTCAGCTGATGCTGCATGCCGCCGACGCGGGCGATGCGGCCCGCCGCCAGGAGCAGCTCGCCTTCGTGCGCCGCTTCCAGCAGTTCACCGCGCCCGTGATGGCCAAGGCGATGGAGGACACGGTCTTCTACCGCTACCTGAGGCTCGTCGCATTGAACGAAGTGGGCGCCGACCCCCGGCACTTCGGCTTCTCGCCCGCGGCCTTCCATGCGGCCAACGTGCAGCGCCTGCGCTACCTGCCGCACACGCTGCTCGGCAGCTCCACGCACGACACCAAGCGCGGCGAGGACGTGCGCATGCGCCTGGCGGTGCTGTCCGAGATGCCGCAGCGCTGGGCCGAGCGGGTGCAGCGCTGGGCCGAACTGCAACGCCGTCATGCCCGCGCGCTCGCGCCGTCGGCGGTGCTGCCGCATCCCAACGACGAGTACCTGCTGTACCAGACGCTGGTGGGCGCCTGGCCGTTCGAGGACGAGGGCTTCGATGCCGAGGCGCTCGCCGCCTTGCGCGGGCGCATCCAGGCCTACATGCTCAAGGCCGTGCGCGAGGCCAAGGAGCGCACGAGCTGGACGCACCCCGACGAGGCCTACGAAGCGGGGCTCGCGCACTACATCGACACCCTGCTCGGGCAACTCGAGCCCAACCCCGTGCTCGGGGAGCTGCGCCAGTTCGTGCGCGAGATCGCGCCCTTCGGGGCGGCCAACAGCGTGGCGATGGTCACGTTGAAGTTCACGTCGCCCGGCGTGCCGGATGTCTACCAGGGCTGCGAGGACTGGAACCTGAGCCTCGTGGACCCGGACAACCGCCGCCCGGTGGACTTCGACCGCCTGCAGCGCCGGCTGGCCGAGGTGCGCGAGCTCTACGCGCCCGGTGCGCCGACGCCCGACGACTGGCGCCTGCTGTGGACGCACCTGGGCGACGGGCGCCTCAAGATGCTCGTCACCTGGCGGCTGCTGCAACTGCGGCGCGAGCATGAGCTGCTGTGGCGCCAGGGCAGCTACGTGCCGCTGTCGGCCGAGGGCCCGCGCGCCGAGCATGTCGTGGCCTATGCCCGCGCGGCGGAGGGGCGCTGCGTGGTCACCGCGGTCGCGCGCCTGTCGTGGTCGCTCGCCGGGGGCGCGCTGCAAGGCTGGGCTGCGGCGTGGGAAGACACCGTGCTGCCGCTGCCGGCCGGCGGCCGCTGGCGCGAGCTCTACACCGGGCGGGTGTGGAGGCTGCCCGCGGGCGGGCCGCGCCTGCGGCTGCGAGAGCTGCTCGTGGCCCTGCCCGCGGCGGTCCTGGTGCACGAGGGGGGCTCCGCATGAGCCGTGCCGACGGTCCGTTGCGCATCCTCCACGCCACGCCCGAATGCGCGCCCTGGGTCAAGACGGGCGGCCTGGGCGACGTGAGCGCGGCGCTGCCCGGCGCGCTGGCCCGCCTCGGCCACGACGTCAAGCTGCTGCTGCCGGCCTACCCGGCCCTGCGGCCGCTCCTGGAGGCCGGCCGCCCGCTGGCCGAATGGAGCGCCCACGGCCCCTGGCCGGGCGGCCGGCTCGTCCACGCGGGCCGCCATCGCGGGGTGGACCTGCTGCTGCACGACTGCCCCGCGCTGTTCGACCGCCCCGGCGGACCCTACGAGGACGCGCAGGGCGACAACGCGCGGCGCTTCGCGGCCTTCGCCCACCTGGCGGCCCGGCTCGCGACGGCCGGCTCGCCCTGGCCGGCCTGGCAACCCGATCTGCTGCACGTGCACGACTGGCCCGCGGCGCTGGCGCCGGCCTACCTGCAACGCCTGCCCGGCCCCCGCGCGGCGAGTGTGCTCACCATCCACAACCTCGCCTTCCAGGGCAACTTCCCGCTGCATCTGGCCCACGAGCTCGAACTGCCCGGCGAGTGGCTGCACCCCGAGGGCATCGAGTTCTGGCACCAGGTGTCGTTCCTCAAGGCCGGCGTGCAGTTCGCCGATGCCCTCACCACCGTGAGCCCGAACTACGCGCGCGAGATCCTCGGCACCGCGCACGGCTGCGGGTTCGACGGCATCCTGCGCCGGCGGGCGCACCGCCTCGTCGGCATCCTCAACGGCGTGGACCGCGAGCTCTGGAACCCGGCGACCGACCCGCACCTGCCGGCGCGCTACGACGCCCGCGCGCTGCCCCGCAAGGCCGTCAACAAACGGGTGCTGCAGGACCGTCTCGGCCTCGAGCAAAGCGGCGCGCCGATGCTGTTCGGCCTGGTGGGACGTCTGACCCATCAGAAGGGGATCGACCTGGTGGTGGCCGTCACGCCCTGGCTGGTGGAGCAGGGCGCGCAGCTCGCCGTGCTCGGGCAGGGCGAGCCGGCCCTCGAAGCGGCCCTGCAGGCCCTGGCCGAGCGCCATCGGGGACGGGTGGCGGTGCGGCTCGGGTTCGACGAGCCGCTGGCGCATCTGATCGAGGCCGGCTGCGATGCCTTCCTCATGCCCTCGCGCTTCGAGCCTTGTGGCCTCAACCAGCTCTACAGCCTGGCCTACGGCACCGTGCCGATCGTGCGCGCCACCGGGGGGCTGGCCGACACGGTGCAGGAGGGGCACACCGGCTTCGTGTTCGACGACCCCGAGCCGGCCGCGCTGCAGTCGGCCCTGGAGCGGGCGCTGGCGGCCTACCGGCAGCCGGTCGCCTGGCGGGCCTTGCAACAGGCCGGTATGGGGCAAGACCACGGCTGGGAGGCGAGCGCCGCTCGCTACGCCGCGCTCTACGGCGATGTGCTCGCTCGGCGCGGCGCCGATGCTTTTTGCAGCCTCTGTCATTCGAATTTACCGCCGCGTGCGTAACGCTGCGCGGGCTGTGCGCATGACGCGCACGTGAACCTTTCTCGCGTTCAAGGCAAATCAATCCATGCAACGCGAGTAGCGCCTCACTTACAACTCCCCTGGCAAAGCAGGCATCGTCTTTGCATCAGGGCGGGGCCTGCACTGCCTATGGAGAACTTTCACATGGACCTGAGAGAACTGGAGATCACGGTGACCCTGGCCCTGTTGTTGGTGCTCGCGCTGTTGGGTGTGCTGGCCTGGCGCGACAACCGGCCCATGTCATGGGCCGCATTCGGACTGTGCGTGCTGATCCCCGAAGCGTGCAGCGAGACGCCGAGCGCCGATGCGTTGCACACCATCATGGCCGTCACGGCGGTGCTGGTCGTGCTGCAACTGGCGATCGACGCTCTCAAGCAGCGCGAGCCCGACGAGCGCTCGGCGGACGGTCGCCACGACGAATTCCAGCCTCGCATGCGGGACCCGTTCCATGGCTGAGCTCACCCCTTCCGGCACCAGCGGGTCCAGCAGCCGCCCGGTCTTTCCGCCGATCACCGAGATCCTGCTGGTCGAGGACATCCCTGCGGTACGCCAGTGGTTGCGTACGCTGGTGTCGCAGTTGTTCCCGAACGCCTTCATCACCGAGAGTGCCACGGTGCACGACGCACTCGCGTACGCCTCGGCGATGCGCTTCCATCTCGCGCTGGTGGACCTGGGGCTGCCCGATGGCTCGGGCACCGAGGTGATCGAAGCGCTGACCGAGACCCAACCGCAGGCGCGCTCGGTGGTCGTGACGATCCACGACGACGACGGGCATCTCTTTCCCGCGCTGCAGGCCGGCGCCTTCGGCTATGTGCTCAAGGACCAGCCGATGGACCAGCTCGCCGAGCAGCTCCACCGCATCACGCAGGGCGAGCCGCCGCTGTCGCCCTCGGTGGCGCGTCGCGTGATCGCGCACTTCAAGCCCGGCGGCCCGCGCGCCGAGCGCAGCAGCGTCGACGTGCTGCCCGAGGTGCGCCTGACCGAGCGCGAGCACGATGTGCTCCTGCGCGTGGCCAAGGGCTACACGCTGCCCGAGATCGCCGTGCAACTCGGGTTGTCGCGCCACACCATTTCCGACTACGTGAAGAACATCTACCGCAAGCTGAACGTCTCGTCACGCGCCGAGGCCGCGCTGGAAGCCCAGCGGCTCGGTCTGTTCCGCAGTGCGGCGAGCAGCGCGGCGATGGCCCGGTAGCGGCGCGCCCGGCATTTCCACCGACAACGACGACGATCAGCTCAGGGAGGAGCTGGCATCCACGGGGCCGCGAGGCCCCGTGGCTTCATGGCGGCCGTGCGGCCCGCGGTCGCGTGCGCGGTCTCAGGTTGTTCACAGCGAATCCGGGTAAAAGTATTGCCGTGCAGGAAGGCGCGGCCGCAAGGCATGCCGCCTGCGCCC
Organism: Schlegelella aquatica; assembly: GCF_026013905.1. Taxonomy (NCBI): domain Bacteria; kingdom Pseudomonadati; phylum Pseudomonadota; class Betaproteobacteria; order Burkholderiales; family Sphaerotilaceae; genus Caldimonas; species Caldimonas aquatica. The sequence goes on from NZ_CP110257.1 coordinate 439,166, forward strand.
GAGATGGAGACTGGATGAACGATCCCGCGCCCGACCCGACGTCCGCTGCCGCCGCCCCTTCACCGGCGGTGCGCGTGTCCGCCTTCGCGCCGCTGGAGCATCCCACCTTCCGCATGCTGTGGCTGGCCTGGCTGGCGGCCAACGCCTGCATGTGGATGAACGACGTCGCCGCCGCCTGGCTGATGACCACGCTGACGACCTCGCCGGTGATGGTCGCGCTGGTCCAGGCCGCCTCCACGCTGCCCATGTTCCTGCTCGGGTTGCCCAGCGGCGCGCTGGCCGACATCCTCGACCGGCGACGCTACTTCATGGTCACGCAGATCTGGGTCGCTGCCGTCGCGCTCATCACCTGCGCGGTGCTGCTGGCCGGCGAGATGAGCGCCTCCTTGCTCCTGCTGCTGACCTTCGCCAATGGCATCGGGCTGGCGATGCGCTGGCCGGTGTTCGCCGCCATCGTGCCCGAGCTCGTGCCCCGCGCGCAGTTGCCCGCCGCGCTGGCACTCAACGGCATCGCGATGAACGCCTCGCGCGTGATCGGTCCGGTCATCGCCGGCGCACTCATCGCGAGCCTGGGCAGCGCTTATGTGTTCGTGCTCAACGCCTTGCTCTCGGTCGCCGCGGCCGTGCTGATCGCACGCTGGCGGCGCGAGGTCAAGGTCAGCGCCCTGCCGGGCGAGCGCTTCCTCGGCGCGATCCGCGTCGGCGTGCAGTACGTGCGCCAGTCGGTGCGCATGCACGCCGTGCTGTTGCGGGTCGCGCTGTTCTTCCTCCAGTCGACGGCGCTGCTCGCGCTGCTGCCGCTGGTGGCCAAGGCCCTGGGCGGCGGGGCGGGCACCTACACCTTGCTACTGGCCTGCCTGGGGTTGGGCGCGGTGTTCGCCGCCGCCCAGTTGCAGCGCCTGCGGCAGCACCTCGACCGCGACCAGCTCGTGATGTGGGGCTCGGCGATCCAGGCCGCAGCCACCGTCGTGGTCGCGCTCTCGCCGTCGGTGCTCCTGGCCGCCGCGGCGATGCTCGTGGCCGGCATGGCCTGGATCTCGGTGGCCAACTCGCTCACGATCTCGGCCCAGCTCGCGCTGCCGGACTGGGTGCGCGCCCGCGGCATGGCCATCTACCAGATGGCGCTGATGGGCGGCAGCGCTGCCGGCGCGGCGTGGTGGGGCAAGGTGGCCGGCTGGACGGACCTGCGCACGAGCCTCGTCGCCGCGGCGCTGTTCGGCCTCGCGGCGCTGGCCGCCACGCGCCATCTGCGGGTGGAGGGCGGGCCCGAGGAGGACCTCACCCCCACGCCGGTGTGGAAAGCGCCGCAGACCTCGCAACCGATCGACCCCTCGGCGGGGCCGGTGCTGGTGACGATCGAGTACCGCATCGACCCGGCGCGGGCCGCCGAGTTCCGGGCGGTGATGCAGGAGACGCGGCGCAGCCGCCTGCGGCATGGCGCGCTGTCGTGGGAGCTTTTCCGCGATGTCGGCGACCCGGCGCGCTACGTCGAGCAGTTCGTGGACGAGTCCTGGGTCGAGCACCTGCGCCGTTTCGACCGCGTCACGGCCGCCGAAGTGGCCCTGCGCGAGCGGCGGCTGGCCTTCCACCTGGGCCCCGAGCCGCCCGTGGTGAGGCGCTGCGTGGCGGAGCCGCTACGGGCGTGAGCCCGCGTGCGGTGATCGCGCAGGGGGCTTAATGTCTGTCAATTTCGTCACGAATCGATTGACGACCCCCAGGCTTCGCGCGTACTGTGTCACGACTCAAACACGTACACGACTGCATCAAGAGAGGGTCATCCCAAGACCACTGCCCGGACGCCTCGATGCGCACCCGGGGAGCAAGCCGCGTGCCTCTCGCCGCTGCGCGGCGGCCGCGCGAGGCCGACTCCCGGGCCGGTCGGCTGTTGCGTTCGCAGTGAGGCGCACTGCGTCGGTCGATGCGGCGCGGCCCGTGGGAGGCCCCTTCGGCCCGATCACTCGCACGCCGCCATGGACGCCCGCAATGCTTCGATCGAGCACATCCATCAGCTTGCGCTGATGTTGATCCGGCTCTTCGCCGGCCCGCGCTGGGAGCCGGCCGTCGCGCGGCAGGCCGAGGCCGCGCTGCAGGCGGCCGCGCAGGGGTGGCAGCACGAGTCCGACCCCCGTCTGCGCGACGCGAGCCGCCGGGTGTTGCGCCGTCTCGAGGGGGCGGACCACTTCGACGGCGTCGCAGCGATCGACCGCTCGCCGCTGATCGAGCAGTTGCTGGCGCTGCGCGACGAGCTCCTGGTCGGGGACGATCCGGGCACCGATGCGCCCGCGCCGGGCACCACGTGGGCCGATCTCGCGGAGGACGAGCCGCGGGCCGCGGGCGCCGACGGCTTGGCCTCGGCGCGCTTCGCCGCGGCCGCCACGGCCGAAGCCATCGCCCGACTGCGCCGGGCGCATCTGGCCGTGGACCAGCATGCCCTGGTCAGCGTGACCGACCGGCAAGGCGTGATCACCGAGGCCAACGAGCGCTTCTGCGAGGTGAGCGGTTACCGCCGCGACGAACTGCTGGGCACGACGCATCGCGTGCTCAAGTCCGGCCGGCACCCCGACGCCTTCTATCGCCAGATGTGGGAGACGATCCTCGCGGGCGAGGTGTGGCACGGCGAGATCTGCAACCGCCGCAAGGATGGGGCGTACTACTGGGTGCAGTCCACCATCCTCCCCATCCTGGACGCCGACGGCCGCCCGGACCAGTTCGTCTCGATCCGCACCGACGTCACGGCCCTCAAGGCGACCGAGGAGCGCCTGGGCCTGCTGGAGCGGGCCATGCACTCCAGTTCGAGCGGCGTCGTGATCGTCGATGCGTTGCGCCCCCATGCTCCCGTGATCTACGCGAGCCGCCCGTTCGGCGAGATGGCGCTGCAAGGCGAGGGCGATCCCGCCGGGCGGGCGCTGGCCGAGGTGCTGCCGCAGTCGGGCCTGCGACTGGCCGCCGAGGGCGAGCTGCCCGCGGCGCAGACGCTGTGCGCCCCGGGCCCCGGCGGCCCGCGCACCTTGGACCTGCGCTGGGCGCCCGTGCTCAACGAGGCCGGCGTGCGCACGCACTGGGTGGGTGTGGCCACCGACGTCACCGAGATCGAGCAGGCCCGGCGGCGGCTGCTCGACAGCGAAGAGCGCCTGCGCCGCAGCCAGGTGTACGCCGACATCGGCACCTGGGACTGGAACATCCAGACCGGCGAGTTGTACTGGTCCGAGCGCATCGCGCCGCTGTTCGGCTATCCCGGAGGCGACCTCGAGACGAGCTACGACAACTTCCTGAAGGCGGTGCATCCCGACGACCGCGCGGCGGTCGAGGCGGCGGTGCGGCGCTGCATCGACACCGGCGAGCGCTACGAGATCGAGCACCGCTGCGTCTGGCCCGACGGCAGCGTGCGCTGGCTGCTGGAGCGCGGCGACGTGACGCGCGATGCGGCCGGCCGGCCGCTGCACATGCTGGGCGTCGTGCAGGACATCACCAGCCGCAAGACGGCCGAGATCGGGCTGATGGAAAGCCAGCGCCGGCTGCTCGAGGCCCAGCGCTTGTCGCAGATCGGCGACTGGGACGCCGACCTCGTCACCGGCGCCGTGCGCTGGTCGGAGATGGTGTTCCAGATCCACGAAAAGGACCCGGACACCTTCGTGCCGACGCTGCAGACGCTGTGGGGCGACGTGCACCCGAGCGATCGCGCGCTGATCGAGGCGGCCTTCGCGCAACTGGACCCGGCTCACCCGATGGACGTGATCCATCGCATCTTGGCGGCCGAGGGCACGGTGCGCTGGGTGCACGTGCGCGCCAAGCCCATGCGCAACGCGCAGGGACGCATCCTGCGGCTGCTGGGCACCACACAGGACATCACCGCCCGCATCCAGCTGGAGGACCGCACGCACCTGTTGCGCCAGGTGGTCGAGACGACCGACCAGGCCATCGCGATCGCCGCCCCCTCCGGCGAACTGCTCTACAGCAACCCGGCCTACCACCGCGCACTCGGGTATGCCGGCGAGCCGCCGGCAGGCACCTCGATCTTCGAGCGCATCGCCGAGCCGCTGCGCGACGAGATCCGCCGGGTGCTGGCGCGAGGCGACGGGCGCGTGAGCTGGCAGGGCGAGGTGGGCATGCGCCGCACGGACGGCCGCGAACTGGTGACCATGAGCAACCTGGGCGTCGTGCACGACGGCCGCGGCGAGGTGCACCGCCTCTTCCACGTGTTCAGCGACATCACCGCGGAGATCGCGCGCCAGAAGGAGCTGCAAAAGGCCAAGGAAGCGGCCGAGCGAGCCAACGAGGCCAAGTCGGCCTTCCTCTCGCGCATGAGCCACGAGCTGCGCACGCCGCTCAATGCCGTGCTCGGCTTCGCCCAGTTGCTCGAACTGCGCGGCGCGCTGCCCCCCCAGAGCCAGGAGTACGTGCGCCACATCCTGCGCGCCGGCAAGCACCTGCTGGAGCTCATCGGCGAGGTGCTGGACCTCGCGAAGGTCGAGGCCGGGCGCATCGGCATCTCGCCGGAGCACGTGGACCTGCTCGCGCTCGTGCGCGAGTCGCTGGACCTGCTCGCGCCCGTCGCCTCGCAGCGGGGCGTCACGCTCGAGCCCCTCCAAGGCGAGCCGACCTACGTGGTGGCCGACCGCACCCGGCTCAAGCAGGTGTTGGCCAACTTGCTGTCCAATGCCATCAAGTACAACCGCCCGCACGGTTGGGTGCGGGTCGAGATGGGCGAGCGCGGGGGCGTAGTGTCGGTCACCGTGCGCGACAGCGGACGCGGCCTCACCGACGAGCAGCAGACCAGACTGTTCGAGCCTTTCGAGCGCTTCGGCGCCGAGGAGCTGGGCATCGAAGGCACCGGCATCGGGCTCGCCATCAGCAAACGGCTCGTCGAGTTGATGCAAGGCCGCATCGAGGTGGAGAGCATCGCCGGCGTGGGCTCGGCTTTCACGGTGATGCTGCCGGCCGGCTGCCCCCCCACGGCCCCCGCCGCGGCCGTCGAAGCATCTGCCGCGCTGCCGGTGGTCGAGGGCCCGCCGCGCAAGGTGCTCTACGTCGAGGACAACCCGGACAACGTCGCGCTCGTGCGCGAGGTGCTGGCACCGCACCGCGGCTGGCAGCTGCTGGTCGCGCCCTCGGCGATGCTCGGGATCGAGCTGGCCCTCGCGCACCAGCCGGACCTGGTGCTGCTGGACATCAACCTGCCGCAGATGGACGGCTTCGCGTTCCTGCAGATGCTGCGCGGGCACGCCGCGCTGGACGCCACGCCGGTCATCGCCGTCACCGCGGACGTCACCGGCACCACGCTGCGGCGCTTGCGCGAGGCCGGCTTCTTCGGGCTGGTGGAAAAGCCGATCGACATCGCCCGTCTGGTCGGGCTGATCGAAGCGGCTCTGGCCGACCCCGGGCCTGCGCCCTGAGTGGCGCGGGTGCGCCCGGGTGCGGGTGCTTCCTGGCCCTCGCCCGCCCCCTTGCAGGGCGGCGCGCCGTGCTTCGGCGCTCGTCGCCCGCCCTCGGGGCGGAGCGCGATGCGCCTCAGGGTCGCTTCGGGCGCCCAGGGGAGGGCCGGGCCTCGCGAGGAGCGGGGCCCTGCGCGCCGTCCCGACCGTGGGGCGAACGCTTTTCGCTCGCCCGCACGCGCTCGGCCGGCGCCTCGCGTCCCGCGCCGGGGCGGGGGCCGGTGCGCCAGCCCGCCTCGCGCAGCAGGCGGTCGAGCTGGGCCGGGTGCAGCCCCCGCTCGGCGGCGAATTCGGGCAGGCGTTTGCCGCTGGCGCGGAAGTCCTGCACCAGTCGATCCAGGAACTGCCGGCGCTCCTCGCGCTCGCGGCGGGCGATCTCGAGCTGCGCATCGAGCTGGTCCACCGCGAGGCCTTTGAGCGCGCAGAAGTTCTCGCGCGTGAGCGTCGTGGTCTCGAAATCGCGCAGCAGCCCGGCGCGGAACTGCCGTTCGGCGCGCTCCTGGGCGCGACGCGCGTCCTCGCGCGAGCGCCGCTGGGCCAGCGCCTGGCGCGCGACTTCCTTGTGCTCGGCGCTGATCTCGCCCGCCGGCTGCCCGTCGAGGTCGTAGCGGTGCGTTTCCTGCGTCATCGCGCGCAGGTAGGCATCGCTCGACGTGTAGCGCCTCAGGAAGGCACCGAGGGCCTGCTTCGGGAACAGGCCCGGCGCGCGCTGCTGGATGTCGGCCTGGATGCGCAGCTTCAGCGGGCGCGGTTTGCCCCCGAACAGGTCGGGAAAGCGCTGCCGCAGCAGCGTCGCGCATTCCGCCGCCGACATGCCGGCGTCCCGCGCGCCGGCACCCTGCGCAGGCGAGGCGGCCTCCTGCGTGGCGGTCTCCTGCGTGGCGGTCTCCTGCGTGGCGGTCTCCTGCGTGGCGGTCTCCTCCTTGGCGGTCTCCTCCTTGCCGGGCTCGTCCGCCGCGGGGGCCACGGCAGGCTCGCCGGCGTGGGGGACGTCGGAGGCAGGGGCGGGGGACTGCGCCCGGGGCGCGTCTTCGAGAGGTTGGTTCATCGCCGGCTGGGGCTTCGGGGCCCGGGTCCTGTGCTTGCTTGACTGTGAGGTATGCGTGCGCGGCACCTGCCGCGCGCGGCCGCCCGCGCCGCACGGCCGGCGGCGCCCGTGAAGCCCCGCATTGTGCGCCAACTGGCGGGCCACCGAGACTTCGACGGGCGTCATCGTGTTGCCATCGGTGCCGGTTAGACTGGCGCTCTCTCCCCCCGAAGGGGGCTTCCCCCTTGAGAGGGATGCAGCGGGCGGGCACGCGATCTAGGATGACTTACACCGTCTTGCAACTGGTGCAGACAGCCATGAACACACCGTCCGCCGAACCCGGCTCTGCCTCCGCTTCGACCGTCTACACCTATCGCGACCTGGCGCTGCACTGGGACGACGCCTCCAGTGCCTGGTCGGCCGAGCTCCCCGGCCTCGGCCCGCATGCACGGCTGCACCTCGAGATGCTCCACGCCCGTGCCGAGCCCTCCGTGCTCGCTTGCGAGGTGGCACTGGCCACGCTGGTGCTGATCGAGCGTCTCGACCACGACGCACGGCACTACCTGGAGTGCGAGGCCGAGGCCCAGGCGCTGGACTTGTGCGGCCGCGCGCTGTGCACGCGCGAGCTCGAGGCGGTGTGCCTCGCGCTGCCCGGCGACATGAACTCCGACCGCTTCGCGCTGAGCTACCGCCTTCCCGACGCGCGCGAGTGGTTGTGGACGGTGCGCTTCCGCGGCCTGATGCCGCTGCACTGGCGCGTGGAGCGCCGGCCCCATGCCGCCTGCCCGTCCGGCGGGGCGGCCGGCGTGGCATGGAGGGCGCGGCTGCGCGACACGAGGCGGCTGGGCTCCTCCACGCCTTGTTCCACCGACCCCTTGGCCGCGCCGCGCACGTCCTGAGTCCGCCCGGTCCTCCTATCTTTGCCCCCGGGGCGGCTGCGAGGCGCCCCGATCGCGCGCGTTCCCCCTCGAGCGCGGGTGGGTCGGGGCGGCGCTCGGGCATACGCGGTGCTGCGAAAGCGGCATCCGAGCCCCGCCATGACGAAAGAGCCCGCGCCATTGCTGAGCTCGCAAGAGTCCGAGCCGTTGCTGAGCTGCGATGCGGCGGGGCTGCGCTGGTCGCTCGCTCGGCGCCCCGGCACGCAGCCTGATCGAGCCCGGGCCTGGATGGTCCTGCTGCATGGCGCGGGCGGCGACGAACGCAGCCTGGCGGCGTGGTGGCCGTGGCTGCCGCAGGAGGTGCTCGTGCTCAACCTGCGCGCGCCCCGGCCGATGCCGCGGGGCGGCTGGTTCTGGTACCCGGTGCACTTCCGGCGCCGGGGCCCCCATGTGTCGCACCCCGAGGTGGACGGGGCGCTGGAGCAGCTGAGCGAAGTCCTCGCGGCCCTGCCCGGTGCCGTCGGCGTGGACCCCGCGTTGCCGCTCGTGCTGGGCGGCTTCAGCCAGGGCGGGGCATTGGCCTGCGCCCTGGGGCTGCTCGATGCGCCGCGGGTCGCGGGGCTGGTCCTCGTCGGCACGCGCCTGCTCAGCCGAGCGCAACAACGCGCAGCGCACGCCCCCCCGGCCGGGGGAAGGCCCGCCTTCATCGCTCATGGCGCGAACGACACGACGATTCCGCCCGCGCAGGCGCTGCGCATGGCGCGGCGGCTCGGTGAGCGCGGCTGGCGCACCGAGCTGGTGCTCGCGGCGGGCGGGCACGAGACGCCCGAACCGGCGTTGCCCCGGCTGCGCCGCTGGATGGGCGAGCAGATGCTGCGGGGCTGCCGTTCGCATGCCTCAAGTCATGACACATTTGCATGAACGCGCGGATTTCGCGGCCCCCTCGCGGCCGATACTCGTCACCCCCCGGCGCGCCGGGGCAGGAGATGCCATGACGACCCCCAAGACCGTGCTGTCCGATGCCGAGCAGGCGTTGCGCGACGCCGCGCTCGAATACCACCGTTCCCCCAGCCGCGGCAAGATCGCGGTGCTGCCCACCAAGCCGCTGTCCAACCAGCGCGACCTCTCGCTCGCGTACTCGCCGGGCGTGGCCTATGCCTGCCTCGCCATCGAGGAGAACCCCGCGCTCGCGGCCGATTACACCTCGCGCGGCAACCTCGTCGGGGTGGTCACCAACGGCACCGCGGTGCTCGGCCTGGGTGACATCGGTCCCCTGGCCGGCAAGCCCGTGATGGAAGGCAAGGGGTGCCTGTTCCGCAAGTTCGCGGGCATCGACGTGTTCGACATCGAGCTGGCCGAGAAGGACCCGGACAAGCTGGTGGAGATCATCGCCGCGCTGGAGCCCACGCTCGGCGGCATCAACCTCGAGGACATCAAGGCGCCCGAGTGCTTTTACATCGAGCGCAAGCTCAAGGAGCGGCTGAAGATCCCGGTGTTCCACGACGACCAGCACGGCACCGCGATCATCTCCGCCGCGGCGCTGCTCAACGGGCTGGAGCTCACCGGCAAGAGGATCGACGAGGTCAAGCTCGCCGTCTCGGGCGCGGGCGCGGCGGCCATCGCCTGCGTGGACCTGATGGTGCAACTGGGCCTGCGCCGCGAGCACGTGTACATGTGCGACTCCAAGGGCGTGCTGCACCACGAGCGCGAGGACCGCCTGGACGAGTCGAAGCGCCGCTACGTGCAGCGCACGAGCGCGCGCACACTGGCCGACGTGGTGAAGGACGCCGACGTCTTCCTCGGCTGCTCGACCGCGGGCGTGCTGACCGCCGAGATGGTCCAGACGATGGCACCGCGCCCGCTCATCCTCGCGCTCGCCAATCCCGAGCCCGAGATCCGGCCCGAGGTGGCCAAGGCCGCGCGCCCCGACTGCATCGTCGCCACCGGCCGCTCCGACTACCCCAACCAGGTCAACAACGTCCTGTGCTTCCCGTACATCTTCCGCGGCGCGCTGGACTCCGGCGCCACCTGCATCACCGAGGAGATGAAGGTGGCCTGCGTGCGGGAGATCGCCGAACTCGCCAAGGCCGAGGTGAGCAACGAGGTGGCCGCCGCCTACCCCGGCGAGGAGATGCGCTTCGGCCCCGAGTACCTCATTCCCAAGCCGTTCGACTCGCGCCTGATCCTGCGCATCGCGCCGGCGGTCGCCAAGGCCGCGGCCGACTCGGGCGTGGCCACGCGGCCGATCGCCGACCTCGAGGCCTATCGGGAGTCGCTGCTGCGCTTCGTCACCCACACCGGCCTTTTCATGCGGCCGGTGTTCATGGCGGCGCGGCGCGCGCCCAAGCGCATCGTGTTCGCCGAGGGCGAGGACGAGCGCACGCTGCGCGCGGTGCAGATCGGCCTGGAAGAAGGCATCGTGCGGCCCATCGTCATCGGCCGCCCGGCCGTGGTGGCGCAACGCATCGAGCGCGCCGGCCTGCGCTTGAAGCCGGGGGTCGATTTCGAACTGACCAATCCCGAGGACGATCCGCGCTTCCGCCCCTACTGCGAGGCGTATCACCTCATCAAGGGCCGCGACGGCGTGACGCCCGAGGCGGCGAAGACGGCCGTGCGCCGCTCGAACACGCTGATCGCTTCGCTGATGGTGCGTCTGGGCGATGCCGACGGGATGCTGTGCGGCCTGGTCGGGCGCTACGACAGCCACCTGGAGCACGTGCGCGACGTGATCGGCTTGCGGCAGGGCGTCTCGGGCTTGGCCGCGCTCAACGCGCTGATGCTCGACAAGTACACCCTCTTCATTGCCGACACCTTCGTCAACGAGGACCCCTCGGCCGAGCAGTTGTGCGAGATCGCGGGCCTGGCGGTCGAGACGGTGCGCCATTTCGGGCTCACGCCGAAGGTGGCGTTCCTGTCGCATTCGATGTTCGGCTCGAGCCAGCGGCCCTCGGCCCGCAAGATGCGCGCTGCGCGCGACATGTTCCGGGCGCGCATGCCGGGGGTGGAGGCCGACGGCGAGATGCAGGGCGATGCGGCACTGAGCGAATCGGTGCGGCAGAGCTTTCTGCCCTCCTCGACGCTTTCGGGCACCGCCAACATCCTGATCCTGCCGAACCTGGACGCGGCCAACATCCTCTTCAACGTGCTGAAGATGACGGGCGGTCAGGGCATCACGGTCGGGCCGATCCTGCTCGGTGCGGCGGCCCCCGCGCACGTGCTCACGCCGTCGGCCACCGTGCGGCGGGTCGTCAACATGACGGCCCTCACCGCGGTGGGCGAACTGCTGACCCGGCCCGAGTAGTAGGGGCCGCTCAGCGCGGCCGGCGGCGCTCCTGCGCCGCCTGGCAGGCCGCGCAGCGGCGAGCGGCCGGGTGCGCGGCCAGGCGGGCCTCGCCGATCTCCTGGCCGCAGTCCTCGCATTGCCCGTAGGTCCCGCGCGCCATCCGCTGCAAAGCGGCCTCCACTTCGCGCAGTTCGTGCAGGTCGCGCACCAACTCGGCGTCGCCGATGCCCAGCTGGATCTCGGCGCTGGCCTCGTCGCCGCGGTCATGGGCTTCGCGCACCACGGCTTCGGCTTCGCTCGCATCGCGCAGGCTCGCCGCCCGCACCTCGGCACGCAACTCGTCCAGGCGCTTCTGAAGGCGCTCGCGCAGCAGGTCGGTACCGGCACTCGTCATGGGCGCTCCCATCGTCATCGGCCCCCTCACTGCGCTTCGCCGCTGCGCACCAGCAGCACCGGCACGGGGCTGCTGCGCACCACCAGTTCGGCGTCGCTGCCGAGGATCAGGTGGCTGAGGCCGCGGCGGCCGTGCGTGCCCATGACGATGAGGTCGGCATTGAAGGACTGGGCTTCGGCCAGCACGGCCCCCGCCACCCGGCGGTCCACCGTCTCGCGCAGCGCGGTCTCGGCCTGCACGCCCTGGTCGGCCGCATAGCGTTTGGCCTTGTCCAGCACCTCCTCGCCGTAGCGCTTGAGCGTCTCGTGCATCTGGCCCAAGTCCGTGGTGCCCGACAGGTCCAATGCCAGCGCGTACTCGTCCACCACGTGCAGCACGCGCAAGCGCGCGTTCTGGTCGCGCGCCAGCGCCACCGCTTCCCTGAAACCCCGGTCGGAGGCGGAGCTGCCGTCCACGGGGGCGAGGATACGTTGATACATGTCTGTTCCTTTCAGGGCATGAAACTGTCCGGCGTGTGCAGGCCATTCTTCGCGCCAGCCGGGCGCGGCGGCTTGACGCAGCGCAAGTGGACGGCGTTTGACGGTGGGCATGGAGCGCGTGCACCGGTCGTCTGCGTTCGGGCTGCGGCCGGTCGCCCTCTTGACCCTGCTCAAGCCGGGCCCGGCGCGGCCGGCTAGGCTGCACAGGTCAAGCGCGGTGCGCAGCGCGGCCCCGGTCGGGTCGCGGGGGGCCGCGCCTCGTCGGGAGGAGCTCTTGAGCGTTCGCAATCTCGAACATTTGTTCCGACCCCGCTCGGTGGCGGTGATCGGCGCCACCGACCGGCCCGGGAGCATCGGTTCGCTGGTCATGCACAACCTGCTGTCGGCGGGCTTCGAGGGCCCGGTGTGGCCGGTGAACCCCAAGCACCCCACGGTGGCGGGCCTGCAGGCTTGGCCGGACGTGGACACCTTGCCCGAAGTGCCGGAGCTGGCGGTGATCTGCACCCCGGCGGTCACCGTGCCGGGGCTCGTGCAGGCGCTCGGCCGACGGGGCACGCGCGCGGCGGTGGTGCTCACCGCCGGACTCAAGGCGCGCGAGCGGCCGGACGGCCCGACGCTGGAGCAACGGATGCTGGAAGCGGCGCGCCCGTACCTCCTGCGCGTGCTCGGGCCCAACTGCCTGGGCCTGCTCGTGCCGGGCGTGCGGCTGAACGCGAGCTTCGCGCACACGCATGCGCTGCCGGGGCGCCTGGCGTTCGTCTCGCAGTCCGGGGCGCTCGCCACGGCCTTGCTCGACTGGGCCAACTCCCGCGGCATCGGTTTCTCCCACTTCGTCTCGTTGGGCGACAGTGCCGACGTCGATGTGGGCGATGTGCTGGACTGGCTGGCGAGCGACCCGGCCACCCGGGCCATCCTGCTCTACCTGGAGTCGGTCCAGTCGGCGCGCAAGTTCATGTCGGCAGCGCGTGCCGCGGCGCGCAACAAGCCCGTGCTCGTGGTGAAGTCCGGCCGGGCGCCCGAGGGCGCGCGGGCGGCGGCTTCGCACACCGGCGCGTTGGCGGCGTCCGACCTGGTGGTGGATGCCGCGATCCGACGCGCCGGCATGTTGCGCGTGCTCACGCTGCAAGAGCTGTTCGATGCCGCCGAGACACTGGCACGCGCTCGACCGCTCGCCGGGGAGCGCTTGGCGGTGCTCACCAACGGGGGCGGCGCGGGCGTGCTGGCCGCCGACGCGCTGGCGCTGGCCGGCGGGCGGCTCGCGCCGCTGGCCCCTGAGACGCTCGCCGCGCTCGACCGGGCGCTGCCGGCCACGTGGTCGCGCGGCAACCCGGTGGACATCATCGGCGACGCGCCGGTCGCCCGCTACACCGCGGCGCTGGAGGCGCTGCTGGCAGCCGACGAAGTGGACGCCGTGCTGCTCATGCATGCGCCGACGGCCGTGGTGCCGAGCGCCGAGATCGCGCGGGCCTGCCTGCCCCTCGTGCAGCAGGCCCGCAAGCCGGTGCTCACCTGCTGGCTCGGCGGCGACGTCGTCGAGCCCGCGCGACAGCTGTGTGCGGCGGCCGGGGTGCCGACCTACGACACCCCCGAGCGCGCCGTGACGGCCTTCTTGCAGCTGGTGGAGTACCGCCGCAACCAGGACAGCCTCCTGCAGACGCCGCCTGCGCTGCCCGAGGCGCCGCGTCGCGATGTCGCCCGGGCGGCCGACGCCGCCTCGGCAGACGGAGCAGCGGCTGCGACGGCCCGATACACCGCCGCCGCCGACCGGCCCGCGGCGCGCGCCATGCTGCAGCGCGTGCAGGCCGAGGGCCGCGAGATGCTCAGCGAGCTCGAGGCCAAGGCGGTGCTGGAGGCCTACGGCATCCCCACCGTGCCCACGCGTCTGGCGCGCGACCCGGACGAGGCCGCCCGCTGCGCGCAGGCGCTGGGCTTCCCGGCGGTGTTGAAGATCCTCTCGCCCGACATCAGCCACAAGTCCGACGTCGGCGGCGTGGTGCTGGGCCTGCAGGACGCCGCCCAGGTGCGCGAAGCTGCGCGGGCGATGAGCGAGCGCATCGCGCGGGTGCGCCCCGGCGCGCGGCTGGCCGGCTTCACGGTGCAGCCTCAGGTGCGCCGGCCGATGGCCCGCGAGCTCATCGTCGGCGTCTCGCAGGACCCGGTCTTCGGCCCGGTGATCCTGTTCGGCCAGGGGGGCACGGCGGTGGAGCTGCTCGCCGACCGCGCGATTGCGCTGCCGCCGCTCAACATGGCCCTGGCTCGCGAACTCGTCTCGCGCACACAGGTGGCCAAGCTGCTCGGCGCGTGGCGAGACCATCCGGCCGTCGACGCGCAGGCGCTGCATGCGGTGCTGGTGCGCGTCTCGCATCTGGTGTGCGACCTCGACGAACTCGCCGAGCTCGACATCAATCCCTTGCTGGCCGACGAGGCCGGCGTCATCGCGCTCGACGCGCGCATGCGCGTGCGGGCCGGCCAGCCTCCCGCGGCCTCGCGGCTGGCGATCCGGCCCTACCCGAAGGAGCTGGAAAGCCTGCACCCGGTGGACGGCCAGCAGGTGCTGGTGCGCCCGATCCGGCCCGAGGACGAGTCGCGGCTGCGCGACTTCTATGCGAGCGCACGGCCCGAGGACGTGCGCCTGCGGTTCTTCGGCCCGCGGCGGGAATGGGCCCACAGCGAGCTTGCCCGCTATTCGCAGATCGACTACGACCGCGAGATGTGCCTCGTCGCGTTGCCGGTGGAGGCCGAGGGGCACCCCTCGCCGCAGGCACCGCTGCTCGGCGAGGTGCGCGCGCTGTGCGACCCCGACAATCGGGAAGCCGAGTTCGCGATCCAGGTGCGCAGCGACTGGCAGCAGCGGGGCCTCGGACGCCTGCTGCTCGCCTTGCTCGCGGACCACCTGCGCCGGCGCGGCACCGAGCGCCTGGTCGGCATGTGCCTGCGCGAAAACGTCGGCATGGCGCGCCTGGCGCGTTCGCTCGGCTTCGAGGTGCGCGATGCCGGCGGCGGCGTGATGGCCCTGCGGCTGGAGCTCGGCGCCGGAGGCCACTTGCCGTCCGGCTCCGCCGCGCAGGAGCTTCCGTCCTCACTGTTTTGACCGAAGGAGCGCTCCATGGCCTACCGTCAGATCCTCGTCCATCTGGACGACACCGAGCGCTGCGAGGCGCGCATCCACTACGCCGCCGAGCTCGGCGCGTTGGAAGGGGCCCATCTGATCGGGTGGGCGCCGACGGGCTGGGCCGACATGCCCGCGAGCGTCGGGCGCGCGGTGGCGGGGCCGACCTATCTGCAGCTGTCGATGGACTACCTGATCGAGCAGGCGCGCAACGCCGCACGCCGCTTCGATGCGCTGCTCGCCCCCCGCACGGATGTGACCCACGAATCGAGGGTCCATCACGGCGAGGCCGTGGAATCGCTGATCGCCGCAGCGCGCACCGTCGACCTCGTCGTCGTCGGGCAGCCGGCCCCCGAGGACCGCTCCACCGTGCAGCGCGAGCTGGCCACGCAGGTGGTGCTGCGCAGCGGGCGGCCGGTGCTGGTGGTGCCTCACATCGGGGAGTTCCGGTGGACGAACGGGCCGGTGGTCGCCGCCTGGGACGGCGGGCGCGAAGCCGCGCGCGCGATGGCCGACGCGCTGCCCCTGTTGCAGCGCGCCTCGCGCGTGCACCTGGTGTCGGTGCGGCCCCGCGAGGATGCCGACGCTCGCATCGCGCTCGGCGCGGTGCAGCAATGGCTCGAGCGCCATCGTGTGCAGGCGCACGTCCATGTCGAGGTCAGCTCCGTGCCTGCCGGCGAGGCGCTGCTCTCGCGCGCGGCCGACTGGGGCGCGCAGTGCCTGGTGATGGGAGGCTACGGGCACCCGCGCTGGGCGGAGTTCGTCCTCGGCGGGGCCACGCGCACGATGCTCGGTCAGATGACCTTGCCGGTGCTGATGTCGCACTAGGATCGGCCGTCGTGCCAAGGGGCCGTGCCCGAGGCAGAGGAGACTCTCGTGACCGACCGCTATCTCGACTTCGCGAACTCACCCCTCGGGCAGCGGCTGCTCGCCGCGCTCGGTCTGCCGCAACCGGCGCCGCTCAGGCGCTGGCAGCCGAAGTCGTCCGAGTTCCCGGGCCCCGTCGTCGTGGGCGGACCGCCCGACGGGGCGTTGGGCGAGCCGATCCGGCGCACCCTGGCGGCGTGGGGCGCGCCGCTGTTCTCCGAGGCGCAGGGGGCGGCCCCGTCCGGCAGCGCCCACGCGCTCGTGCTCGATGCGAGCGGCATCGTGGCCGCCGAGGGGCTGCGCCTGCTGTTCGACTTCTTCCAACCCCGCCTGCGCTCGCTGGCCGCCTGCGGGCGCGTGCTGGTGCTGGGGCGCCCGCCCGAGACCGCGGTCGCTCCTTCAGCCGCCCTCGCCCAGCGCGCCCTCGAAGGGGCGGTGCGCTCGATGGGCAAGGAGCTGCGCCGCGGCGCGACGGCCAATCTCGTGTACGTGGCTCCCGGTGCCGAAGAGGCGCTGGGCAGCACGCTGCGCTTCTTCCTCACGCCGCGCTCGGCCTACGTCGCGGGCCAGGTCGTGCGGGTGGGCGTGCCCTCGAACGGCCTGCCGGGGGCCGCCTGGCCGGCCGATGCGGCTCGGCCTCTGGCCGGCCGCACGGCGGTCGTCACCGGTGCGGCCCGCGGGATCGGAGCTGCCATCGCCCGCGTCCTGCATCGGGAAGGTGCACTCGTCATCGGCGTGGACGTGCAGGCCGCCGAGGTGGACTTGCAGCGCGTGTGCAACGACCTCGACGGGCGTGCGCTGCCGTTGGACATCACCGCCCCCGACGCAGCGCAGCGCATCGCCGAGCGCGCCGGGGGCCGCGTCGACGTGATGGTCCACAACGCCGGCATCACGCGCGACAAGCGGCTCGTCAACATGCGCGAGGACCAGTGGCAATCGGTGATCGAGGTGAACCTCGCCGCCCAGGAGCGCATCACCGAGCGGTTGCTCGCCGCGGGGGCCCTGCCGCCCGGCGGGCGCGTGGTGTGCCTGTCCTCCATCGCGGGCATCGCGGGCAACGGCGGGCAGGTCAACTACGCCGCGGCCAAGGCCGGCGTGATCGGGCTGGTGCAGGCCTATGCGCCGATCCTCGGTTCACGCGGCGTCACCATCAACGCCGTGGCCCCGGGCTTCATCGAGACGCAGATGACGGCGGCGATTCCCTTCGCGATCCGCGAGGCCGGCCGCCGCATGAACGCGCTGGGGCAGGGGGGCCTGCCGGTGGATGTCGCCGAGGCCGTCGCCTGGCTCGTCCACCCCGGCTCCGCCGGCGTCAACGGGCAGGTCCTGCGCGTGTGCGGCCAGAGCTGGCTCGGTGCATGAGCAGGGGGCGGCGCCACTCCCGCGTCCTCGTCACCGTCGTCTAACCCTGAGGTCGACCCGCCGCGCAACGCTCGGCGCGTCAGCGGGGTCAGCGGGCGCGATCGGCCTCGCCCACCAGCTCGTCGGGCGATGGGCGGCAAGGCCAGGGCCCGGCCCCCTCGCTTGCGCTCCAGTGGCCGGCGCGCAGCTGCGCACGGAACGACCCGGGGCTGGTCTGGAACCAACGCCGGAAGGCATGCTGCAACGCGCTCGGCTCCGAGAAGCCGAGCAGTTCGGCCACCTGCGAGACCGACAAGCCCCACTGGAGGTAGCGCGCGGCGGCGTGGCGCCGCACCTCATCGACCAGCTCCCGAAAGCGCCGTCCTTCGCCTTCCAGCACCGCGCGCAGCTTGCGGGGAGACTGCTCCAGCAGTTCGCTCACGCGCTCGAACGTGACCTCCTCGCGGCGTTGGATCAGCGCCGAGATCGCGAACATCACCCGATTGCCCACCGGGGCCTCGCGCTCCAGCCGCCGCTTGAGCTCGTCGGCCTTCTGCGTGAGGAAGTGCTGCAGGTAGCTGTCGGCCGTCCGGACCGGCAGGTCCAGGTAGCGCGCATCGAACGCGAGGCTGTTGTCGTGCGCGAGGAAGGTGACCGGTGCGCCGTCGAAGGCCTGATGGTAGGCCTGCGCACAACCGGGGTCGGGATGCATGAAGCGCACCGCATGCGGTCGCAGCGGCTGTCCCGTGAAAGAGCGGCCGAACCAGGCGGCGAGCGCCAGGAAGTGCTCGGCGAACCACCGCGAGTCGTAGCGGGGGTCGCGGCAGGTGTAGAGGAAGCGCGCGTGCGAGCCTTCGACGATGAAGTCGACGTCGTCGGCCTCGCACAGCAGGGGCGCATACTTGCGCCAGTGCTCCAGGGCCTCGCGCAGTGTGCGGGAGCGCATCCCGACGTGCGCGACGAAGTGCAGTTTGTTCTCGGGGTAGTGCAGATGCAATTGCAGCGCGACACCGGGGTTGCGCGTGGCCTCGGCCGCGAGCTCCCAGAGCCTTTCGATCTGCGACAGCGGCAGGCGTGCGTCCGGCTCGTACATCCGCCCCGTTTCGATGCCGGTGGCCTGCGCGATCCGAGCGTCGGTGAGGCCGTGCCTGTGGAGCAGGCCGATCAGCGCGAGGGCCGATTCATACACGGCAGCGGTGGGCTCGCGCAACGCGGCGCTGGCGCGCCCTGAGGGCGCAGCGCGAGTGGCAGACGTCGATCGCGTCGTGCTCATTGTGTCTCCTACGACCTCCTGCGACGCCGCAGCACCTGCGGCTGGCAGGTGCCTTGCGCGACGGACAGAATCCGGGTGCTGGTGTTGTTCTGCCGATGATGAGCCGGTTCCGCGGGCTTCGTGTGGCCCGCAGTGTTACAGCAGGTGTGGCCCGCCGCCATCGCGGCCGGATGAGCGACGCGACGAGGGCGACAGCCGTCCACCGAGAGTCCGATCGGCCGGCGCCGTTGTAAATGCGGGTAACCCATGTGGCCATCTCCGGTCGCCCGCCCGTCCCTCGCACGGGCGGATGCGGGGAAGGCCGGGATGCGGCTAGACTGCGGGCTTTGCCGCGTGCGACGCGCCCGGGCCCCGGGCCCTCGCGCCTTGCGCGCATGTCCACGACCCAACCACTGACGGATTGCGATCCCTATGAACAAAGCCGAACTCGTCGATGCCATCGCCGCCGATGCCGATCTGTCGAAGGCCTCTGCCGCCCGCGCGCTGGACGCCTTCATCGCCAACGTGACCAAGGCCCTGGCCGCCGGAGACTCCGTCTCTCTGATCGGCTTCGGCAGCTTCTCGGTGTCGGAGCGCGCCGCGCGCACCGGCCGCAACCCGCGTACCGGCGAAGAGATCACCATCGAAGCGAGCCAGGGTGTGAAGTTCACCGCCGGCGCGACGCTCAAGTCGGCTGTCCAGAAGAAGAAGTGATCCCGGCCTCGCACGCGCCGTGGTGTCCGCCAGGACGCTGCCGGCGCGGCGAAGCCCCGGCGCGGCCACGCGCCTGTTCGCGCAAGCGCCCTTCGCGCGCTGCATCGCACGCAAACGCTCAAGCGCAGCGATCCCGCTCGAGCAAGTCCGCAATGAGCTCGAGCGCCACCTCGACGTCGTACGGCTTGCGCAAGAAGCCGTCGTAGCCGTCGAAATGGCAACGCACCACTTCTTCGGCCACGCTGCTGTTCATCAGGATGCGGATGTGATGCATCTGCCCCTCGGCGCGCATCGCGCGTCCCATCTGCGCGCCGTCCATGACGGGCATCATGAAGTCGAGCACCACCAGGTCGGGACGGACCTGCGTGGCGCATTCGAGCCCCTGGCGCCCGTTTGAGGCGCAGAACACCCGGTAGCCCAGGTCCTCGAGAATCAGGCTGAGGATCTCGGCGTGGGCCGGCTCATCGTCGACGACCAGTATCGTCTTCACGCTGCACCCCTCCACGGTTCGCTCGCCCTGCCGGGCTCTCGCCCGGCGTCCCGCCGCTGCCCCGCGTTTCCGCGCCGCCGCCTGCGCCTCGCGCGACGACGCCTCACCCCCGAGCTCGTCGAGGCAAGCCGCCAGGGGAGGGCACTGGGCCGTCATGACCGTGGAGCGTCGTCGTCCAACAGGCTGAAGCGTAACGACTTGCGCGTAGGCCCATTGGCGTCTTTGTGTAACAGCCCGCCCGCCGGCCGGTCGCGGCAGGGCCTCGCGTGCGTTCGATCTCCGCGCCCCGGGCGCCCGGCACGCAGCTTGCTCTTTGTCGTCTGCCCCGAGCGCTGCAACCAGGTCGATTCAGCCTCCTTTCCGACACCGACCCCTCTTGGAACGGCCTGGGCTCGGGGACTTTTCGAGGGACTGCCGCGGCAGCCTGGCGCCGGGCGATGGATAGGAGTTACGCAATTGCAGAAATGTTTGCAATCGGCGGCCCTCCCGCGCAGGCCGCCGGGGGCTGGGGAACCGGTGCGCGAGCGGCGGTAGCCGTAGGAGGACTGTGTGGAATTCATGCCTGAACGACAGGAGATGCTGACGGTGGAGCTGGCGGTGCGCTACGGCCAGCAGGAAAGCGATGCGTACCGCGTGCAGGTGGGGCCCCTGGCCGATCCGGCCGGCAAGCTCGACATCCAACTGCGCAGCCCGACCATCGGTGCGTCCTCGCAGTGCTGCCTGCCCGCGCGCTTCGTCAGCAGCTGCGACAGCTTGGCCGTGCTCGCGATCAAGGCATCGATTCACGCCCTGTTCGGACAGGAGCGTCCGGCTCCGCGCATCGTCGGCGCGCCGGAATGGTCCGCGGCCTCGCTCCTCATCACCCGTGTGCGGCCTCACCTGACCCAGACGCTGCGCCGCTACGAACTCACCGTGGAGACGCCGCTGACCGCCTGCCTGATGCGCTATCAGGGCCAGACGCTCGCCGCGATGGAGACGTTCGAGCTGTGCCGCGAGGATGCCGATCCGCTCTATGCGCTCACTCGCCTGACGTTGCGCAGCGAGCACGCACAGGCCCAGTCCCTCAAGCAGCCGCTGGGCAGTGCCCGCGGTTCGGAGCGGCGACCCGAGCCGACCATCCTGCGGCCCGCGACCAGCGGCCTCGACGCGCGGGTCCTGCGCTGATCGATCGAAGTCCTCCCGCACAGGCGCCCCCCGCCCCACCGGCCGGGGGCGTCTTGTCATTCAGGGGCGCCCCTGCCGGTCGCGCTCCTGCCGCTTGCCGATCACCGAGTCGAGGGCGCGCTCCATCTTCGCGGCCGCCTGCCGCACCGCCTGCTCCACGTTCACGGCGTGCTCGGTCACCGCAATCGGCTCGTGGCCCGTGATGCGCGCCTCGATCATGCAACGCACGTCGGCGTCACCCCCCTTGTGGCTGTTCACATCGTTCAGATGCAGCTCCACGCGCGTGAGCTGGCTCTCGAAACGGCCGATCGCCTGCTCGACCAGGCGCGTCACGGAGGCGTTGAGAGACTCCCCGCCCTGGATGTGATGGTCGGTGTTCACCTGCACTTGGATCATCGTGTCTCCTGCCTGATGCAACGCACTCCTCGTGCACGTGGCGTGCCGGCTGCACGTGCATGGCGAGGCTCGACGCGCGTGCTCGCCGTCCGCGACGTGGCCCGCGCCCGGGGGAAACCCCGAGACCTGCGAGCGCAAGATCGAGACCAAACTGGACCCTTGCGTGCGGCTGCTGGGGCGTGGGGTCTGCGTTCCAGCGCGTGCGCAACCCGCGCTGCGCGGCCCGGGCGGGCCCGGCCGGCAGAGGAGGCGAGCGATGCTGTGGCGTGTTCTCACCCGTTCCAAGACCACCGATCACCACCGCTGGGGCTACCTCGTGTTCCTGCTGGCCGCCGCTCCCCCCGTCGTCACGTGGGGGTCGGCGTCGCGCTGGGGCCACTGGGACTCGTGGGCCTGGTACACGCCGCTCATGTACTTCGTGCTCATCCCGCTGGCGGACCTCGTGGTGGGCACCGACACGCTCAACCCCGCTGCGCAGGATGTGCCGCGGCTCGAGCGCTCGTGGTACTTCGCGGCGTTGCCGCTGCTGTGCGTGCCCTTGCAGATCGGCCTGATGCTGTGGGGGGCCCACGTGTTCGCCACCGCGCCTTTCGGGCCGCTGGGCGCGCTGGGCTGGGTGGTCTCGATGGGATGCCTGGGTGGCGTGCTGGGCATCAACGTCGCGCACGAGCTCATTCACAAGCCCACCCGCGCCGAGCAGTGGGGCGGAGGGCTGCTGCTCGCGTCGGTGCTGTACGGCTCGTTCAAGATCGAGCACATCTACGGCCACCATGTGGACGTCGCCACCCCGCGCGACAACTCCACCGCATACCGCGGCGAGCACGTCTACCACTTCATCGGCCGGGCCTTGCGCCACAACGTGCCGCGCGCGTTCGAGCTGGAGCGCCGTCACACGCTGCGGCGCGGTGGGCGGTGGCGCTGGTGGCGCAGCGAGGTGAGTCTGTGGTTCGCATGCAGCGCGGTGTTCTGCGCGCTGTGCGTCTGGATCGCGGGCGGCTGGCTCGGCGCCGTGTACTTCGCCGGCCAGGCCTTCATTGCGGTGTGCCTGTTGGAGATCATCAACTACGTCGAGCACTACGGTCTCATGCGCCGCCAGTTGCCGGACGGCCGCTACGAGCGCGTGGACCCCAAGCACTCGTGGAACTCGGACTTCCTCGTCACCAACATGTTCCTGTTCCACCTGCAGCGGCACTCCGACCACCACGCCCACGCCGCACGGCGCTACCAGCTGCTGCGGCATTTCGACGAGAGCCCCCAGCTGCCGTTCGGCTACGCGGCCGCGGTCGTCGTGGCGCTGTGTCCGCCCCTGTGGCGACGTCTCATGGACCCGCGGGTGGACCGCCACATGGAGCCACTGCGGCGGCAACCGATTCAACCCGCTGCCGGTTGAAGGCGAAGGCCCGCTGCGGCTGGGGCCACGCTCACCTCGGGCCAGCGACCGCACCGGCCGGGCCCTAGGGCACTGTGCTTGCTCCCTCCCCGGCGAGGGCCGCCTGCCGGCTGCCCACCGAGACACAGGGAGTGTGCATGTCCGCATCGATCCGCCCGTGCCACCCGGCGGCCGCGCTGCCGCGCGCCGACGACATCGACCAGTTCCAGCAAGCCGCGCTGCGCCTGACAGGCTGGCCCGACACGCCTCACCCCGATGGCGCCATGCGCTGGGTCGCGGCCAACCACCGCTACAACTCACTGCTGTGGGACGAGGAGGACCAGGCCCGTCGCACCGACGTGCCAGACAGCGAGATCGCGAAGAACAAGCGTGCGATCGATCGCTACAACCAGTTGCGCAACGACGCCATCGAGGCGCTCGACGAGTGTCTCCTCGCCGCGGTCGAGCACGTCCGGCCGCACCCGGATGCGTGGATCAACAGCGAGACCGCCGGCTCGCTGATCGACCGGCTCTCGATCAACGCGCTCAAGATCCATCACATGGGCCTGCAACTGCAGCGCACCGGCGTCTCCCAGGCCCACCGCATGGCCTGTGCCGCGAAGTGGGAGCGGCTCAAGGTTCAGCGACAGGACCTGCTCGGCTGCCTGGAGCGTTTGCTGCAAGGGCTTCAGGACGGCACGTGCACCTTCCGGCTGTACCGGCAGTTCAAGATGTACAACGACCCCGCCCTCAATCCGTACCTCAACGGCACCAAGGGCCAGGTGCAGGAGGGGGCTGCGACATGAGCGTGCAGCGGTGGGCCGAGGGCGCACGGGTCGACGTCCTCGTTCCGACTCGCCAACGGCCGGCGGCACTGGCCGCCACGCTCGCCACCCTCGTCGGGCAGCAGTACCGGGGCTTCGACGTCATCGTCTCCGACCAGTCCGACGGCGACGCGAGCTACGACTGCGGCGAGGTGCGCTCCGTCGTGCGGCTGCTGCAAGCGCGCGGGCACCGCGTCACGTTGCAGCGCAACCTGCCGCGCCGCGGGCTCGCGCAGCAGCGGCAGTTCCTGCTGGACCACTCCACCGCGCCTTATGTGCTCTATCTCGACGACGACGTGCTGCTCGAGCCGGAGCAGATCGGCCGCATGCTGGCGGCCCTGCGAGAGGCGGGGTGCGGCTTCGTGGGCAGCGCGGTGATCGGCCTGTCCTTTCGTGACGACGTGCGGCCGCACCAGCAGGCGGTGGAGTTCTGGGACGACCGTGTCGAGCCCGAGCGCGTGCGGCCCGGCACGCCGGCCTGGCAGCGGCATCTGCTGCACAACGCCGCCAACCTCTGGCACGTGCAGCAGCGGCTCGCACCGGGCGAGACCCGGCTCTACAAGGTGGCTTGGGTCGGCGGCTGCGTGATGTTCGATGCCGCCAAGCTGCGCGAGTGCGGGGGCTTCGACTTCTGGCAGGAGCTGCCGCCGGAGCACTGCGGCGAGGACGTCTGGGCCCAGTTGCGCGTGATGGAGCGCCACGGCGGCTGCGGCCTGATGCCCTCCGGCGCCTACCACCAGGAGCTGCCCACCACCGTGCCCTGCCGCGAGGTGGACGCGCCCCACGTCCTGGGCCGCCCGCGCGCGGCGACCGAGCCCGCGCTCGGGGCCGCCGCATGAGACACGGCGGGCTCTACGAGGGGCTGGGCCGGCCGGTCGAGGGCGTCGCCTCCATCGCAGTGCTGCGGGCCAACGCCGTGGGCGACTTCATCGTCGCGACACCGGCCCTGCACGCGCTGCGCGAGGCGTACCCCGACGCACACATCAGCCTGCTCGGCCGGGCCTGGCATGCGCAGTTCCTGGCCGACCGGCCCTCGCCGGTGGACGAAGTGATCGTCATTCCACCGACGCCCGGCGTGGGGTCGCCACCCGGCGAAGCGGCCGACGCGCGCGCGCAGGAGCGCTTCTTCCAGGCGATGCAGGAGCGCCGCTTCGACCTCGCCCTGCAACTCCATGGAGGCGGGCGCTACAGCAACCCCTTCGTGCGCCGTCTGGGGGCACGTCTGACGGCGGGCTTCCACACGCCGGGCGCCGAGCCGCTCGACCGGATGTTGCCGTACCGCGAGCTCTACCCCGAGCTGCTGCGGCTGCTCGAAGGCGTGGCCCTGGTCGGGGCCTTCGGCCGCACGGTCGAGCCGCGCCTGGTCGTCACCGCGCGCGACCGCGCCGAGGCCGACGCCGCCGTGCCCCCCGGGGGCGGCCCGCTGGTGGTGCTGCAACCCGGTGCCACCGACCCGCGGCGGTGCTGGTCGCCGCAGCACTTCGCGCGGGTGGGCGACCACTTCGCGGGCCTCGGGGCCAGCATCGCGGTCAACGGCACCCGCGACGAAGCCGCCGCCGTGCGAGCGGTGATCGACGCGATGCACCATCGCGATCGCGCGATGGATCTCACCGGCCGCTTGTCCCTCGGCGGGCTGCTCGGGCTGCTGGAGCGTTCGCGCCTGCTCGTGTCCAACGACACCGGGCCCATGCACATGGCACGCGCGCTGGACGTGCCCACCGTGGCCGTCTACTGGATCGGCAACCTGCCGGGCCACGGCCCCACCAGCAGCGCCCGGCATGCCGTGGCGGTGTCCTGGCGATTGGATTGCCCCACCTGCGGGCGCAACTGCATCGGGGTGGACTGCGGGCACGACGCCTCCTTCGTGGACGACGTCGCGCCCGAGGAAGTCATTGCGTTGGCCCAGCCGCTGTACGAGGGGCCGGCTCCGGCCGATGCCATGCTGCCGGAAACGCGGGAAGAGCCGGACCCTCGGGCGCCGCGGGCGGGGCAGACAAGGTGATCGCCTCGGGGCGCCAGGGCTCCTTCAGCACCTCCTGCACCGCCGACAACACGTCCTCGGGCAGCACACCGGCCGACGCCGGGCGTCCGGCCTTCAGCGGCTCCACGCAGCGATGGCGTTGCGCGTCGAGCGGGGCCCAGCGCACGCGGTCCGTCGCGAAGAAGATCACCACACTCGGCAGACGCAGCGCGGCCGCGATGTGCGCGACGCCCGTGTCGTTCGACACCAGCAGGCGAGACCGCGCGAGCAGCGCGGCGAGCGCACCTACGGACAAGTCCCGCGCGGCATTGACGGCCCGCGCGGCCATCATGCGGCGCACCGCTTCGGCCAGGCGCTGTTCTGAGGCGTCACCGGTCAGCACCACCTCGAAGCCCCTGCGAGCCAGCGCATCACCCACCGCCGCGAACCGGTGCGGCGGCCAGCGCTTCTCGGGCTGACGCGCCCCCGGGTGCAGGCACACGAAGCGCCCGGGCACGAGCCGCGCCAGGTCGGGGTGACGCGCCAGCTCCTCGGTGTCTCGCGCGAGCAGGGGGAAGACCACGCGATCGTCCGGCCGCTCGTCCAGCGGTCCGCCCAGGCACTGCACGAGTCTCAAGTGCCGATGCACCTCGTGGATGCCGTCGGGGTACTGCAAGGCGATGTCGAGCCCCTCCCACGAACCGCCCGCCGGGAAGAAGCCCGCCGTCGTGCGGGCTCCGATGGCGCGCACGATGCGGTTCGACAGCGGCCCGCTGCCGTGCATCTGCAACGCGAGGTCGAAGCCGCGCGCCTGCATGCGGGCCGCCCACGCCTCGAACACGGCCTGCGGCGCAGGGCGCTCGGGCAACTGGGGATGACCGTCGAACTCGATGAACTCATCCACCCACGGCGACAGGCGCGCGGCGAAGTCCCTCGCCCACGGCAGGCCCACCAGGGTGATGTGCGCGAGCGCAAAGCGCTGCCGCAGTGCGCGCAGCGCGGGCGTGGCGCACACCATGTCCCCGAGCTTGAGCGCGCGGAACACGCACACCCGTCTCGGGGCCGCGTGTGTCGGTGGATGTGTGATCCCCATCTGTCCTGCTCCTGGTGAGGACGCCGAGCAATCCCCGTGCCCTGCGAAAGCGATGCCGGCCGACCCGGGGCGGGCGCGCTATGTGCCGGGCGAAGGGCGGTTCACCAGGAGGCCCCATGAAAGCACTGTGCTGGCACGGCAAGAAGGACGTGCGTTGCGAGACCGTTGCCGATCCGCGCATCGAGGAGCCTCGCGACGCCATCGTCAAAGTCACCAGCTGCGCCATCTGCGGCTCCGACCTGCATCTGTTCGACGGCTTCATGCCCGGCATGAGGGAAGGCGACATCCTCGGCCACGAGTTCATGGGCGAGGTGGTCGAGGTCGGCCCCGGCAACAAGAAGCTCGAGGTCGGCGACCGCGTGGTCGTGCCTTTCACCATCTGCTGCGGCGAATGCGATCAATGCCGCCGCGGCAACTGGTCGGTGTGCGAGCGCAGCAACCGCAACAAGTCGCTGGCCGAGAAGGTCTTCGGCCACACGACGGCCGGGTTGTTCGGCTACACCCATCTCACCGGAGGCTACCCCGGCGGCCAGGCCGAGTACGTGCGCGTGCCCTACGCAGACGTCGCCCCCGTGAAGGTGCCCGCCGGGCTGACCGACGAGCAAGTGCTCTTCTTGGGCGACATCCTCCCCACGGGCTGGCAGGCGGCCGTGCAATGCGAGATCGAGCCCACCGACACCGTCGCGGTCTGGGGTGCCGGCCCGGTCGGACAGTTCGCCGTGCGCAGCGCGCTGATGCTCGGTGCTCGGCAGGTCGTGGCGATCGACCGTCTGCCCGACCGGCTCAGCATGGCCGCCGCCTGCGGCGCGCTCACGATCAACTTCGAGGAGGAAAGCGTGCTGGAGCGCCTGGCCGAGTTGACCGGCGGCAAGGGCCCCGAGAAGTGCATCGACGCCGTCGGCCTCGAGGCGCACGTGCCGCGCTCGCTCGACTCGCTCTACGACCGCGCCAAGCAGGCGCTGATGTGGGAGTCCGACCGGGCTCACGTGCTGCGAGAAATGATCTATGCATGCCGGCCGGCGGGGATCCTCTCGATCCCCGGGGTGTACGGGGGCGTGGTGGACAAGATACCGTTCGGCGCGGTGATGAACAAGGGCTTGACCATCCGCACCGGCCAGACGCACGTCAACCGCTGGGCCGAGGACCTGCTGCGCCGCATCGAGGAGGAGCAGATCGATCCCTCCTTCGTGGTCACCCACACGGTCGCCCTCGAGGACGGACCGCAGATGTACGAGACCTTCCGCGACAAGCACGACGGCTGCATCAAGGTCGTCCTGAAACCCGGCGTCTCGAGCCGCGCCACCTTCGATGAAAGGCCACGCCCATGAGCCGATCCTCCATCACCTATCTCTCCCGCCCCGAGCCCGAAAGGCGCCGCCCGCCGCCCGCGCCCACGCGCTACGTGCGTTCCGCACCGCGCAGCGTGGCGCGAAGCCTCGGCTGGTTCAGCCTGGCGCTGGGCGCCGCGCAATGGCTGCGTCCGCACCACGCTGCCCGGGCTGCCGGCGTGCCCGGGTGGGCCCCCGTGGTCAAGGCGTGGGGCCTGCGCGAGATGCTCGTGGGCGCCGGCGTGCTGCTGACGCTTCGCCCGGCGGCCTGGATGTGGGCGCGCGTCGCGGGCGACGTGCTCGATCTCGCGACGCTCGGGCTCGGCCGCGAGCCGGCGCAGCACCGTCGCCACCGCGCCGCGTTCGCGGCGGTGCTCGGCCTCGCCGCGGTGGACGTGTGGTGTGCTCGCGCGCTCAGCGTCGAGCAGCGCCGCCGCGAGCAGCCCTGGTACGACTACAGCGACCGCAGCGGCTTCCCGCGCGGCTTGCAGGCCGCTCGCTCCGCCGCGGCCTGGGTGCCCGACGACCTGCGGCGGCGTCCCGCCTTGCAACCACAGGCCCAGCCGGGAGCCCAGGCCCGGGCCTGAAGGCCCGGCGCCCGGCCGCCCACCCCGGGCGACGCCCACGGCACGACAAGAGCAAGAAAAGAGACGGGCAGCCCCTGGCGGGGCTGCCCGTCGGGCATTGGCGGGCAAGACCGCAGCGCCGGGTTGCGGCGGGGTGCGGTGGGCGGGCGGGGGAGCCGGCCTCCCACTGCTTCGTGGGCTTGCCCGAGCACAGTATCGGCACGAGCCGCTCGCTGTGGAGTCCCCCGAACGGGGGTGAAATCCCTCATCCAGGTGTTCAAACGTCACGCTCGCATCAGTCCTGCAGCGCGAGCGCGGCGACTTCCGTGCCGAGCCGTTCGGCAGCGTCCAAGGGGGCCACGCCGGCCGCCTCCCGGTAGAGCGCCTCCGCGCGCGGCACCGCGTCGTCGCCCTCGAGCATCAACAGCCCTTGCGCGTACTCGATGCGGCCGAAGACGGCGCGCGGGTTCAGCCGAAGGCCCCGCTCGAACATCTCGATCGCCGCGGCGGAGGTGGCCCCCACCGACCGTGCGATGAGCGTGCCGAGCTTGTCGATCACCTCCGCGCGCAGGGTGCCGAGCCCGAAGTGCGCCTCCGCGTGGTGGGGCCGCAGCTGCACCGCACGCTCCAGCGCCGTCTGGATCTGCACGACCATCTCCTGGGCCACTGCCGCGGTGGCCTGCACCGCCTGCGCGTAGCGGCCCATCGCGTGCGCCTGCCAGTACCACGCATCGGCATCCTGCGCGTTCTCGCCGTTCCTGCTGCGCGCCCACTGCGCCACTTCCAGCAGCAACTCCAGCTTGCGCCTTTCCGTGGGCTCGATGAAGGTCGCATACAGCGCCTGCGCGCGGCAGGCCACCGCCAGCCCGGCGGGCCCGGCCGCGTGTCCCGCCTCCAGGGCCTCGCCCCAGCGCCCGGCATGAAAGAGCGCCCACGCACGCTGCACCGTGCGCTCCTCGGGCCAGGGCAGGCCGTCTCCCCGGTGCAGCGCCTCCCAGTGGCGTGCCAGGTGTCCGTCGTCCCGCACGAATGCCGCGTACTCGTCGGCATGAAGCGTCCAGTCCTGCATGGCCTTCATCCTTCTCCGGCCGCGCGGTAGCGGCTGGCCAACTCCGTCAAGTGCGCCTTCTGCCCCGGCTCCAGGTAGGGCAGCAGCAGGCTCAATACATGGTAGGCGCCGCGGGCCAGTGCGCCTGCCGCGCTTTGCGGTTCCAGCGCCTTGCGCGGGTCCCGCACGTACTCGTAGCTCAGCCAGTACGTCAGCACCACCACCATCGCATCGGCCACCGGTTCGGCCTCGCGCGGGTCGATGCGCACGGCTTGCCGCGCGGCCAGGCCGTCGAGCACGGAGCGCACCGCACCGGCCTTGTGTTTGAGCACGAACTGGAAATGCGTCTCCAGCCGACGGTTCTTGCTCAACAGGTCGTTGAGATCGCGGTAGAGGAATCGGTACTGCCAGATCAGCTCGAACAGCATGTGGAAGAACAGCCACGCGTCTTC
Source organism: Schlegelella aquatica (assembly GCF_026013905.1). Lineage (NCBI taxonomy): Bacteria > Pseudomonadati > Pseudomonadota > Betaproteobacteria > Burkholderiales > Sphaerotilaceae > Caldimonas > Caldimonas aquatica. The sequence continues at coordinate 468,632 of NZ_CP110257.1, forward strand.
CACGTCGCGCACCTGTTCCGCGGCGGCCAGCAGTTCGTGCAGCGAAGCTTCGTAGCGGTCGAACAGCGCGTTGATCAGCTCGTCTTTGGCAGGGTAGTGGTAGTACAGGTTGCCCGGGCTGATGCGGACCTCGGCCGAAATCAAGGTGGTGGAGACGTTGGGCTCGCCGAAGCGATTGAACAGCTCGAGCGTGACGTCCAGGATCCGCTCGGCCGTTCGTCGCGGTTTCTTCGCTTGCATGGCTGAACCTGTCTCCTCGCGCTGCGGGCTTCTGGCCACCCGGGCTGCGCGCTGCATCGGGCCCTGGCGTGCCGGGGGCGCGGCGGGCCGTGCGCCTCTTTCGGCCAATCTAGCAAAAAAGTGGGGGCGGCGCCGTGCGCGGGCCCGCTGCACGCCGTGGCCCGCCTGCCTACAATCCACGCGCCATGCCAGCCGTCAGCTTCCAGCACGTCTCCAAGACCTATCGCTCCTCGCGGGGCGACGTCCATGCCTTGACCGATGTCAGCTTCGACATCCAGCAAGGCGAGTTCTTCGGGTTGCTGGGGCCCAACGGCGCGGGCAAGACGACGCTCATCAGCATCCTGGCCGGTCTGGCCCGAGCGAGCGCCGGCCGGGTCGAGGTGCACGGCCACGACGTGGTCGCCGACTACGCGGCCGCGCGGCGCCAGCTCGGTATCGTGCCGCAGGAGCTGGTGTTCGACCCGTTCTTCACGGTGCGCGAAGCCCTGAGGCTGCAGTCCGGCTACTTCGGGGTGCGGCGCAACGACGACTGGATCGACGAGCTGCTCGTCAACCTCGGGCTGGCCGACAAGGCCAATGCCAACATGCGCCAGCTCTCCGGCGGCATGAAGCGCCGGGTGCTCGTCGCGCAGGCGCTCGTGCACCGCCCCCCGGTGATCGTGCTCGACGAGCCGACCGCCGGCGTGGACGTGGAGCTGCGCCAGACGCTGTGGCAGTTCATCGCCCGCCTCAACCGCGAAGGCCACACGGTGCTGCTGACCACGCACTACCTCGAGGAAGCCGAGGCCCTGTGCCACCGCATCGCGATGCTCAAGAGCGGGCGCGTGGTGGCGCTCGACAAGACCTCGGCGTTGCTCGCCGGCACGGCCAGCACCATGCTCAGCTTCAAGACCGAAGGCGAACTGCCGCCGACTCTCGCCGATCGCGCCCGTTGGGTGGGGCGCATCGTGCAGATCAAGGCCCACGATGCCCGCGAGGTCGAGGACATCCTGCGCCAGCTGCGCATCTGCGGCTGCCCCGTCGAAGACCTGGAGATCGGCCGCGCCGATCTCGAAGACGTGTTCCTGGAGATCATGCAAGCCGACACTTCGCCCGCAGCCTTCTACGACGTGCCTTCGGCGCCCCGGGAGCGGGTTCGATGAGGCCCGGTCCCGAAGCCACCCGCTGGGCGGGGGTGCGCACGCTCTTCTACAAGGAGGTGCTGCGGTTCTGGAAGGTCAGCTTCCAGACGGTGGCCGCTCCGGTGCTCACCGCGGTGCTGTACCTGCTCATCTTCGGGCACGTGCTCGAAGACCACGTCCGCGTCTACGACAAGGTCGGCTACACCAGCTTCCTCATCCCGGGGCTGGTGATGATGAGCGTGCTGCAGAACAGCTTCGCCAACAGTTCGTCATCCCTCATACAGAGCAAGATCACCGGCAACCTCGTGTTCCTGCTCGTCACGCCCTTGTCGCACTGGGCCTGGTTCGCCGCCTACGTCGGCGCTTCGGTCGTGCGGGGGCTGGTGGTGGGCCTGGGCGTCTTCGTCGTCACGGTGTGGTTCGCGCCGCCCACGTTCGCACAACCGTGGTGGATCGTCGTCTTCGCGGTGCTGGGCGCCGGCATGCTGGGCTCGCTGGGCCTGATCGCGGGCCTGTGGGCCGAGAAGTTCGACCAGATGGCCGCCTTCCAGAACTTCATCATCATGCCGATGACCTTCCTGTCCGGCGTGTTCTATTCGGTGCACTCGCTGCCGGGCTTCTGGCAGGCGGTGAGCCACCTCAATCCCTTCTTCTACATGATCGACGGTTTCCGGCGCGGCTTCTTCGGCGTGAGTGACGTGTCGCCGTGGCTGAGCCTGGCGATCGTGGCCGGCAGTTTCCTCGTCGTGGCCGGGCTGGCGCTCCATTTGCTGCGCTCGGGCTACAAGATCCGGCACTGACCGCCCGGCCGGCCGAGGAGCGACGCCCGCTTCCCGGGAGGATGTTGCGCAGCACGAAGAGCAGGGCGGGATGAGCGATAATCGCCCGCATGGCCGATCCGACTCCTTCCGAAGTGCGCGACTACATCGCCCAGGGCCTGCCTTGCGAGCACCTGGAGGTGGAGGGCGACGGCCGCCATTTCTTCGCGACCATCGTGTCGGTGGCCTTCGAGGGCAAGTCCCGCGTGGCGCGCCATCAGGCGGTGTACCGGGCGCTGGGCGATAGAATGCGCGAGCAAATCCACGCCCTGTCGATGAAGACGCTGACCCCTGCCGAGTGGGCTGAAGTCTCGGCCGCCTCCAGCCACCACCATCATTGACCGCCTCGCCGCGACCGCAGGTCGCAGGCGGGCTCGGCGCGCGCCTGGCCAGGCGCGATGGTGGGTCCCGCATGCCGCCCGGTCGCGCGGACCACACCACACCCCTTCCATGGACAAACTCCTCATTCGCGGCGGCCGTGCCCTCCAGGGCGACGTCGAGATCTCCGGCGCCAAGAACGCGGCCCTGCCCGAGTTGTGCGCCGCGTTGCTGACCGACGAGCCGGTCACGCTGGCCAACGTGCCGCGCCTGCAGGACGTGGCCACCACGCTCAAGCTGCTGCGCAACATGGGCGCCGTCGCCGAGCGCGACGAGGCGCGGCCCGACCGCGTGACCATCGACGCCGGCCGCATCGACCGCCGCGAAGCGCCGTACGACCTGGTCAAGACGATGCGGGCCTCGATCCTCGTCCTCGGGCCGTTGCTGGCACGCTTCGGCGAGGCGACCGTCTCGCTGCCCGGCGGCTGCGCGATCGGTTCGCGCCCGGTGGACCAGCACATCAAGGGCCTGCAGGCCATGGGCGCGGACATCCGCGTCGAGCACGGCTACATCGTCGCGCGGGCCGAGCGCCTGAAGGGCGCGCGCATCACCACCGACATGGTCACCGTCACCGGCACCGAGAACCTGCTGATGGCCGCGACGCTGGCCGAAGGCGAAACGGTGCTGGAGAACGCGGCGCAGGAACCGGAGATCCCCGACCTGGCCGAAATGCTCATCAAGATGGGCGCGCGCATCGAGGGCCACGGCACGAGCAAGATCCGCATCCAGGGCGTCGAGCGCCTGCGCGGCCTGCCGGCCGAGGCGCCGCACGCCATCATCCCCGACCGCATCGAGACCGGCACCTTCCTGTGCGCCGTCGCGGCCGCGGGCGGCGACGTGCTCGTCAAGAACGCGAGGGCCGACCACCTCGATGCCGTGATCGAGAAGCTGCGCGAGGCCGGCGCCGTGATCGAAGCCGGCGCCGACCACATCCGCATCAAGTCGCAGGGCCGGCTCAAGGCCATGTCCTTCCGCACCAGCGAGTACCCGGGCTTTCCGACCGACATGCAGGCGCAGTTCATGGCCGTCAACTGCGTGGCCGAGGGCTCGGCGCGCGTGACCGAGACCATCTTCGAGAACCGCTTCATGCACGTCAACGAGCTGCTGCGCCTGGGCGCGCGCATCGAGGTGGACGGCCACACGGCGCTCGTGCACGGCGTGGAGCGCCTGTCCGGCGCGACGGTGATGGCCACCGACCTGCGCGCCTCGGCCAGCCTCGTGATCGCCGGGCTCGTGGCCGAAGGCGAGACGCTCGTCGATCGCATCTACCACCTGGACCGCGGCTACGACCAGATGGAAGCCAAGCTGCGCGGCCTCGGTGCCGACATCGAAAGGATCAAGTGATGTCCGCGCAGCCCCTGCTCACGCTCGCCCTCTCGAAGGGGCGCATCTTCGAGGAGACCTTGCCTTTGCTGAAGGCCGCCGGCATCGAGGTCACCGAGGACCCGGAGCGCTCGCGCAAGCTGATCCTGCCGACGACGCAACCGCAGGTGCGCGTGGTGCTCGTGCGCGCCACCGACGTGCCCACCTACGTGCAGTACGGTGCAGCCGACCTGGGCGTGGCGGGCAAGGACGTGCTGCTGGAGCACGGCGGCCAGGGCCTGTACCAGCCGCTGGACCTGCGCATCGCGCGTTGCCGCATGAGCGTGGCGGCCCGGGCCGACTTCGATTACGCGCAGGCCGTGCGGCAAGGCTCGCGCATCCGCGTGGCCACCAAGTACACCACCGTGGCCCGCCAGCATTTCGCCGACAAGGGCGTGCACGTGGACCTCATCAAGCTCTACGGCTCGATGGAGCTGGCGCCCCTCACCGGCCTGGCCGACGCGATCGTGGATCTCGTGTCCACCGGCAGCACGTTGAAGGCCAACCACCTCGTCGAGGTCGAGAAGATCATGGACATCTCCTCGCGCCTCGTCGTCAACCAGGCGGCGCTCAAGCTCAAGCGCGAGCCGCTCGCCGACCTGATCGACCGTTTGTCCCTCGCCATCGAAAGGTAAGACCATGAGCGTGCAGATCCGCCAGCTCGCCACCACCGCGCCGGACTTCGACCGCGAATTCCAGCGCGTGCTGCATTGGGCGGCCGAGACGGATCATGCGATCGAGCAGCGCGTGGCCGAGATCCTGGCCGACGTGCGCGCCCGCGGCGACGCCGCGGTGCTCGACTACACGCGCCGCTTCGACGGCTTGGAGGCGTCCTCGCTTGCCCAGCTCGAGTTGCCGCGGGCCGAACTGCAGGCCGCACTCGACGGCCTGCCCGCCGACCAGCGCGAGGCGCTCGTACACGCCGCCGAGCGCGTGCGCCGCTACCACGAGCGCCAGCTCGAGGCCTGCGGCCGTTCGTTCAGCTACCGCGACGACGACGGCACGCTGCTCGGCCAGAAGGTCACCCCCCTCGATCGCGTCGGCATCTATGTGCCCGGGGGCAAGGCCGCCTATCCGTCCAGCGTGCTGATGAACGCCGTGCCGGCCAAGGTCGCCGGGGTCGGCGAGATCGTCATGGTCGTGCCCACGCCGCGCGGCGAGAAGAACCCGCTCGTCCTCGCCGCGGCCGCGGTCGCGGGCGTGGACCGTGTCTTTACGATCGGCGGTGCCCAAGCCGTGGCGGCGCTGGCCTACGGCACCGCGACGATCCCCAAGGTCGACAAGATCACCGGCCCCGGCAACGCCTACGTGGCCAGCGCCAAGAAGCACGTCTTCGGCGTGGTGGGTATCGACATGATCGCGGGCCCCAGCGAGATCCTCGTGCTCGCCGACGGCACCACCCGGCCCGAGTGGGTGGCGATGGATCTCTTCAGCCAGGCCGAGCACGACGAGCTGGCGCAAAGCATCCTGCTGTGCCCCGATGCGCATTACATCGCCCGCGTGAAGGAGGCGATCGAGCGCCTGCTGCCGCAGATGCCCCGCCGCGACGTGATCCGCGCCTCGCTGGAAGGCCGCGGCGCGCTCATCCTCACGCGCAGCATGGAAGAGGCCTGCGAGATCAGCAACCGCATCGCGCCCGAACACCTCGAGGTGTCTTCGCGCGAGCCCGGGCGTTGGGAGCCGCTGCTCAAGCACGCAGGGGCGATCTTCCTCGGCGCCTACACCAGCGAGTCGCTCGGCGACTACTGCGCCGGCCCCAATCACGTGCTGCCCACCTCCGGCACCGCGCGCTTCTCGTCGCCGCTGGGGGTGTACGACTTCCAAAAGCGCTCCAGCCTGATCGAGGTGAGCGCCGCCGGGGCGCGGCAGCTCGGCCGCGTGGCGGCCACCCTGGCCTACGGCGAGGGCCTGCAAGCGCATGCGCGCGCCGCGGAACTGCGGATCGAAGACGGCCAGGAGGGCGTGTGATGCGCAGCCTGGAGGACCGCCTGGAACGCGTGCTGCGGCCCGACGTGCGGCAGATGCGCCCCTACGTGGTGCAACCCAGCGCGGGCTTCGTCAAGCTCGACGCGATGGAGAACCCCTTCCGACTGCCGCCCGCCTTGCAACAGGCGCTCGGCGAGCGGCTCGGGCGCGTGGCGATCAACCGCTATCCGGGCGAGCGCATCGACGAGCTGAAGGCCGCGCTGGCCCGCCATGCTGGCATGCCCGAGGGCTACCGCCTCGTGCTCGGCAACGGCTCGGACGAGCTCATCACGCTGCTCGGTGTGGCGTGCAACCGGCCGGGGGCGACGGTGCTCGCCCCCACGCCCGGGTTCGTCATGTACGAGGTGTCGTGCGAGCTGCTCGGCCTGCGCTACGTGGGCGTGCCGCTGGTGCCGCAGACCTTCGAGCTGGACGAGGCGGCGATGCTCGCGGCGATCGAGGCGCACCAGCCGGCGCTCATCTACATCGCCTACCCGAACAATCCCACCGGCAACCTCTTCGACGATGCCCTCATCGAGCGCGTGATCGAGGCCGCCCCCGGCCTCGTGGTAATCGACGAGGCCTACCAGCCGTTCGCGAGCCGCCACTACCTCGACCGGCTCACGCGCCATCCGCACGTGCTGCTCATGCGCACGCTGAGCAAGTTCGGTCTGGCCGGCATCCGTCTGGGGTACCTGATGGGCCGCCCGGAGATCGTCGATCAGGTCGAGAAGGTGCGCCCGCCCTACAACGTGAGCGTCCTCAACTGCGAGGCGGCGCTCTTCGCGCTCGAGCACGAGGACGAATTCCGCCGCCAGGCCGAGGTGCTGCGCCGCGAGCGCTCGCGCCTCATCGAGGCGCTGGCCGCGCTGCCGGGCGTGCGCCCGTTCCCCAGCGAGGCGAACATGGTGCTGGCCCGCGTGCCCGATGCCGACCGTGCGTTCGAGGGCATGAAGGCGCGCGGGGTGCTGATCAAGAACGTGAGCCGCTCGCATCCCCTGCTGGCCGGCTGCGTGCGCCTGACCGTGGGCACGCCCGAGGAAAATGACCGGATGATCGCGGCATTGGCCGCGAGCCTGACCTGAAGAGAACGCGATGAGCACGACGCCCGACACCGCCTCGCCCGACACCGCCCGCGTGGCCGAAGTCACCCGCCACACGAGCGAGACGCGCATTCGCGTGCGCGTCGACCTGGACGGCACGGGGCAAGCCCGGCTGGCCACCGGCATCGGCTTTTTCGACCACATGCTCGACCAGATCGCCCGGCACGGCCTCATCGACCTGGACATCGAGGCCGAAGGCGACCTGCACATCGACGGGCACCACACCGTCGAGGACGTGGGCATCACGCTCGGCCAGGCCGTGGCCAAGGCCGTCGGTGACAAGAAGGGCATCCGGCGCTACGGTCATGCGTATGTGCCGCTCGACGAGGCGCTCTCGCGCGTGGTGATCGACTTCTCCGGCCGCCCGGGCCTGACGATGCACGTGCCCTTCAAGGCCGGCATGATCGGCGCCTTCGACACGCAGCTCGCACACGAGTTCTTCCAGGGCTTCGCCAACCACGCGCTCGTGACGCTGCACATCGACAACCTGCGTGGCGAGAACGCACACCACCAGTGCGAGACGGTGTTCAAGGCCTTCGCCCGGGCGCTGCGCATGGCGCTGGAGCGCGACGAGCGCATGGCCGGCGTCGTGCCCTCCACGAAAGGTGCGCTATGAGCCGCACGGGCCTCGTCGCCGTGGTCGACTACGGCATGGGCAATCTGCGCTCGGTCTCGCAGGCCGTGCTGCATGTCGCGCGCGACGTGCCCGGCGTCGAGGTGGTCGTGACCGCCGACCCAGACGTCGTGCAGGCCGCCGAGCGCGTCGTGCTGCCGGGGCAGGGGGCGATGCCCGACTGCATGCGCGAGCTGCGCGAGTCCGGCCTGCAAGAGGCCGTGCTCGAAGCGGCTGCGCACAAGCCGCTGATGGGCGTGTGCGTTGGCATGCAAATGTTGCTCGACCGCAGCGAGGAAGGGCCCACCGAAGGGCTCGGCCTCATCCCCGGGGAGGTGCGGCGTTTCCGTCTGGAGGGGCTTCGTCAGCCTGACGGCAGCCGCTACAAAGTCCCCCAGATGGGGTGGAACCGCGTGTTCCAGACCTCGGCTCACCCGGTGTGGTCGGGCGTGCCGGACGGCGCGTACTTCTATTTCGTGCACAGCTACCATGCCCGGGTGCGCGACGCGGCCCACAGCACCGGGGAAACCGAGTACGGGGTGCGCTTTACCTCGGCAGTGGCGCGGGATAACATTTTCGCGACCCAGTTCCACCCGGAGAAGAGCGCCGACCACGGTCTCGCCCTGTATCGCAACTTCCTGCTCTGGAAGCCCTGATCCCTCACGCTCGAACCCCCGACGCTTCGAACGTTTCTCCGCGGCCCGCCTTCCTTTTCTTCCACCACCCTCGCTTCGGCTATGTTGCTGATTCCCGCCATCGACCTGAAAGACGGCCAGTGTGTGCGCCTCAAGCAGGGCGATATGAACGACTCCACCACCTTCGGAGAGGACCCGGCAGCCATGGCCCGACGCTGGGTGGATGCCGGCGCCGAGCGCCTGCATCTCGTGGACTTGAACGGCGCCTTCGCCGGCAAGCCGGTCAACGAAGCGGCCATCAAGAGCATCCTCGCCGAGGTCGGTGACGAGATCCCCGTGCAACTGGGGGGCGGCATCCGCGACCTCGACACGATCGAGCGCTACCTCGACGACGGCTTGAGCTACGTCATCATCGGGACCGCGGCGGTCAAGAACCCGGGCTTCCTGAAGGATGCGTGTACGGCCTTCGGCGGGCACATCATCGTCGGCCTGGACGCCAAGGACGGCAAGGTCGCCACCGACGGCTGGTCCAAGCTCTCCGGCCACGAGGTCATCGACCTGGCCAAGAAGTTCGAGGACTACGGCGTCGAAGCCGTCATCTACACCGACATCGGCCGCGACGGCATGCTGACGGGCATCAACATCGAGGCTACCGTCAAACTGGCGCAAGCGCTCACCATCCCCGTCATCGCCTCCGGCGGCCTGTCGGGCATGCGCGACATCGAGGCGCTGGTCGAGGTCGAGGACGAAGGCATCGAAGGCGTGATCTGCGGCCGTGCGATCTACACCGGCGCGCTCGACTTCGCCGAGGCCTTGAAGCGCGTCGAGCAGCTGAGCGAGCGCGTCTGAGGACGCCTGCACGCCCCGCCCCTCAGCCTCTCCACCTCTTTCATGCGGCGCCGCGGTGGGGCGCCCACCACCTCCTTGCCCACATGCTCGCCAAACGCATCATCCCCTGCCTGGACGTCACCGGCGGCCGCGTCGTCAAGGGCGTCAACTTCGTCGAGCTGCGCGATGCCGGCGATCCGGTCGAGATTGCGGCGCGCTACAACGACCAGGGCGCCGATGAGTTGACCTTCCTCGACATCACCGCCACCAGCGACGGACGCGACCTCATCCTGCCCATCATCGAGGCGGTGGCCAGCCAGGTCTTCATCCCGCTCACCGTGGGCGGCGGCGTGCGCACCGTCGAGGACGTACGCCGGCTGCTCAACGCCGGGGCCGACAAGGTCAGCTTCAACTCGGCGGCGGTGGCCAACCCGCAGGTCATCCGCGAGGCCTCGGCCAAGTATGGGGCTCAGTGCATCGTGGTGGCGATCGACGCCAAGGCGCGCGCCGACGGCAGCGGGTGGGACGTCTACACCCATGGCGGGCGCCGCAACACCGGCCTGGACGCCGTGGCCTGGGCGCGCCAGATGGCCGAGTACGGCGCTGGCGAGATCCTGCTCACCAGCATGGACCGCGACGGCACCAAGAGCGGCTTCGACCTGGCGCTCACCCGCGCCGTCAGCGACGCCGTGCCCGTGCCGGTCATCGCTTCGGGCGGCGTGGGCACCCTGGAGCATCTGGTGGAGGGCCTCGTGCAAGGTGGCGCCGATGCGGTGCTGGCCGCCAGCATCTTCCACTACGGCGAATACACCGTCGGCCAGGCCAAGGCGCTGATGGCCGAGCGGGGGATTCCCGTGCGCCTGTGACGCCACGGGGCGCCGCCGTCCCGCCCTTCGCCCGGGCGCCGGCGCGGGCTGCCGTTGCGGCTGTCCCGTTTCCTTCACGCCGCATTGCTACACTGCCCGGATGGACTGGCTGGATCAGGTCAAATGGGACGCCGAGGGGCTCGTGCCCGTCATCGCGCAGGAAGCCGCGACGGGCGACGTGCTGATGTTCGCCTACATGAACCGCGAGGCGCTCGCGCTCACCGCCGAGCGCCGCGAGGCGGTGTACTGGAGCCGCTCGCGGCAGCGCCTGTGGCATAAGGGCGAGGAATCGGGCCACGTGCAGAAGGTGCGCGAGATCCGGCTCGACTGCGACGGCGACGTGATCCTGCTGAAGGTCGACCAGCTCGGCCACGAGCCGGGCATTGCCTGCCACACCGGGCGGCATTCCTGCTTCTTCCAGCGGCTGGAGGCGGGTGCCTGGCAGGCGGTGGACCCGGTCTTGAAAGATCCGGAACGCATCTACAAATAGCGCCATGGACGGCAACGACACCCTGGCCCGGCTTGCCCAGGTCATCGAATCCCGCAAAGCCGGCGACCCGGAGAAGTCCTACGTCGCCCGTCTGTTCCACAAGGGTACCGACGCGATCCTCAAGAAGGTGGGCGAGGAGGCGACCGAGACGGTCATGGCCGCCAAGGACGGCGACCGGCAGAAGATCGTCTACGAAGTCGCCGACCTTTGGTTCCACTCGATGATCGCGCTGGCGCACTTCGGGCTGCGGCCCGCCGACGTGCTGGCCGAACTCGCGCGCCGCGAGGGCCTGTCGGGACTGGAGGAGTTCGCGCTGCGCAAGGCGCGCGAGCGCGAGGCCGAGCGACGCGGGGGGCACCCTCGGGAGGACGAGCCGCGATGACGATGGATGTCGAGTTGAGCGAGCAGGAGCGTACCCTCAAGACGATCGGGACCGTCAGCTACTTGCTGCACACCATCGTGGCCGTCTCGGCGGTGGTGCCGGGGGTGCAGGCCAGCGTGCTGCTGCTGATCGCCGCCTTCATCCTGGACCTCGTCAAGAAGGACGACGCCGCCGGAACGTGGCAGGCCTCGCACTTCGCCTGGCGCATCCGCTCGGTGTTGTGGGCCGGCGGCCTGTACCTGCTGACTGCGCCGTTGTGGCTGCTGTTCGTCGTGCCCGGCATGATCGCCTGGGCGATCATCTCGATCTGGTTCCTCTACCGCGTCGTGCGGGGATGGATCAACCTCAACGCCAACAAGGCCATCGAGCCTGCCCGCCCATGAGCCACGCTGACCCGAACTGCATCTTCTGCAAGATCGCCGAAGGCCAAATTCCGTCACGCAAGGTCTACGAAGACGAGGAACTGCTCGGCTTCCATGACATCCGACCCCATGCGCCGGTGCACTTCCTCCTGATTCCCAAGGTGCACGTGCCCTCGCTGCAGGAGGTGGGCCCCGAGCACGAGGCGCTGCTGGGCCGCATGTTGGCACTGGCGCCCCGGCTGGCGCGCGAGAACGGCGCCGACAACGGCTTCCGGGTGGTGGTCAACACCGGCCCCGACGGCGGGCAGGAGGTCTATCACCTCCATGTCCATGTCATGGGCGGGCCGCGCCCCTGGCGCGTGGGGTGAAGGCGCCGGCCCGCGCGGGTGCCCCTGGCGGCGTGAAGGGGGCGCGGGCAGAAGCGGCACCGAGGCGTGCGCACACGTAAAATTTGCGATTGGCTTAGGAGTTCACCATGGGTTCTTTCAGTGTCTGGCACTGGTTGATCGTGTTGCTGATCGTCGTTCTGGTGTTCGGCACGAAGAAGCTCAAGAACATCGGCAGCGACCTGGGCGCGGCCGTCAAGGGCTTCAAGGACGGCGTGCGGGACGGCTCCAGCGCGGAGGCGGCGCCGCCGTCCCAGCAGGTGACCGCCGAGCGCAGCGCCGACAAGCAGGCGACGATCGACGTCGACGCCAAGACCAAGTCCTGATTTTTCGGCGCCGGCCCGCCCCCAAAGCGGGCCCCGCGCCCGGCGACGGCCTCGGCCGGCCGGGCTGAACGGCATCCATGATCGATTTCGGCTTCGACAAGCTCGCCCTCATCGGTACCGTCGCGCTCATCGTGATCGGCCCCGAGAAACTGCCGCGCGTCGCCCGCACGGTGGGGCATCTGCTCGGCCGCGCCCAACGCTACGTCGCCGAAGTCAAGGCCGAGGTCAACCGCTCCATCGAGCTCGAAGAGCTCAAGAAGATGAAGACCCACGTCGAAGACGCGGCGCGCAACTTCGAGCAGACCGTGTCGCAGGAGGTGGGTCAGGTCTCGCAGGACTTCGAGAAGTCCTGGTCCGAACTGCAAGGCGTCTCGACCCCCGCTGAGGCGGCCGGCGGCAGCTGGCACACGCCGGTGGCCGAGTACAAGCCCGTCAAGAAGAACTGGCGCGCCAAACGGGCCGCCGTTCCCCAGTGGTACAAGCAGCGCCATGGCGTGCGCACGCGCGTGCAGTCCGGTGCCGCCCGGGTGGCGCGCTTTCGCCCGCCACGCGCGTCCTCGAAAGCCGGCTCGTGAGCGCTCCTTCCCCCAACGACCGTCCGGACGAACTGGACGGCACCGAGCAACCGTTCGTCTCGCACCTCATCGAGCTGCGCGACCGGCTGGTCCGAGCTCTGATCGCGGTGGGCATCGCCTTCGCCGCGCTGTTCGTCTGGCCCGGTCCGTCCGGCTTGTACGACCTGCTCGCGGCGCCGCTGGTGGCCCATCTGCCGCAGGGCACCACGCTGATCGCCACCAGCGTGATCTCGCCGTTCCTCGTGCCGCTCAAGATCACGTTGATGGCGGCCTTCCTGCTTGCATTGCCGGTGGTGCTGTACCAGGCCTGGGCGTTCGTCGCGCCGGGGCTCTACACGCACGAGAAGAAGCTGGTCCTGCCGCTCGTCATCTCCAGCACCATCCTGTTCCTGGTGGGTGTGGCGTTCTGCTACTTCTTCGTCTTCGGGCAGGTCTTCAAGTTCATCCAGAGCTTCGCGCCCAAGAGCATCACGGCCGCGCCGGACATCGAGGCCTACCTCAGCTTCGTGCTGACGATGTTCATCGCCTTCGGGCTCGCCTTCGAGGTGCCCATCGTCATCGTCGTGCTCGCGCGCATGGGAGTGGTGCCGCTCGAGAAGCTGCGCGCCTTCCGCAGCTACTTCATCGTGCTGGCGTTCATCATCGCCGCCATCGTCACGCCCCCTGACGTGATCTCGCAGCTGGCGCTGGCCATTCCGATGTGCCTGCTGTACGAGGTGGGCCTGTGGGCGGCGGCGCTTTTCATCAAGCACACCCGCGCGCCGGAGGCCGAGGAAGACGCGGCGCGCTGAACGCGCGCCGGGGTCCGCCCACCCCGAAAGGCGCGGGCCTGCGGTCCTGCGCGGACCGCGGGCTCTGCGTGTCAGCGTCCGCGGCGCGCCATCGTCGGGCGCTCCGCCACGCGCACCTGCAACTCGAGCTTCTCCTTGCCACGCTGCACGACGATGGGCGCCGTGGAGTCCGGCTTGAGCGCGGCCACCGCGTTGAGCAGTTGCGCCGTGTTGGTTACCTCCTTGCCCGCGACCGAGACGACGATATCGCCCGGACGCACGCCCGCCCGGTGGGCCGGGCCGCCTTGCAGCACGCCGGTGATGAGCACGCCTTCCTTGACCGGGAGGTTGAAGGTCTCGGCCATCTCGGGCGTCAGATCCTGCGGCTCCACGCCGATCCAGCCGCGCGTCACGTGGCCGTCTTTGATCAGCGCTTCCATCACCTGCCGGGCCGTTGTGGCGGGAATGGCGAAGCCGATCCCCATGCTGCCGCCGGTGCGCGAGTAGATGGCGGTGTTGATGCCCATGAGGTTGCCGGCGGCATCGACGAGCGCTCCTCCCGAATTGCCGGGGTTGATCGCCGCATCCGTCTGAATGAAGTTCTCGAACGTGTTGATGCCCAACCGGTTGCGCCCCAGCGCACTCACGATCCCGGAGGTCACCGTCTGGCCGACGCCGAAGGGATTGCCGATCGCGAGCACCACGTCGCCGACCTGCAGGGAGTCCGAGTCGCCGAAGGTGATGGCGGGCAGCTTGTCCAGCTCGATCTTGAGCACGGCGAGGTCCGACTCCGGGTCGGTGCCGACCACCGTGCCGCTCGTCTTGCGGCCGTCGCTCAGCATCACCTCGATGTCGTCCGCCCCCTCGATGACATGGTTGTTGGTGAGCACATACCCTTGGGGTGACACGATCACGCCCGAACCCAGTCCCATCTGCGGCTGCGAGGGCTGGTCGCCGAAGAAGAAGCGAAACCAGGGGTCGTCCAGATGAGGGTTGCGCTCGGGCGCCTTGCTGGTGGCGATGTTGACGACCGCCGGCGCCGCCCGTTTGGCCGCGGCTGCGTAACTGCTGGGCGCCGCCACGGCCGGCACCGGGGGCGCTTCGTTGATCGAGATGGTCGGCACCACGCTGCCGGGGCTGCGGTGCAGCCACTCCGGCTTGAGGGTGGCGACGACGAACAACGCCGCCACAGCCACTGTCACGGCTTGCGAGAAAATGAGCCAGGTCTTGCGCATGGGAGTTGGGGTCGATGGTCCACCGGGATGAACTGGAGGCGTACCTGAACGGGCTGCTGGAGGCGGACCGTTTCAGGGATTATGGGCCGAACGGCCTGCAAGTGGAGGGCCGGCCCGAGGTGCGCAAGCTGGTCAGCGGGGTGACCGCCAGCCGCGCGCTCATCGACGCGGCGGCCGAGGCCGGGGCCGATGCGATCCTGGTGCATCACGGCCTCTTCTGGCGCGGTCAGGACGGCCGCGTCGTGGGCTGGATGAAGCAGCGCCTGCAGCGGCTGCTGGCCGCCAACATGAACCTCTACGCCTTCCATCTGCCGCTGGACGCACACCCGCAGTGGGGCAACAACGCCCAGTTCGGCCGCGTGCTCGGCCTCGAGATCGAGCGTCGGTTCGGCGAGCAGGAGCTGGGAGCCTTGGGCACGCTGCGCGAGCCCGCGGGCCTGGGTGCCTTCGCGCAGGCCGTGGGCGCCGCGCTCGGGCGCGCGCCGCTGGTGGTGGAGGGCGACGGCCGCCCGGTGCGTCGCGTCGCGTGGTGTACCGGCGGGGCGCAGGGCTACTTCGAGGCGGCGATTGCCGCGGGTGCCGACGTCTTTCTCACCGGCGAGATTTCAGAGCCGCAGACCCACTACGCGCGGGAAACGGGCGTCGCGTTCCTGGCGTGCGGGCATCACGCCACCGAGCGCTACGGCGCCCCGGCCCTCGCGGCCCACGTCGCCGAGCGCTTCGGGCTCGTGCACGAGTTCATCGACATCGACAATCCGGCATGAGCGAGACGCTGCCGCAAACCCCCGGGGCGGGCGACCGCCGCGCCGCGCCGCTCGCCGTGACGATGGGCGATGCCTGCGGCATCGGGCCGGAGATCATCGCGATGGCGCACCGGGCCGGCGAGCTTCGCGACTGCGTGGTCTACGGCGATGCGCAACTGCTGCGTCGGGTCTGCGCGCGGCTCGGCCACCGGGTGCCTGTGGCGGTGCTGGAGTCGATCCAGGAGTGGCGCGAGGTGCCGCCCGGGTGTCTGCCCGTCTGGCCTGCCGTCCGGCTGCCGGAGGACCTGCCACTGGGACAGGTCGACGCGCGTGCCGGTGCGGCGGCCCACGAGTGCATCCGGCAGGCGGTGGCCGACGCGCTCAACAGCCGTGTGGCCGGCCTCGTTACCGCCCCGATCCACAAGGAAGCCCTCGCCGCGGCCGGTGTTCCCTTTCCCGGCCACACCGAGATGCTGCAGGCGTATGCCAACGGCGAGGGCGGTTCTCCGGTGCGCATGATGCTCGCCAACGACCAGCTCAAGACGGTGCTGGTCAGCATCCACGTCTCGCTGCGTGACGCGATCGAGGCCGTCACCGTCGAAGGCGTGCTCGAGACGCTGCGCATCGCCCATCGCAGTGCCGCCCTGTGGGGGCAGCCGTGCCCGCGCATCGCGGTCGCGGGGCTCAACCCGCACGCGGGCGAGGGCGGGCTCTTCGGCGACGAGGAGCTGCGCATCATCGCCCCCGCGATCGAGGCCGCTCGACTCGAGGGCATCGACGCGCGCGGCCCTTTTGCGCCGGACACCGTCTTCATGCGGGCCCGCCACGCGCCGCCCGAGCATCCCGGCGAGTTCGACCTGGTGATCGCGATGTACCACGACCAAGGGCTGATCCCGGTGAAGTACCTCGGCGTCGAACAAGGCGTCAACGTGACGCTGGGCCTGCCCTTCGTGCGCACGAGCCCCGACCACGGCACCGCGTTCGACCTGGCGGGCACGGGGCGCGCCAGCCCGGCTAGCCTCGTCGCTGCGCTGCGCATGGCGCGCTCGCTCGTGGCCGGGGCCCGGCGCGCCGCCGCGCCGGCTCGCTGATCCTTCCTTTCGCGCGCCCGCCGGCGACGGGGTGACGGCCCGGCTCCGGGCGGCCGAGCGCCGGGCCTCATGTCTTGGCCCCCGGGGCGTACGCCCCACCCCCCGAGGGGGTGACGGCCCGGCTCCGGGCGGCCGAGCGCCGGGCCTTATGTCTTGGCCCCCGGGGCGTACGCCCCACCCCCCCGGGGGAGGTGACGGCCCGGCTCCGGGCGGCCGAGCGCCGGGCCTTATGTCTTTGCCCCCGGGGCGTACGCCCCACCCCCCGGGGGGGTGACGGCCCGGCTCCGGGCGGCCGAGCGCCGGGCCTTATGTCTTTGCCCCCGGGGCGTACGCCCCACCCCCCGGGGGGGTGACGGCCCGGCTCCGGGCGGCCGAGCGCCGGGCCTCAGCTCTTGCTATGGGCCGTCAGTGCGGCCAGCTGGCGCCTCGCACGCGCGACGGCACGCTCGATCAGGTAGGCCTGCTCGAACGCGCGGAAGCGCCCGCTCTCGCACAGCTTGGCCAGCATGCGCCCGGTCATGGAGATGATCTTCTGGTGCTTGTGGCCCTGGCTGAAGATGAAGAAGGTCCGCCCGGGGCTCACCCAGTTGAGACGCACCTTCTTCCAGGCGCCGTCGACGAACATCTGGTAGGCCACTCCGGCCTGGACGTACTGTGCGAGCTGCGCGCCCTGCGTCGGGGTCTCCGGTCGCAGCTCGGCGCCCAGGCCGTCGAGATTGATGTCGACGTCGCCGCCGGCCGCCCCATCGTCCAGGTGGGCCAGGTCGATGTCCACCTGGCCGTCCCAATCGACGGCGGCCTCCTGCACCAGCCCGACCTGCGCCGCCTCCTCGTCCGAAAAGCCCGTGGGCTCGCCCTGGAGCACCGGCGCCGCGTCAGGCGGCGGCGTGTCCTCGGCCTTGGGCAGCTCCAGCCGGTCCAGGGCCTGCAGGTGGCTCTCCAGCTGGTGGCGCTGGGAGTCGCTGAGCGGCTGCCCCTTGAGCGACTGCGCATGACAGGGCAGCAGCTCGGAGAAGAACGCCTTCTTCTTGTCCTCCGGCCAGCGGATCAGCGCGAGGCCCTCGTGGAGGGTCTTCATCAGCTGCGGCAGCGTCAGGATGAACTGCTTGCGCTCGGCCGGGGAGTGCTTGGGCTGCACGCTGAGGATCAGCTCGCGCGCGGCCTGCTTCATGCGCTGTGTGATCTCGGCATCGGGGCCGTGGCGCATCGCCGCCTCGACCTGAACCTGGGACCAGGTCTGCTGCAAGAACTCGCGCACGAAGTCCTGCACGCCGAGCGGCAGCAGCACCGCCTGCACCTGCTCGGCATAGCGGGCCTGCAGTCGCAGCTGGCTTTCCTTCTGGGCCAGCAACTCGACCGCCTCGGCATGCGCGCGGGCCTCGTCCTGGGCCTGCTCCTGCACGAAGCCCTCCAGCGCCCGCAGCTTGGACTCGTACAGATCCATCTGGTCGAAGTCGCCTTCGACGATCTGCTGCACGAGCTCGCGCACGAGCGACAGGAAGCGCATGCCCGGGCCGTCGTCGAAGTCCTCGAAGGCGCAGGCGATCGACGCCATGCGGTTGACGAACTTGCGCACCGGGTGGCTGCGCGACGAGAAGAAGCGCACGTCCTTGAGCGCCACGCGCAACACGGGCAGTTGCAGGCGCGCGATCTGGCGCGCCATCTGCGGCGGCACCTTCGGGTCGGACAGGATCTGGTCGAACAGCGAGGCGACGATGTCGATCACCATGTGATCGAGGGGCGCGCTCGCCGCACGCACCAGCTCTTCGCGGTGGGCGCGGATCAGGTTGACGGCCATCAGCCCCCCCAACCCGCTCGAAAGGGCCTCGCCGCTCGGCGGGACACCCCCGCCCACTCCGCCCGTCGCCATGCCGGGTGTCCACCCGCTCGCGGCGGCCGGGTCGAGCGCGCCGGGCGTGCTGGCGAGGAATGCGAGCCGGCGGATGAGCTCGGCCATCTGGGCGTCGCTCACGCGCCCTGCCGCGCCGCTGCCGGTGGGGCCCGGCGCAGCGGCCCCGAAGCCCGAGCGGTGGGAGCCCTCACCCGAGGCCGCGAAGCCGCTTCCCCCGGACGGCCCGAACAGGCCCCCGGCCGAGGTGGCGAAACTCGACGGTGGCGGCACGCCGAACAGGGCGCTCAGCGTCTGGGCCGTCCGGTGCAGGTCTGGCGGGGTGGTGCGCGGGGCCGCCGAGGCGGGCGCGGTCACGCCGCCCGTGCCCGTGATGCCGGAGCGCACGGCCAGCCCCACGGGCTGCACCCCGCGCGCGCTCAGGTCGGCGACGATCGCGCCATAGCACTGCCGCATGGACTTCGCCAGGCCGTGGGACAACTCGCGGGCCAATGTCTTGCGCACCCCGACATCGGTCGTGACGCTCTCGATCGCACGAAAGAGCGCCTTGCCGACGATCTCCGGGCGGATGGGGTTGCGCTCCGGGTCCGGTCGTCCCAGCCCCAGCAGCGAGCCCATGTAGGCGTCGAGCTCTCGCAGTTCCCATTCGCATTCGTGCTCGATCGCGAGGCCCAGGCGGTGCGCGGTGACCTGTTCTTCGACCTCCTGGTCGCCGACGAGGCCGAGCGCCGTCCAGTCGGTGGCGGCCATCGGGCGGGTGCTGCGCGGGTGCAGTTGCTGAGCCACCTTCTCGTTCAACACGCTGGTGAACGTCATGTTGAAGGCAGACAGCTTGTGCTGGAAGTCGTACTGCGCCGCCATGTAGGCTTGGCGGTCGGCGTTGCTCTTCGCCGACAGCGCGAGCATGCCCAGCACGTCCACGGTGCGGCTCGCCGTGTCGGCGACCGTGGACAGGATTCTCTGCACCGCCGATTGCATGGCGGCGTGAAGACGCGGGTCGGGTACGCTCATTGCAGCCGGGACGCAACGAAGCGCAGTATGGCGCGAAACCTTCCCTCTGCGGCGCCCCCGGGCCGACGGCCGGTGCGCAATTCGCCACCTTTCGGCGCTGCCCGGCCGGCCTGTTAACAGACCGTTACTTCTTCAGGGCGTCGCGGATCTCGCGCAACAGCACCACTTCCTCGGGCGGCGCCGGTGGAGCGGCGGGCGCGGACGGGGTCTCGCGGCGCAGCCGGTTGATCTGCTTGACCATCACGAAGATCACCAGGGCCAGCAGCACGAAGTTGAGCGCCACCGTGATGAAGCTGCCGTAGGCGAAGACCGCGCCGCCTTTCCTGGCCTCGGCCAGCGTGCTGGCGGTCTGCCCCGCCAGCGGGATGAAGTAATTGGAGAAATCCAGCCCGCCGAAGAGCTTGCTCACCACCGGCATGACCAGGTCGTTGACCAGCGAGTCCACGATCTTGCCGAAGGCGCCGCCGATGATGACGCCCACGGCCAGGTCCACGACGTTGCCCTTGACCGCGAACTCCCTGAACTCGCGCATGAATCCCATGGCCGACCCCTTCTCGTCGAGTGCCGAATGTGCCGTCGCGCCGGCCTTGCTCGGCGCGTGCGAGCAGTATGGGGGAGGGCGGGCGCGCCGGCCAGTGGGAGCGCGCATGCACGCGGCCGCTGCGACCCGGCGGCGCTCCGGACGCCTCGAACGGCGCCGCCGCGGGCTCTGGCGGGCTGGTTTCGGGGGTGGGCGGTCGGATAGAATCTCGGGTTGCCCCTAACTAGAGAAGTGCTTCCTGAGGATCCCCCCATGAGTGACCAGCAAGTGGACAAAGGCCGCCGCACTTGGGTAGCCATTGCCTGTGGAGCCGGTGCCGTCGGTGGCGTGGCCACAGCGGTTCCTTTCGTTTCCACGTTCCAGCCGTCGGAGAAGGCCCGCGCGGCCGGCGCGCCGGTCGAGGTGGACATCAGCGGCCTCAAGCCGGGCGAGATGATGACGGTGGAGTGGCGCGGCAAGCCGGTGTGGATCGTGCGCCGCACGCCCGAGCAGCTGGCCTCGCTCGAGAAGACGGAGCCCCAGGTCGCCGACCCCAAGTCCGAGCGCAAGCCCGCCGAACTGACGCCCGAGTACGCCCGCAACCAGTGGCGCGCCCGTGAGGACCACAAAGAGATCCTGGTCGCCGTGGGCATCTGCTCGCACCTGGGGTGCTCGCCGACGGCGCGCTTCGCCGCCGGCCCCCAGCCCTCGCTGCCCGAGGACTGGGTGGGCGGTTTCCTGTGTCCCTGCCACGGCTCGACCTTCGACATGGCGGGTCGCGTCTTCAAGAACAAGCCTGCGCCGGACAACCTGGAGGTGCCGCCGCATGTGTACCTCTCCGACACCAAGTTGCTGATCGGCGAGGACAAGAAGGCCTGATGCCCCCGGGCGGAGGGCACGGCTGCGCGTCGAGACGGCGGCGCGGCGCGCCCTACGCGGCTGACGAGAAGGCTAACGAAGTATCGAGGTGACCCCCATGGCTCAATTCAAAGAAGCTCCGCCGAACGCGACGCGCGGGCAGAAGCTCCTGAACTGGATCGACAACCGGTTCCCGCTGACCCAGCTCTACAACGAGCACATGGCGCAGTACTACGCGCCGAAGAATTTCAACTTCTGGTACATCTTCGGCTCGCTGGCGCTCGTCGTGCTGGTGATCCAGATCGTCACCGGCATCTTCCTCGTGATGCACTACAAGCCGGACGCGAACCTGGCGTTCGCCTCGGTCGAGTACATCATGCGCGACGTGCCGTGGGGGTGGCTGATCCGCTACATGCACTCCACCGGCGCGTCGGCGTTCTTCGTGGTCGTCTACCTGCACATGTTCCGCGGCCTCTTGTACGGCTCGTACCGCAAGCCGCGTGAGCTGGTGTGGATCTTCGGGTGCCTGATCTTCCTGATGCTGATGGCCGAGGCCTTCTTCGGCTACCTGCTGCCCTGGGGCCAGATGTCCTATTGGGGTGCCCAGGTGATCGTGAACCTCTTCTCCGCGATCCCCTTCATCGGCCCGGACCTCGCCCTCCTGATCCGTGGTGACTACGTCGTCTCCGATGCGACGCTCAACCGCTTCTTCAGCTTCCACGTGATCGCGATCCCGCTGGTCCTGCTCGGCCTGGTCGTGGCGCACATCATCGCGCTGCACGAGGTGGGCTCGAACAACCCCGACGGTGTCGAGATCAAGGAGAAGCTCGACGCCGCGGGCCGCCCGCTGGACGGCATTCCGTTCCACCCGTACTACACGGTGCACGACATCTTCGGCCTGTCCATCTTCCTGATGGTCTTCAGCGCCATCGTCTTCTTCGCGCCGGAGTTCGGGGGCTACTTCCTCGAGTTCAACAACTTCATCCCTGCCGACCCGCTGAAGACGCCGCCGCACATCGCACCGGTGTGGTACTTCACGCCGTTCTACTCGATGCTGCGCGCCACGACCGACCTGATGGTCAACGTGCTGTGCGTCATCATCGCCCTCGGCGCCGTTCTCGGTGTGATCAAGGGTGCGTTCTCGGCCAAGGGCAAGGTCGGCCTGCTGGTCGGCGCGGCCGTCGCGATCGCCCTGCTCAAGACCTTCGATGCCAAGTTCTGGGGCGTCGTGGTGATGGGCGGTGCGGTCATCATCCTGTTCTTCCTGCCCTGGCTGGACCACAGCCCGGTCAAGTCGATCCGTTACCGTCCGAGCTGGCACAAGTACGTCTATGGCGTGTTCGTGCTGTTCTTCCTGGTGCTGGGCTACCTCGGCATCCAGCCGCCGTCGCCCACCGGCGAACTCATCTCCCAAATCGGCACGCTGTTCTACTTCGGCTTCTTCCTGCTGATGCCCTGGTGGAGCCGCATGGGCGAGTTCAAGCCGGTCCCCGAGCGCGTGACCTACGTCGCCCACTGATGCCGCTGGAGCCCACACGATGAAAAAACTGATCTACAGCCTGCTGGCTTCCCTGATGCTGCTGGCCGGCGCGCCGGCCGCGCGCGCCGCCGAGGGCGGCATTGCCTGGGACAAGTTCCCGGTGAGCCGGGTCACCGACATCGCCGCCCTCCAGAACGGGGCCAAGCTGTTCGTCAACTACTGCCTGAACTGCCACTCGGCCGCCTTCATGCGCTACAACCGTCTGCGCGACATCGGGCTGACCGAGCAGCAGATCAAGGACAACCTCATGTTCGCCACCGACAAGGTCGGCGAGACGATGAAAGTGTCCCTCGATCCGAAGCAGGCCAAGGAATGGTTCGGCGCCACCCCGCCCGACCTCACCGTGATCGCGCGCTCGCGTGCCTCGCATGCCGGGACGGGCGCCGACTACCTCTACACCTACCTGCGCACCTACTACCGTGACGACACCAAGGCGACCGGCTGGAACAACCTCGCCTTCCCGAACGTCGGGATGCCGCACGTGCTGTGGGAGCTGCAGGGCCAGCGCGCGGCCAAGTTCATCGAGGAGAAGGACCCGCACGACCCGAGCAAGACGCAGCACGTCTTCGCGGGCTTCGAGCAACTGACGCCGGGCAAGATGTCGGCGCAGGAGTACGACAACGCCGTGGCGGACCTGGTCGCCTTCCTGCAGTGGATGGGCGAGCCGGTCCAGAAGCAGCGCGTGCGCCTGGGGGTGTGGGTGCTGATCTTCCTGGGTCTGTTCACCGTCATCGCGTGGCGCCTGAACGCCGCGTACTGGAAGGACGTGAAGTAACGACGGCGGCGGGGCCTCGAGGGCGCCGCTGCGACGTTCGGAGTGGGTGGCCCGCGGCGCCCACTCCGTTTGTGTTTTCTGATAGACGAACTCGACGAGCATAGGAGCACGCCATCATGATGGTGCTTTACTCCGGGACCACCTGCCCCTATTCCCACCGCTGCCGTTTCGTGCTGTTCGAGAAGGGGATGGACTTCGAGATTCGCGACGTCGATCTGTTCGCGAAGCCGGAAGACATCGCGTTGATGAATCCGTACAACGAGGTGCCCATCCTCGTCGAGCGCGATCTCATCCTGTACGAATCGAACATCATCAACGAGTACATCGACGAGCGCTTTCCGCATCCGCAGCTGATGCCGGGCGATCCGATCGCCCGTGCCCGCGTGCGGCTGTTCCTGCTCAATTTCGAGAAGGAGCTGTTCGCCCACGTCAACGTGCTCGAGTCGCGCGGGGTCAAGCCCAGCGACAAACAGCTCGAGAAGGCGCGCTCGCAGATCCGCGACCGGCTCACGCAGCTCGCGCCCATCTTCCTGAAGAACAAGTACATGCTGGGCGACGACTTCTCGATGCTCGACGTGGCCATTGCGCCGCTGCTGTGGCGCCTGGACTACTATGGCATCGAGTTGTCCAAGAACGCCGCACCGCTGCTGAAGTACGCCGAGCGCATCTTCTCGCGTCCGGCCTACATCGAGGCGCTGACGCCCTCCGAGAAGGTGATGCGCAAGTAAGCGCGCCCCGACCCCTGCGCCATGAACCCGCCGCCTCCCGCGCCTCCTGCCGGCAGCTCGACCCGGCCCTACCTGATCCGGGCGCTGCACGACTGGTGCACCGACAACGGCTTCACGCCGTACATCGCGGTGTACGTGGATGCGTCCGTCCAGGTGCCGATGGAGTACGTCAAGAACCACGAGATCGTGCTCAACGTCAGCTTCGATGCGACGAGCGGGTTGCGCTTGGGCAACGACTTCATCGAGTTCCGGGCCCGCTTCGGCGGAGTGGCGCGCGACATCGTCGTGCCGGTGGACCACGTGATCGCGATCTACGCCCGTGAGAACGGGCAGGGCATGGCCTTCCCGATCCCGAGCGAGCCGCCCGAATCGTCGGCGGAGGAGGGCGTCCCTGAGACGGCGGCGCACAGCCCGAGCCCGCTCAAGCTCGCGCCGTCGCCGGCCGAGGGTGAGCCGCAAGCACCGTCTCCCGGGCCCGCGGGTGGCGAGGAGGACGCGCCTTCCCCGCCGCCCCCGGGCGGCGGGCGCCCCGCCCTCAAACGCATCAAGTGACGCACCCGGTGCAGCGGGCGCCGGCGCTCCGGTACACTGCCTGCTTCACTGCGCTGCGGGGCGCGCCCGCGGCCTATTCGCCGGCTTAGCTCAGCTGGTAGAGCAACCGCCTTGTAAGCGGTAGGTCATCCGTTCGAGTCGGATAGCCGGCACCAGCTCCGTTCCCCGAGGCCCGGTCAGGCCGATTGCACTTTGATGCGGATCGCCGTGACCTGCCATCCGCGGTGCTTGAGCAGCGCCTCCATGCGCGGCTGCAACTGCCGCAGCTTCGCGGCGACCGCGCCATTGGGGGCCAGCAGGGACCAGCCCTCCTCGTCGATGGGGCCGGGTTTGACGTACCGGGCCAGGGGCGCAGGCAACAGCGGACGGATCGCCTCGAACCGCTCGTTCGACTCGCGCACGAGCTGCTGCAGCCGCGCCAGCCCTCCGTGGCGACCCAAGGCTTCGCCGATCGGCACGACGGGGTCGGAGCGCGTGTTCATGGGCGCCAGTGTACCGGCCCTCCCTGGGAAGCGCCGCGAACCCGGGTGCTAAACTCAGCGGCTTTTGGGTGGCACGGTGGCTGCTGGCAGCGCCGGGCAGCCCCTCTGTGTTCGCCGGCGCGTGCCGGCGCTCGATCGTGGCCGCCCGCCCTCGAGGCGGCGGCAAGCCCCGCGCCTGGGGCAAGGACACTACCGACAACCCGCATGTTGCCCAAGCTTCTCACCCAGATATTCGGCAGTCGCAACGACCGTCTCCTCAAGCAGTACCGGCGGGTGGTGGAGAGAATCAACGCGCTGGAGCCGCAGTTCGAGAAGCTCACCGACGAGCAGCTGCGCGCCAAGACCGACGAGTTCAAGGCCCGGCTGGCCCAGGGTGAGACGCTCGACGACCTGCTGCCGGAGGCCTTCGCCGTCGTGCGCGAAGGCAGCAAGCGCGCCCTCAAGATGCGGCACTTCGACGTGCAGCTGATCGGCGGCATGGCCTTGCACCAGGGCAAGATCGCCGAGATGCGCACGGGCGAGGGCAAGACGCTGGTGGCCACGCTGCCGGTGTACCTGAACGCGCTGACGGGCCACGGCGTGCACGTCGTGACGGTCAACGACTACCTCGCGCGGCGCGACGCCGAGTGGATGGGGCGGCTGTACAACTTCCTGGGTCTGTCGGTGGGGGTGAACCTGCCGCAGATGCCCCGCGAGGAGAAGCAGGCCGCCTACGCCGCGGATGTCACCTACGGCACGAACAACGAGTTCGGCTTCGACTACCTGCGCGACAACATGGTGTACGAGACGGCCGACCGCGTGCAGCGGGGCCTGCACTACGCCATCGTCGACGAGGTGGACTCGATCCTGATCGACGAGGCGCGCACCCCGCTCATCATCAGCGGGCAGGCCGAGGACCACACCGAGCTGTACGTGCGCATCAACAAGATCGCGCCGCAGCTCAAGAAGCAGATCGGCGAGGCCGACCCGCGCACCGGCGAAGGCATCATCGAGCCGGGCGACTTCACGCTGGACGAGAAGACGCGCCAGGTGTACCTGACCGAGCAGGGGCACGAGCGCGCGGAGCACTTGCTGGCGCAAGCGGGCCTGCTGGTCGAAGGGGCGAGCCTGTACGACGCAGCCAACATCGCGCTGCTGCATCACTTGTATGCCGCGCTGCGGGCGCACCACCTGTATCACCGCGACCAGCACTACGTGGTGCAGAACGGCGAGGTCATCATCGTCGACGAGTTCACCGGCCGCCTGATGCATGGGCGCCGGTGGTCGGACGGTCTGCACCAGGCCGTCGAGGCCAAGGAAGGCGTGGAGATCCAGGCCGAGAACCAGACGCTCGCCTCGATCACCTTCCAGAACTACTTCCGCATGTACGGCAAACTCGCCGGCATGACGGGCACGGCCGACACCGAGGCCTACGAGTTCCAGGAGATCTACGGCCTGGAGACGGTGGTCATCCCGCCCAACAAGCCGACCCAGCGCAAGGACGAGCTCGACCTCGTCTACAAGACGGCCAAGGAGAAGTACGACGCGGTGATCGCCGACATCCGCGAGTGCTACGAGCGCGGACAGCCGGTGCTGGTGGGCACCACCTCCATCGAGAACTCGGAGCTGATCTCGGCGATGCTGACGAAGGCGGGCCTGCCGCACCAAGTGCTCAACGCCAAGCAGCACGCCAAGGAAGCGGAGATCATCGCGCAAGCGGGCCGCCCGAAGATGATCACGATCGCGACCAACATGGCCGGCCGCGGCACCGACATCGTGCTGGGCGGCAACGTCGAGAAGCAGATCCAGCTGATCGAGGCGGACGAGTCGCTGCCCGCCGCCGAGAAACAGGCGCGCATCCAGAAGCTGCGCGACGAGTGGCAGAGCCTGCACGAGCAGGTCAAGGCGCTGGGGGGCCTGCGCATCATCGCCACCGAGCGTCACGAGAGCCGCCGCATCGACAACCAGCTGCGCGGCCGTGCCGGCCGTCAGGGCGACCCGGGCTCTTCGCGCTTTTATCTCTCGCTCGAAGACCCGCTGATGCGCATCTTCGCTGGCGACCGCGTGCGCGCGATCATGGACCGCCTCAAGATGCCCGAAGGCGAGGCGATCGAGGCGGGCATCGTCACGCGCTCGATCGAAAGCGCGCAACGCAAGGTCGAGGCGCGCAACTTCGACATCCGCAAGCAGCTGCTGGAGTACGACGACGTCGCCAACGACCAGCGCAAGGTGATCTACCAGCAGCGCAACGACATCCTGGACGCGCAGGACCTGTCGAACCAGATCGCGAGCCTGCGCCACGGTGCGCTGACGGACGTGGTGCGGACCTTCGTGCCGGCCGAGAGCGTCGAGGAGCAGTGGGACCTCGAAGGTCTGGAGAAAGCGCTGCGCGAGGAGTGGCAGATCGACCTGCCGCTCAAGGCCGAGGTCGACAAGAGCGAAGCCATCACCGACGAAGACATCGTCGAGAAGGTGCTGGCCGCCGCCGATGCGCTCTACCGGAGCAAGGTCGAGCGTGTGGGGCGCGAGCAGTTCGTGCAGTTCGAGCGCATGGTGCTGTTGCAGTCGCTCGACAGCCACTGGCGCGAGCACCTGGCGGCGCTGGACTACCTGCGGCAGGGCATCCACCTGCGCGGCTATGCGCAGAAGAACCCGAAGCAGGAGTACAAGCGCGAGGCTTTCGAACTCTTCGCGCAGATGCTCGATGCGGTGAAGATGGAAGTCACGCGTCTGCTGCTGACCGTGCGCATCCAGTCGGAGGAGCAGGTGGCGCAGGCCGCCGAGGCCATCGAGGACCGCGCCGAACACATCTCCAACGTGACGTACACCCACCCGAACGACGACGGCAGCGTCGCCAGCGAGACCGACCCGAGCACGGTGCGCCAGCAGGTGCCCAAGGTCGGCCGCAACGATCCCTGCCCCTGCGGCAGCGGCAAGAAGTACAAGCACTGCCACGGCCGTCTGACCTGAAGCCCCACCTCACGGAAGACGCATCATGCCCGTCAACCTCGCAGCCCCCCGCCCGCAGGACCTGCACCCCGTGCCCGGCGTCAAGCTCGGCATCGCGATGGCCGGCGTGCGCAAGGCCAACCGCAAGGACCTCGCCGTCATCACGCTCGACGAGGGCGCGGCGGTGGCCGGCGTGTTCACCCGCAACCGCTTCTGCGCGGCCCCGGTGCAGTTGGCCCGCAAGCACCTGGCGGCCGGCGTCGGCATTCGGGCGCTGGTGATCAACACCGGCAACGCGAACGCCGGCACCGGCGAGGACGGGCTGGTGCGGGCCTACTCGACCTGCGTGGCGCTCGCGCGCCACTTGGACTTGGCACCGGAGCAGGTGCTGCCGTTTTCCACCGGCGTCATCATGGAGCCGTTGCCGAACGACCGCATCGAGCAGGCGCTGCCCGCCGCGCTGGCCGCGCTGCGCGAGGACGCCTGGGCCGAGGCGGCCGAGGCGATCATGACGACCGACACCGTGCCCAAGGCGGCCTCGCGGCAGGTCCAGATCGGCGGTGCGCCGGTGACGGTGACGGGCATCTCCAAGGGCGCGGGGATGATCCGCCCCAACATGGCGACGATGCTCGGTTTCGTGGCCACCGATGCGAAGGTGGAGCCCGGCGTGCTGCAAGCGTTGGTGCGGGAGGCGGCGGACCTGTCGTTCAACCGCATCACGATCGACGGCGACACCTCGACCAACGATTCGTTCATGCTGATCGCGACCGGCCGGGCGGCCCATGCGGCGATCACGTCCCTCGACTCTCCGGAAGGCCGGGCCTTGCGCGAGGCCGTGGTGGCCGTCGCGCAGCAACTTGCCCAGGCCATCGTGCGCGATGGCGAGGGCGCGACCAAGTTCATCACCGTGCAGGTCGAAGGCGGTGCGAACGAGGAGGAGTGCCGCCGCGTGGCCTATGCGATCGCACACTCGCCGCTGGTGAAGACGGCCTTCTATGCGAGCGATCCCAACCTGGGGCGCATCCTGGCCGCCGTCGGCTACGCCGGCATCGACGACCTGGATCAGGGCCTCATCGACCTGCACCTGGACGATGTGCATGTCGCGACTCAGGGGGGGCGCCACCCGTCGTACCGCGAGGAAGACGGCCAGCGCGTGATGAAGCAACGCGAGATCACGGTGCGCGTCGGGCTGGGCCGCGGCGCTGCCAGCGCGACCGTGTGGACGTGCGACCTCTCGCACGACTACGTCAGCATCAATGCCGACTACCGCAGCTGACGCGTGAGCGGGTGGCGAGGCTGCAGCGCCGGGGCGCAGCGGCCGTGGGGTGTGAGGCGGCCGGTGGCCCTCGGCCCCGGGTGGGGCTACTTGGGTTCCTTGCGAGCCGGCGCCCGCTTGGCGGCGGCCTTGCGCACGGGGCTCGTGCTGGACGTCGCCGGGCGCGCGGCGCGGCTCGGGCGATGCGTGGGGCTCAACTTGTCCAGGCGCGCCTGCAACTCGTCGAGGCGGGCGTGCAGCGCGTCGAGGTCCGCCTGGGTCGGCATGCCGAGCTTGTGCAAGGCTTTCGAGACCCGCTGCTCGAAGATGCCCTCGAGGCGGTCCCACTGCTGGGTGGCCTTCTGGCTGAGTTCCCCAGCCACCGCGGACATGCGCTGCGTGACCTCGCTCACGCGCTCCTCGGCCACGGATTGCGTCTTGCGCTGCAGGGCGACACCTTCCTTGACCAGCGTCTCGAAGAGCTTGCCGCCTTCTTGCTGGGCCTTGGAAAAGGCTCCGAGGCCGGCCAGCCAGATCTGTTGCGCCGAATCGCGCACGCTCTGCGAGAAGGGCCCGGCGAAGGGATCGGGCGGGGTGTCGTCGCGGCTGGGTTTGGTGGCCATGGGGGCTCTCCGGCGTGAAACGGGCCCACTATAGGCGCTCCGCTCTGGGGAGTGTGCTCTAGGCGCCCACTAACATCGCGAACTCGCCAACAACTCGACGCACCGGCTCACCGGGAGGCACGAAGACGATGGTCATCGACCGCACGCACGACTGGATCGAACGCAGCCTGGCCCATGTGTGGCACCCCTGCACCCAGATGCACCGGCTGCGCGAGGCGCCGCCACTGCCGGTGGCGCGCGGCCAGGGGCCCTGGTTGTTCGACCCCGAGGGGCGGCGCTACTTCGACGCGATCAGCTCGTGGTGGGTCAATCTGTTCGGGCACGGTGACCCCGGGCTGAACGCCGTGCTCAAGGACCAGCTCGACCGCATCGCCCACGTGATGCTGGCCGGCTGCACGCACGAACCGGCGGTGGAGCTGGCCGAGCGCCTGGCGCGTCGCACGGCGGGCGCCTTGCCGCACGTGTGCTTCGCAAGCGACGGGGCCTCTGCCGTGGAGATCGCTCTCAAAATGAGCTTTCATGCGTGGCGCAACCGCGGGCGCGAGGCCAAGCGGGAGTTCGTCTGCGTGCGCCACGGCTACCACGGCGAGACCATCGGCGCGCTGGCCGTCACCGACGTCGCCATCTTCCGCGACGCTTACGACCCGCTGCTGATGCGCTCCCACCAGGTGGCCTCGCCCGACGCGCGGCAAGCGGCTGCCGGCGAGACGCCGGCCGACGTGGCCGTGCGCGCGCTGGACGATCTACGTGCGCTGCTGGAGCGGCGCCACGAGCACATCGCCGCCTTCATCTACGAGCCGCTGGTGCAGGGCGCGGCCGGTATGGCGATGCACGATGCGAGCTACCTGCGCGGCGTGCGGGCGTTGTGCGACGAATACGAGGTCCACCTCATCGCCGACGAGATCGCCGTCGGCTGCGGTCGGACCGGCACCTTCTTCGCGACCGAACAGGCAGCGGACGAAGGCGAGGTGCCATGGCCGGACCTCCTGTGTCTGTCCAAGGGCATCAGCGGCGGGTACTTGCCCTTGTCGCTCGTGCTCGCCAGCCGGCCGATCTACGAATCCTTTCTGGCCGACGACGTGCGGCGGGCCTTCCTGCATTCGCATTCGTACACCGGCAACCCCCTGGCCTGTCGGGCGGCCTGCGAGGTGCTGGACCGCTTCGACCGCGAGCCGGTGCTCGAGCGCAATGCACGGGCGAGCAGCGCCTTGGAGGCCGCGCTCGCGCCGCTCAAGGACGACCCGCGCGTCGAGCACCTGCGCCGGCGCGGCACGATCGTCGCCTTCGATGTGCGCCCCGAGGTGGCGGGTGCCGATTTCGCGGAGCGCTTCCACCAGGCCGGCCTGCAACGGGAACTGCTGATACGCCCGATCGGACGCTCGGTCTACGTGATGCCGCCCTACGTGATGGACGAGGAGCTCGCTGCATGGCTCGCAGCGCGGGTGATCGACACGCTCGAGGAGGTGTGCCGCCATGCTGCTTGAGCACCTGGAACGCCAGCTGGCGACGCGCGAGGCGCAAGGGCTGCGCCGGCGCCTGCGCGTCGCGCACTCTCCCTGCGGCCCGCGGCAACTCATCGCGCCGCCGGACGGCTCCCTGACTGCGAAGCTGGTGTTCTGCAGCAACGACTACCTGGGCCTCGCCGGCGATCCGGCTTTGACCGACGCGCTGGCGGAAGGCGCGCGGCGGTACGGCGCGGGCAGCGGCGCGTCGCACCTCATCAACGGGCACTCGCAGGCGCACGCCGACCTGGAGGAGGCGCTGGCGCGGTTCCTCGCGCCCCACGTGCCCGACGGCCGTGCGCTCTTCTTCTGCACCGGCTACATGGCCAATCTCGCGGTGCTCACGGCCCTGGGCGACGCCCAGGCGACGCTCTACTGCGAGGAACTCAACCACGCCTCGCTGATCGACGGTGCGCGGCTCGCGCGGGCCGAGGTGGTCAAGTACCCGCACAACGACGTGCAATCGCTCGACGCGCTGCTGCAGCAGGCTCGCACGCCGATCAAGCTGATCGTCACCGATGCCGTCTTCAGCATGGATGGTGACCTGGCGCCGCTGGATGCGCTGCTCGCTCTCGCCGAGCGGCACGACGCCTGGCTGGTGGTGGACGACGCGCACGGCTTCGGCGTGCTGGGTGAGGGCGGCCGCGGCAGTCTGTCGCACTTCGGGCTGCGCAGCGAGCGCATCGTCTACATCGGCACGCTGGGCAAAGCGGCGGGGGTCGCGGGGGCCTTCGTCGTGGCGCAGCCCACGGTGATCGAATGGCTCGTGCAGGCGGCGCGGACCTACATCTACACGACGGCCTCACCGCCCGCCGTGGCGCACGCCGTCTCGGCGAGCCTGGCGTTCCTGGCGGGCGAGGAGGGCGAGCGACGGCGCGCGCGTCTGCGCCAGCGGATCGGCCAGCTGCGCGCCGGCCTTGCGGCGGTGCTGCCGTCCGCGTGGCGCCTCGGGTCCTCGGACACGCCCATCCAGCCGATCATCGTCGGCGACAACGCGACCGCGCTCGAATTGGCAGCCGCGCTGGATGCCGAAGGGGTCTGGGTGCCGGCCATCCGCCCGCCCACGGTGCCGCCGGGCACCGCGCGCTTGCGCGTCACCGTCACCGCCGCTCATGACGAGGGCGACGTGGACCTGCTCATCGCGGCCGTACGCCGCGCGGCCGGGCGCTTGTCGCGTCGGGCGCGGTGCGAAGGATGAGTGAGCCGGGCGGGAGCTGCTCGGCGCGAGTTGGCATCGCAGGAGGCAAACGATGGAATTGCAGGGCGTGTTCGTGACGGGGACCGACACCGAGATCGGCAAGACGACGGTGAGCGCGGGCCTGTTGCGCGCCTGGGCGAGGCAGGGGCTGCGTACGGCGGGGTACAAGCCGATCGCAGCGGGCACCGAGCTGCGCGAAGGGCGGCGCGTGAACGACGACGTGGAACGTCTTCGTGCGGCCAGCAGCGTGCCGCTCGCGCCCCAGGAGGCTTGCCGCTTTCTGCTGGACGAGCCCTGTGCGCCGCACATCGCCGCCCGCCTTGCCGGTGTGCGCCTGGAACTCGCCCCCCTTCTCGAAGGGGCCCGCGCCCTCATGCCCCGCTGCGATCGCCTGGTGGTGGAAGGCGTGGGTGGCTTTTGCGTGCCCTTGAACGAGAACGAGGACACCGCCGACCTCGCGGCCGCTCTCGGTTTGCCGGTGGTGCTCGTGGTGGGGTTGCGCCTGGGCTGCCTCAGCCACGCGCTGCTGACCGCCGAGGCGGTGTGCGCGCGGGGGCTGCGCCTGGCAGGCTGGGTGGGCAACCAGGTGGACGCCGGGATGGCCCATCGCGAAGACAACCTCGCCACGCTGGCGGACCTGATGCGGCGCCGCTTCGGCGCGCCCTGCCTCGGCGCGGTGCCGCGGCTGCCCCGTGACGAGGCCGACGCGGTGGCCTCTCACCTCGATCTCGGCGCGCTCTGGGCGTGACTGCGCGGCGCTCGCTCACCCGCCTGCGTATCGATCGCAGGCGCCGGGGCGGGGCCGCAACGCTGCGCCGCGCGTCACTGCTGTCACTGCTTCTCGATCGCGGTGACGGTGTACGTGCCGCCGACCTTCGCCGCCTGGAACTTCACCTTGTCGCCCACTTGCACCTTGTCCAGCAGCGAGGGCGGCTCGGCCTTGAACACCATCTGCATCGGAGGCATGTCGAGGTTCTTGATCTCGCCGTGCTTGATGGTGATCTTGCCCTGGGACTTGTCGATCTTGCGGACTTCGCCGTCGGTCATCTGAGCGAAGGCGCCGAACGAGGCCAGAGCCAGTGTGAGGGAGACGATGAGGGATTTCTTCATGGCGTTCATTGTCAACGATAGCTCTGATACACCGATGCGCGCCCGTCACGGGCGACGAGCAGCACATCGTACGGGTCTTTGCGCGAGCCCACTTCCATGCCGGGCGATCCGACCGGCATGCCGGGCACGGCCAGCCCCAGGGCTTGCGGGCGCTCGCGCAGCAGGCGCTCGATCTCGCGGGCGGGCACGTGCCCTTCGAGCACGTAGCCCTCGACCTTCGCCGTATGGCAAGAGCCGTACTTCTGGGGCAGGCCGAACTTCTCGCGGTAGTCGCCGGGGGCGTCGACGTCGTGCGTCTTGACCTGGAAGCCGTGCTTCTCCAGGTGGGCCACCCATTCGTGACAGCAGCCGCAGGTGGCGGACTTCCACACCTCCACGACCGGCTTGCGAGCGGCCCGGGCGGGCACGAGGGCCACGCCCGTGGCGGCCAGAGCCGCGGCCGCGCCCAAGGCGCCGACCCATCGCCGGCGGGCAGGGTTCAATGGCATTTCGTTACTCCTCGATCAACGGGTGTTGGTGGTTTCGAGTGCCGGCACCGCCCGATGTTCCCTCTGGCGGTGCGCGGGACACCGGGCTGCGCAGGGCATCACGGCCGCACCACGATCCGGCCCTTCATGCCGGCCTCCCAGTGCCCGGGCACGAGGCAGCCGTAGAAGTACTCGCCCGGCTCGGTGAAGGTCCAGACGATCTCGCCGCGCTGGCCCGGCCCCACGTGGGCCATGTACGGCTCGTCGTGCTCCATGCCCGGGTGCTTGCGCATCAGCTCGGCATGCGACTCCAGCGCATCGCGCGTGCCGATCACCATCTCGTGCAGCACCTGGCCGCGGTTGCGCACGACGAAGCGCACGGTCTCGCCCTGCCGCACCTCGAGCCGGTCCGGGACGAAGCGCATCCGGTCGTCCATGTCCACGCGCACCGTGCGAGTCGCCTTGGCCGGGTCGCCCTGCTGTCCCCAGGGGTGCCGTTCGGACGAGAGCTCCAAGCGGCGGGAGGCATGGCCTTCGCCGTGGGCGAAGGCCGTCGAGCTCATGGCGAGCGCGGCCAGCAGTGCCACTCCGGCGTTCAAACGTACAGACATGAGTGCGTTCCTTTCGATCCGAGGGGGTCAATGGTGGGCGTTGTGTCCCGACGGCTTGCGCGCACGCAGCGGGGCCGGTGCGGCGCTCGCCGCCCCGGGGGCACGCTGCGGCTCGGGGGCCGCGTCCGTCCACTCGCGGGCGACGGTGCCTGCGGGGTGCGCGTAGGGCCCGGGGTCGCGGTAGTCGTTGCGCGCGAGCCCCTCGCGCACCTTGAGCACCGTGAACATCCCGCCCATCTCCACCGGGCCGAACGGGCCCTGGCCCGACATCATCGGCAGCGTGTTGTCGGGCAGGGGCATCTCCATCTCGCCCATGTCGGCCATGCCGCGCTCGCCCATCACCATGTAGTCGGGCACGAGCTTCTGGATGCGTTGCACCACCTCGCGATGGTCCACGCCGATCATCGTGGGCACGTCGTGGCCCATCGCGTTCATGGTGTGGTGGCTCTTGTGGCAGTGCAGGGCCCAGTCGCCCGGCTCGTCGGCCACGAACTCGACGGCCCGCATCTGCCCCACGGCGACGTCCACCGTCACCTCCGGCCAGCGCGAGGCGGGGTTCGTCCAGCCCCCGTCGGTGCCCGCCACGACGAACTCGTGGCCGTGCAGGTGGATCGGGTGGTTGGTCATCGTGAGGTTGCCGATGCGGATGCGCACGCGATCGCCGCGGCGCACGACGAGCGGATCGATGCCCGGAAAGACCCGGCTGTTGAAGCACCACAGGTTGAAGTCCAGCATCGTGTTGACCTTGGGCGTCGCGCTGCCGGGCTCGATGTCGAACGCGTTGAGCAGGAACACGAAGTCCCGGTCGCACTCGACATACCCGGGCACGCGCCTGGGCTCGCGCGGGTGCGTGACCCAAAAGCCCATCATGCCCATCGCCATCTGCACCATCTCGTCTGCGTGCGGGTGGTACATGAAGGTGCCCGGGCGGCGCGCCTCGAACTCGTAGACGAAGGTCTTGCCTGGCGGGATGTGCGGCTGGGTGAGGCCGCCCACGCCGTCCATGCCGTTGGGCAGGCGCTGGCCGTGCCAGTGCACCGCGTGGTGCTCGGGCAGCCGGTTGGTCACGAAGATGCGCACCTTGTCGCCCTCGACCACCTCGATCGTGGGCCCGGGCGAGGAGCCGTTGTAGCCCCACAGCTGCGCGTTCATGCCGGGCGCGAGTTCGCGCACGACGGGCTCGGCCACGAGGTGGAATTCCTTCCAGCCGTTGCGCAGGCGAAAGGGCAGGGACCAGCCGTTGAGCGTGACGACCGGGCGGTAGGGGCGCCCCTGGGCGGGGGCGAGCGGTGCGGCGGTGTTGGTGTCGGTGCGAGAGGCGGGCTCTGGCAGCGCCGCCAGCGCCGAGCGCGCCACGGTGGCAGCGCCGGC
Organism: Schlegelella aquatica; assembly: GCF_026013905.1. Lineage (NCBI taxonomy): Bacteria > Pseudomonadati > Pseudomonadota > Betaproteobacteria > Burkholderiales > Sphaerotilaceae > Caldimonas > Caldimonas aquatica. The sequence goes on from NZ_CP110257.1 coordinate 504,301, forward strand.
GAGCGCCGCACCGCCGAGGAACAGGCGTCGTGTGGTCATCGTCAATGTCCTGCGGGGGAGGCGCCGCCGGCGGCAGGCGCCTGGGTGAGGAGGGACGCGCCCTCGGCCGGCACACCGAGGATGGCGGCATCGAGGGCCGCGTCCGCCAGCCAGAAGTCGCGCTGGGCTTCGATGGCGCCGATGACGCTGCCGATGTGCGTCCTCGACTCGGCCAGCAGCTCGAAGACCGAGCCCAGCATGCCGTTGTAGCGCAGCAGCATCTCGTCGACGATGCGTTGCCGCAGCGGCACGACCTCGTCACGGAAATGCCGCGCCAGGTCGTAGGCCGTGCGGTAGGCGGCGTAGCGCTCGCGCAAAGTGGAGGTGGCTTCGATCTGCACCTGGTGCACCTGGTTCAAGGCGGCGATCGCCTCGGCCGAGGCCCCGGCGCGCCGGGCCTGGCCCGCATCGAAGAGCGGCAGGGTGAGCTCCAGTTCGAAGCCGCGCTGCGTCGGCTGGTGCGTTTCGCTGTTGCGTACGACGCCGAGTTCGATGTCGGTGAGGCTCGTCCAGCGCGCCAGCGTCCGCTGCGCGTCGGCGGCGGCCAAGCGGCGCTGGGCGAGTCGCAGGTCCACGCGTTCTCGTTTCGCGGCGTCGGCCACTTGCTGCGCGGGGCGCGGCTCGCCGGGCAGGTCGGGCAGGCGGTCGGGCAGTCGCAACGACGAGGCCTGCTGGGGGGACAAGCCCAGCAGTCGCACGAGGGCCTCGCGCTCGGCGACGGCCGCTTGCCGGGCACGCGCGAGTTGGGCGGTGGCATCGGCGTAGAACGCTTGTTCACGGTCGCGCTGCAGCCGGCTGTAGTTGCCCACGGCCTGCATCCGGCGCGCGAGCTCCGCGCTGGCCTGCGCGGCATCGCGCACCTGCTCGTGGTACTGCGCGAGCTGCTGCGCGGCCACCGCGCGGACCCACTGCTGGCGCACCTGCGCGCCCACGCGCAGCACATCGGCCGCCAGTTGGAGTCGCGCCGCCTCTGCCGCTCGCTCGGCCTGCCCGGCGCGCCAGGGCAGCGCAAGGAGCTCCAGCAGGCCGAAGCTGAGGACGCGTCCGATCTCGGTCTCGTCGCCGCGCGTGAGCCGCTCCAGCGCCAGACGCGGGTTGGGCAGCCGGCCCGACTGGACCACGGTGGCCTGCGCAGCCCAGGACTGCGCGATCAGCGCCTGCAGCGCGGGGCTGTTGAGCAGCGCCACCCGCCACGCGCCCTGTGCGTCCAGCGGTTCGGCCAGCGCCCGGGCGACCGCGCTTTCCCGCTCGCGGCGGGCGGCCTCGTCGGTCGCCAGCGTCAGTTCGCCGCCCTGAGGGGCGAGACGCCGGGCCTCCACGAGCGCGTCCTGCGGGCCCGGCGTGGCGCAGCCGGCGAGCACGGCCACCAGCGGGACCAGTACGAGCGCCTTCGTGCGGGTTCTCATCGGCCACCTCCGTCGGTGCCGCGGGCCGGCTGCCGCCGCCCCTCCGGGGCGCCGGGGCCGACGTCGGTCGGCGCTGCCGGACGGCCCGGCTTCTCGGCTGCGTCCTTCGCGCGCTCCGGGCTGCGCAGGTGCCCGGCGTGCCCGCCGAGGCGACGGACGAGGTCGTTGGCGCCGCGCCAGTCGAAGGCGGTGGGATCGGCGTGCGGAAGGTAACCGTCGAAGGCCGAGCGATAAGGCAGGTCCAGTTCGAAGGTGCTCGGCGCGCCTTGCGCGCCGGCACCGCCGGCCGCCAGGGCGAGCACGGCGGCGGGTAAGGTGCGTCGGAAAGTCGTGGAGGTCATCTCAACTCGCTGCATCGGGGGTGCCGGCCTGCAGCCGCTCGGGGCAGGGGCCCTGGCAGGCGGTGCGCGCACGGCAACCGGAAGCAATACACAAGGGGCACACCGGGCGCTGCCGCGGCCGGCGACCCACCCTCGGCCGCATGGACGAAGCGGGGCGAAGGCTCGGGTGCAGGGGGGGCGGATCAGCCCCTGGGCGGACGGAAGAGGGTGTCGCCCTCGTCGCGGCCCCCGGCCAGGCGCAGCCGGGGCACGGGCTGGCCCGGCGCCGAGTGGGCGGGGACGGTGGCGGAGCCGACCGTCATCGCGGCCGGGCTGTGGCAGACCTGGCACTTGCCGCAGTCGTGCTCGCCGCCGGCGGCCGCCAGGCGCTTCTCGTGCTCGGGTGCGGCATGGTCGGGGGCGGCCTGCACGGCCTGCATGTCGGTCGCCGAGAGGGCTGCCGAGAGGTGCGGCGCTGGCTGCGCCTCGGCGCCGTGGCAGGGCGCCGCGCCGTCGGCGTGCGGCATCTGCGCGGCGAGTCGCCCCGCGCCGGTGAGCGCGCGCGACCACGACCCGTCCATCGCCCAGCCGCGCATGGGCAGCAGGGCGACGATCAGGCAGGCCAGGACGAGACGCCAACGCGACGGCGAACGCATGGGCGCCACTATAGACCTTCCCACGGCGGCAAGGTCAAGGCCCTGCGGCGCGCAATGCCACATTTGCCCGCCGCCCCGGCGCCCCGTTCAAGTCCGCGCAAGTCGGCGGTCCTACAATCCCGCCACTTCCCGTACCACGCCTCACCGAGAGCCGATCGCCATGAGCAACGAGCCCCCCGCTGCCGCCGCTGCGGCACCCGCCTCGCCCGATCTCAGCCACGTCTTGCCGCGCGACAAAGCCGAGATCCTCGCGCAGGCCTTGCCGTACATCCGCAAGTTCCACGGCAAGACCATCGTCATCAAGTACGGCGGCAACGCGATGACCGACCCTGCGCTGCAGCAGGACTTTGCGGAGGACGTCGTGCTGCTCAAGCTGGTGGGCATGAACCCGGTGGTCGTCCACGGCGGCGGCCCGCAGATCGACGAGGCGCTGGCCAAGGTGGGCAAGAAGGGCACCTTCATCCAGGGCATGCGCGTCACCGACGAGGAGACGATGGAAGTCGTCGAGTGGGTGCTGGCCGGCCAGGTGCAGCAGGACATCGTCGGCCTCATCAACGCAGCGGGCGGCAAGGCCGTGGGCTTGACCGGGCGCGACGGCGGGATGATCCGCGCGCGCAAGATCAAGATGGTCGACAAGGACGACCCCAGCAAGGAACACGACATGGGTCAGGTCGGCGACATCGTCTCCATCGACCCGAGCGTCGTGAAGGCCCTGCAGGACGACCAGTTCATCCCGGTGATCTCGCCGCTGGGTTTCGGCGAGCAGAACGAGAACTACAACATCAACGCCGACGTGGTGGCCGGCAAGCTGGCCGAGGTGCTGAGCGCCGAAAAGCTCGTGCTGCTGACCAACACGCCCGGTGTGCTGGACAAGAACGGCCGGCTGCTGACCGACCTCACCGCCCGCGAGATCGACGAGCTGTTCGCCGACGGCACCATCTCGGGCGGCATGCTGCCCAAGATCGCTTCGGCGCTGGATGCCGCCAAGAGCGGGGTCAATTCGGTGCACATCATCGACGGTCGCGTGCCGCACGCCCTGCTGCTGGAGATCCTCACCGAGCAGGCATTCGGCACGATGATCCGCTCGCATTGAGCGCGCGACGGCTGTCGCCTTCGGCGCGCCGGGTGCGGCGCGCCGCGCGCCCGGCGAAGGCTTGCGAGCGCGCCGGCAGGGCGCCGCCGGTGTGGCTGTTCGACCTCGACAACACGCTGCACGACGCTTCGCGCGCGGTGTTCGCCCGCTTGGACGAGTCGATGACGCAGTACATCGCTCAAGAGCTGGGCCTGTCCGATCGAGAGGCCGACCACCTGCGCCGCGAGTATTGGCGGCGCTATGGCGCGACGCTGTTGGGCCTGGTGCGCCACCACGCGGTCGATGCGACCGACTTCCTCCACCAGACCCACGCGCTGCCCGGGCTGGAGGCGGCGCTGCGCGCCCACGCCCACGACAAGGCCGCGTTGCGGGCCCTGCGCGGGCGCAAGCTGGTGCTGACGAACGCGCCGGCCGCCTATGCGCGCCGGGTGCTCAAGGCGCTGGACTTGTGGCGCGAGTTCGATGGCGTTCTCAGCATCGAGGACATGCGCATGTTCGGCCAGTGGCGCCCCAAGCCTGACGCCCGCATGCTGCGCGGCGTGCTCGTCCGCCTGGGCGTGCCGGCGCACCGCTGCGTGCTGGTGGAGGACACGCTGGCTCATCAGAAGTCGGCCCACCGGCTGGGTCTGCGCACGGTGTGGATGCAGCGCTGGCTGCGCGGCGCGCCGCACGGGCCGGAAGTAGGTATTTACGTGCACCGGCGCCCCTGTTACGTGCATGCGAGAATCCGTTCGCTACAGAAGTTACGCGAACTGTGATGTCCCCCACCTCCGTTCCTGCTGCCCCGGCCGAGGGTGCCGAGTCGGTCACGCTCGGCGGCCCGATGGCGCGCAAGCGTCCGAAGCCGGGGGAGCGCCGCATCCAGATCCTGCAGACGCTGGCCGCGATGCTGGAGCAACCCGGCGACGAGCGGGTCACCACCGCCGCGCTCGCGGCTCGACTGGAGGTGAGCGAGGCCGCGCTCTATCGTCACTTCGCCAGCAAGGCGCAGATGTTCGAAGGCCTGATCGAGTTCATCGAGCACAGCGTCTTCAGCCTCGTGAACCAGATCACCGAGCGCGAGGTCGACGGGCGCGCGCAGGCGCACAAGATCGTGGCGGTGGTGCTGCAGTTCGCAGAGCGCAACCCGGGCATGACACGTGTGATGGTGGGCGACGCGCTGGTGCATGAGCATGAGCGGCTGCGCGCACGGATGAACCAGTTCTTCGATCGCATCGAGTCGCAGTTGCGCCAGAGCCTGCGGCTGGCCGCCGACGAGGCGGGCTCGGCCACGCCCACCGTGGATGCCGTCGCGCGCGCCTCGGCGCTCGCGGCCTTCGTGGTCGGCCGGCTGCACCGGTATTGCCGCTCCGGGTTCAAGCGGCCTCCCACCGAGCATCTGGACGCGAGCCTGGCCCTGTTGCTGGGCTGACGCGAGCCGTGAAGATCCGTCCCCGGGGGGGATTCGGTCACACCTTCGCGGAGGGCGCGCGATGAGGCCCTCCAGTGCCGCAGCACCCCTCGGCTATGCTCGCTCGATGCTGCGCATGGAGGTGGCGGGCGAGCCCGCCGAGTTGTGGGCCGACAAGGCGGTGTACCTGCCACGCCACGAGACGCTGCTGGTGGCCGACGCCCACGTGGGCAAGGCCGCGTCCTTTCGCCGCTGGGGTGTGCCGGTGCCTCGCGGCACCACAGGGGGGACGCTCGGGCGTCTGTCGCGCCTGCTCGACCGCACCGGCGCGCGTCGCGTCGTGTTCCTCGGCGATCTGATGCACTCCGAGCGCTCCGATGCACCGGGCACGATGGAGGCGCTGGCGCACTGGCGTGAACGCCATGCCGGGCTCGGGCTCACCTTGGTGCGCGGGAACCACGACGCGCGCGCGGGCGACCCACCCCCCTGGCTCGGCATCGAATGCGTCGACGAGCCGCTGCGGCTGGGCGGTTTGGCGCTGTGCCACGAACCCCGAGACCTGCCCGACGCCTACGTGCTGTGCGGGCACCTGCACCCCTGCGTGCGGGTGGCCGGGCGGGCGCGGGAGCGGCTGCGGCTGCCCTGCTACTGGTTCGGAACCCGGCTCGGCGTATTGCCCGCGTTCGGCGAGTTCACCGGCATGATGCCGGTGCGCGCGGCGCCCGGTGACCGCCTGTACGCCATTGCCGACGATCGCGTGCTGCAAGTGGCGGGTTGAGGCCCGGCGCTCGGCCGCCCGGAGCCGGGCCGCGACCCCCGTGGGGGGTGGGGCGCAGCCCCGGGGGCAAAGATGCAAGGCCCGGCGCTCGGCCGCCCGGAGCCGGGCCGTGACCCCCGTGGGGGGTGGGGCGCACGCCCCGGGGGCACGGATACAAGGCCCGATCGCCGCGCCCGGCCGGTACACTCTCGAGCCTCCTTGCTCGCTCGATCCATGTCTGCTTCGCTCGAAACCCTGGTCGTCCGCGCCGAACGGCTGCTGGAGCGGCTCGAGGCGGTGCTGCCTCAGCCGCCGGTCGCGCCCGACTGGTCTGCCTCCATCGCCTTTCGCTACCGGCGCCGAGGCGCGCGCGCCGCGCTGGAGCCCGTGCGTCACGTCTCGCCGATCCGCCTCGCGGACCTGCGCGAAGTGGATGCGCAGAAGGAGCGCCTGGTACGCAACACCGCGCAGTTCGTGGCGGGGCGCAGCGCCAACAACGCCTTGCTGACCGGCGCGCGCGGCACCGGCAAGTCCTCGCTCATCAAGGCCTGCCTCAACGAGTTCGCGCCGCAGGGGCTGCGGCTGATCGAGGTGGACAAGGCCGACCTGGTGGACCTGCCCGACCTGGTGGACCTCGTGGCCGAGCGGCCCGAGAAGTTCATCGTCTACTGCGACGATCTGAGCTTCGACGAGGGCGAGCCGGGCTACAAGGCGCTCAAGTCGATCCTCGACGGCTCGGTGGCGGCGGCCACGGCCAACGTGCTCATCTACGCCACCTCCAACCGCCGGCACCTGCTGCCGGAGTACATGAAGGAGAACCTCACCTACACGCACACCGAAGACGGTGAGGTGCATCCGGGCGAGGTGGTGGAGGAGAAGATCTCGCTGTCCGAGCGGTTCGGCCTGTGGATCAGCTTCTACCCGTTCAGCCAGGAGGAGTACCTGGCCATCGTCGCCCAGTGGCTGCGCCACTTCGGCCTGGACGACGAGGTGATCGCCGCCGCGCGGCAGGAGTCGCTCGTGTGGGCGCTGGAGCGCGGCTCGCGCTCGGGGCGGGTGGCCTACCAGTTCGCGCGCGATTACGCCGGGCGGCTCGGGCGGGAGGGGCTGTGAGTGCGGGAGGCAGCGCCGACCGGTGCGGCGAGCGCACCCCGGTGGACGTCGCCGTCGGCGTGCTGATCGACCGCCAGGGCCGCTTCCTGCTGACCTCGCGTCCCGAGGGCAAGGTGTATGCAGGGTACTGGGAATTCCCGGGGGGCAAGCTCGAGGCCGGCGAGACGGTGGAAGAGGCGCTGCGGCGCGAGCTGCACGAGGAGCTGGGCATCACGATCGGGCCGGCCCAGCCGTGGAAAGTGGAGCTCTACGACTACCCGCATGCGCTCGTGCGCCTGCACTTTTGCAAGGTGTACCGGTGGTCCGGGGAGTTCGAGATGCGCGAGCGCCAGGCCATGAGCTGGCAGGAGCTGCCGGTGCGGGTGCGCCCGGTGCTGCCGGGCACGGTGCCGGTACTGCGCTGGCTGGCCGAGGAGCGGGCCCACCAGGGCCCCACGCACGTCGAGTGAGGGGCGGCCTTGTATCTTTGCCCCCGGGGCCTACGCCCCACCCCCCACGGGGGTCACGGCCCGGCTCCGGGCGGGCGAGCGCCGGGCCTCAGCCCTTCCCCTCGGGGTGGCCCGGGGGCGGCCGGTCCTCGTCCGGCCCCTGGTCCGGATCGGGTTTGACCCCCACGCGATAGCTCTCGCTCGCCCAGGCGCCCAGGTCGATGTTCTTGCAGCGCTCGCTGCAGAACGGGCGGAAGGGGTTTTCGGGCCCGTACACGCTGTCGCCCCCGCAGGTGGGGCAGGGCACGATCAGCTTGCGGGCCGGCGAGGGGCGGTGCGTCGCCATCTCAACACAAGGTGAGTTCGAAGCTGGCGTCTTCGTTGGCAGGCCTCAGCCGCCCGTCGGGTTCCTGCCGCATCAGGCGGATCGACACCATCAGGCGATGTCCGCTGATCTCGGGGATCAATCCGAGCGACGGGTCGATGCGCATGCGCAGCAACTGATAGGTCTTGCCGGCCGGCAGGCTCTGCTGGTACTGCCCCTGCTGCGCATAGACCTTGTGCGGGATGCCGGAGTCGCGCAGCAGCCCGAGCAGCAGCTGCAAGGCTTCCGCGAACGGCGCGAGCGTGGCGACCCAGTGCTGCAGGTCGGCACGCCGGCGCTCGGGCGCCGATTGCTGCCAGGCGTAGTAGGCGGGCAGGTCGAATTCGCACGTCCCGCCCGGGATGCTGATGCGGCTGCGTATGCTCATCAGCCACTCGTTGGTCGTGAGCGACTGTCCGGCCTTGCCAGGCGCTTGGTTCAGCGCCTGGAAGGCGTGCTCGATGCGCCCGATCACCTGATCGAGCACCTCCTCCTGGATGGAGGGGTTGCCACGGAAGCCGTTGAGCACGGCCTTTTGCCGCTCCAGTTCCTTGAGCAAGTCGGACTTGAGGTCGGCCCGCGAGGAGACGTCCATGATCTCGAACAGCGTGGCCAACGCGAAGTGGTGGTCCACCGCTGCTTCCCGGGGCATCAACTGCCCGAGCCGATCGAACAGGTGCTCGAGCCTGAGCATCGTGCGGATGCTCTCGTTGAAGGGGTATTCGTAGCGTATCAAGGCTGCTTCCTCGTGCTGCCCGGCATTGTTTCACACGGGCTTGGCGGCCACCAAGGACAGGGGGGCATTTCCACCGTGACAGGAGGTCACCGGGCGGGGCGGTGAGAGCCGCCGTGCCGGGCCGAAGCGCCGCCAGGGGCGCGGGGCGTCAGCCGCGCGGGCGCGCGATCACCCACCCCAGCCGGCCCACAGCGCGCGCACCTCTTCGCGCAGCTGGTCGAGGTCCAGCCCGTCGTTGAAGATCACGGCGTCGGCCGCCCGCAGCCGCGCCTCGCGAGACGCCTGCTGCGCGATGATGCGCTCGACCTCGACGGCGGCGAGCCCCGAGCGCTGCACCACGCGCTCGATCTGGGTGGCCGGCGTGCAATCCACCACCAGCACCCGGTCCACGAGGGCTCGCCAGCGGCCGGACTCCACCAGCAGCGGCACGTCGTACACCACCGGCTGGCCGGGCAGCGCCTGGGAGGCCTGCCGCAGCGTCTCCTGGCCGATGAGCGGGTGCAGCAACGACTCGAGCCGGCGCCGCGCGTCGGGATCGCGAAACACCAGATCGCGCATGCGGGTGCGGTCCAGCGCACCCGCCGCGTCGATGAAGTCGGGGCCGAACGTCTCGCGGATGGGCCCGATCCCCGCGCCGCCGGCGGCCGTCAGCGCGCGCGAGATCGCGTCGGTGTCGACCAGCCAGGCGCCGAGGTCGACGAGCATGCGGCCGACAGTGCTCTTGCCACTGCCGATGCCGCCGGTCAGTCCGATGCGGGTGGGGCGTTTCATGCCCGGCAGTGTGCCCGATCGTCACCCGAAGCGGGCTGGCGCAGGCGGGGGCGAGAAGAGCGTCAGAACCCGAAGCCCAGCCATTCCAGCACGGTCTGCGTGCCGAGGAGGAAGACGGCGCCGCCCGCGCCCGCCAGGAAGGGGCCGAAAGGCACATAGCGGCCTTCGCGCAAGGCGCCGCTGGCCTTCATCACGAGACCGACGGCCGTGCCGAGCACCGACGCGCCGATCAGCACCGGCAAGAGCATCGAGGGCCCCAGCCACGCGCCGATGGCCGCGAGCAGCTTGAAGTCGCCGTAGCCCATGCCTTCCTTGCCGGTGGTGAGTTTGAAGAGCCAGTACACCCCCCACAGCGCGAGATAGCCGGCCACCGCGCCCCACAGCGCCGAAGGCAGCGGCACCGTCCAGCCCAGCGCGGAGACGATCAACCCGCCCCACAGCAGCGGCTGGGTGAGGTCGTCGGGCAACAAGGTGGTGTCCCAGTCGATGAAGGCCAGCGCGACCAGCACGGCCAGGAAGGCGCACCACAGCAGCACCGGCAGCTGCGGCCCGACGCGCCAGGCGGCCAGCGCGAACAGCGCGCCCGTGAGCAGCTCGATGACCGGGTAGCGCAGCGAGATCGGCTGGCGGCAGCCGGCGCAGCGGCCGCGCAGCAGCAGCCAGCCGAGCACCGGGATGTTCTCGTGCCAGCGCACCGGACGCTCGCAGTGCGGGCAGCGCGAGCGCGGTCGGACCAGGTTGAGCGGCGGCCCTTCCTCGGGCAGCGGCTGGCCGAGCATCTCGGCGCTGTCGCGCCGCCACTGCCGCTCCAGCATGAGGGGCAGGCGGTGGATCACCACGTTGAGGAAGCTGCCGATGACGAGGCCGAGCAGGCCCAAGGTGGCCGGCGAGAGCCACCAGCGCAAGGATTCCTGGTCCATCGGGCGTCAGACCACCTGGCCGAGCTTGAAGATGGGCAGGTACATCGCCACGACGATGCCGCCGATGAGCGTGCCCAGCACGACGATGATGATGGGCTCCATGAGGCTCGACAGGCCCTTGACCGCCTCGTCCACCTCGGCCTCGTAGAACTCGGCCGCCTTGTTGAGCATGTGGTCGATCGAGCCGGACTCCTCGCCGATGGCGCACATCTGCAGCACCATGGTCGGGAAGACGCCGGTCTGCTGCATCGACATGGTCAGGCTGGAGCCGGTGGCCACGTCCTTCTGGATCTTCTCCGTGGCTTCGAGGAAGACCGCGTTGCCCGACGCACCGCCGACCGAGTCGAGCGCCTCGACGAGCGGCACGCCGGCGGAAAACATCGTGGCCAGCGTGCGCGTCCAGCGCGCCACCGCGGCCTTGTGCACCAGCGGGCCGAAGAACTCGGACATCGCGATCACGAGCAGCGTGGGCGCGGGCAGGTCGGCACCGAACGAGGTGAAGATGTCCTTGAACGCGGGGATCACGAAGATCATGATGATCGCGACCACGACGAAGGCCACCACCAGCACCGCGACCGGGTAGATCAGCGCGGACTTGATCTTGCGCTTGATCTCGAGTGTCTTTTCCTGGTACTGGGCCAGCCGGTCGAGCAGCGTCTCGAGAATGCCGCCCGCCTCGCCGGCCTCCACCAGGTTGCAGTAGAGCGCGTCGAAGTGGAGCGGATGCTTGCGGAAGGCGGCCGAAAGACTCGTGCCCGTCTCGACGTCGCTGCGGATGTCGTTGAGCAGGCGCGTCAGGCGCGGGTTGGAGGCTCCGCGGCCCACGATGTCGAAGGCCTGCAGCAGGGGCACGCCGGCGCGCATCATCGTCGCGAGCTGGCGGGTGAAGACGGCGATGTCCTTCTGGGTGATCTTCTTGCCGCCGCTCAGGCGACGCTTCTTCACCTTGGTGACCAGGACGCCCTGGCGACGCAGGCTGGCGCTGACCATGGCTTCGCCGCCGGCGCGCATCTCGCCGCGCACCGGTTTGCCGTTGCGGTCCTTGCCCTCCCACTCGAATACGAAATCCTGAACCTTCTTTGCCGCAGCAGCCGTTGCCATAGTGCCTCCGGGGCCGTCCGCCCCCAAAGTTCGCTCGTGCTTATTCGTTCGTGACCGAGATGACTTCCTCGAGCGAGGTGACGCCGAGCTTGACCTTGTGCAGGCCCGCCTGTCGCAAGTCCCGCACGCCCTCCTTCTGGGCCTGCGCCGCGATGTCCATCGCGCTGCCGTCGGCCAGGATGATGCGTTGGATCTCCTCCGAGATGGGCATGACCTGGTAGATGCCGACGCGGCCCTTGTAGCCATTGTTGCAGCTGGAGCAGCCCACGGCGCGGTACGGCTTCCAGCTGCCGTCCAGATCCTCTTCCTTGAAGCCCGCGCGCAGCAGGGCCTCGCGCGGGTACACCGCGGGCGTCTTGCAGTTCTCGCACAGGCGGCGCGCCAGGCGCTGGGCGGTGATGAGGATCACGCTGGACGCGATGTTGAACGGTGCGACGCCCATGTTGCGCAGCCGCGTGAGCGTCGTCGGCGCGTCGTTGGTGTGCAGCGTGGACATCACCAGGTGACCCGTCTGCGCCGCCTTGATCGCGATGTCGGCCGTCTCCAGGTCGCGGATCTCACCGACCATGATGATGTCCGGGTCCTGTCGCAGAAAGGCCTTGAGCGCGGCGGCGAAGGTCAGACCCGCCTTGTCGTTGACGTTGACCTGGTTGATGCCGGGCAGGTTGATTTCCGCCGGATCTTCGACGGTGGAGATGTTGACGCCCGGCTTGTTGAGCAGGTTCAGGCAGGTGTAGAGCGAGACCGTCTTGCCGCTGCCGGTGGGGCCGGTGACCAGGATCATCCCGTACGGCCGCTCGATGGCGCGCAGCAGGCGCTCTTTTTCCTCCTTCTCGTAGCCCAGCGCGTCGATGCCGAGCTTGGCCGACGACGGGTCCAGGATACGGATGACGATCTTCTCGCCGAACAGCGTGGGCAGCGTGCTGACGCGGAAGTCGATCGCCTTGCTGCCGAACTTCAGCTTCATGCGGCCGTCTTGCGGCACGCGCTTTTCGGCGATGTCGAGCTTGGAGATGACCTTGATGCGCGAGGCGAGCTTGTCCTTGATGGCGATCGGCGGCTGGGCGATCTCGCGCAGTTCGCCGTCGATGCGGAAGCGCACCCGGTAGTTGTATTCGTAGGGCTCGAAGTGCAGGTCGGACGCGCGCATGTTGATCGCGTCGATCAGCATCTTCTGCAGGAAGCGCACCACCGGGGCGTCTTCGACGTCGGTGGAGACGTCGGCCGCTTCCTGGGTGGCGTCCTCCTCGGAGACGTCGAACTCGAAGTCCCCGCCGGCGATGCTCTCGAGGGCCTCCGCCGCGCTCGTGCCCATCGTCTCGAGCAGCTTGGTGAGCTTGTCGTGCTCGACGATGATCCATTCGGGCGTGAGCTGGGTGGCGAACTTGATGCGCTCCAGCGCTTCCTGGTTGGTGGGGTCGGCCCCGCCGACGAACAGCCGGCTGCCGCGTTTGCCGAGCACCACCACCTGGTACTGCGCGGCCAGCTTGTTGTCGACGACGCCCCGGGGCAGCCGCTGCAGGTCGATCGCATTGAGATCGACCAGCGGGAGCGAGAACGCGTGCGAAAGGGCGTGGGCCAAGTCGCTGGCCGAGACCGCGCCGGCCGCGATGACGGCAGAGATGAAGCTGATGCGCTTGTCCTGCGCGGTCTTGGCGAGCTCTTCGGCGGTGCGGGCGTTCAGCTTGCCCGCGTTGACCAGTACCCGCGCCACCCCGGTCAGGGTACTTTGGGGAGCCTCAGCGAGTGTGTCCATGCAGGGAGTGATGCGTGCAACGGGGTGCGAGGACGCAGGGTCGCCCCGGCGCCCCATGGCGGGCGAATGATCGCTTATCGACAGGGGACTGTAAACCTCGGTAAGTCATCGCCCGGCGTGCAAAAACCGCAACTTTGCGCTCTGAAACGCCTTGTATCGTGAAATCTTCTGCTACCGGGCCCGAATCGGTGTAAGTCCTAGCCGGCGGGGCTCGCCGCCTCCCGCAGGCGGGCTTGGAGCCCGGAGTCGCGCCGTGTGGGCGAGGCGATGGCGGCGGCCAGCACGCCGGCGGGTGAAGCCAGGACCGCGCGCTCGCGAGCGCGGGTGATCGCGGTGTAGAGCAACTCGCGCGTCAGCAGGCGTCCGGGCTGCGAGGGGAGCACGACGAACACGCTCTCGAACTCCGAGCCCTGCGACTTGTGCACGGTCATCGCGAAGGCCGTCTCGTGCGGGGGCAGCCGCACCGGCGCGACCGCCCGGAAGCTGCCGTCGGGCTGGGGGAAGTGCACGGACAACGCGCCGTCGGCCCCCGGCAGCGCGATGCCGACATCGCCGTTGTAAAGCCGCATCACCGGGTCGTTGCGCTGCACCATCACCGCCCGGCCGACCCACCATGGCGAGCGCGGGTCCGTCTGCGCGGCTGCGGCACCCAGAAGGCGGCGCAGCTCGGCCTCGATGCGGGCGTTGAGCTGCTCCACGCCGCGCGCGCCGGCACGCAGCGCGGCCAGCACCCGGAAGCGCCCGAAGGCGGCGGTGACCGAGGCGACGTCGCGGGGGGCGCGGCGCAACGCCTCCAGGTACGCGCCGTAGCCTTGCAGCAACTGGGCCCAGGTGTCGGGGGCGAGCTCGGCGCCGCCGTCCTCGACCCAGCGCACCGCCGGGTCGCGGCCTTCGCGCAGCCAAGCCAGGGCCTCGTCGGCGCGGCCCGCGTTCACCTCGGCGGCCAGGCGGCCGATGCCGCCCTCGGCCGAGAAGCGGAAGTTGCGGGTGAACCACACCGTGGTGTCGGCGAGCGCCCCGCGCGCGGCGGGTGCGGGAACCGTGACGGCACCCGCCGGCAGACCGCACCACGCCGCGAGATCGGCCCGGCAGGCGTCGCCGAGGGATGGATCGGCGCTCAGCTCGGCGAACACCGCACCCGCTTCGACGGCGGCGAGCTGGTCCTTGTCGCCCAGCAACACGATGCGCGCGTGGGCGGGCACGGCCTCGAGCAGCCGGGTGGCCAGGGCGAGGTCGAGCATCGAGGCCTCGTCGAGCACCAGCGCGTCGATGGGCAGCGGCCGCTCGGGCCCGTGCACGAAGCGGCCGTCGCCGCGCATGCCGAGCAGGCGGTGCACGGTGGAGGCCTGCGCAGGCAGGCGCTCGCGGATGTGGGCCGGCAGCCCGGCGGCGCGCGACCGCAGGGCTTCCACCAGCCGCGCGGCGGCCTTGCCGGTGGGTGCCGCCAGGGCGATGCGGCAATCCGGGCGCTGCACGATCAGGCAGGCCAGCAGCTGGACGACCGTGGTCGTCTTGCCAGTGCCCGGTCCGCCGCTGATGACGGCCAGCCGCTGTCGCAACGCCAGGGCGGCAGCCAGCTGCTGCCAGTCGACCTGCGGCGAGGCGGCGCCGGGGGGCGGGACGAAGGCTGCGCGCAGCCACTGCAGCGCGGCGGGCGAAGGCGGCTCGGCGGGGCGGGCGGCGTCGACCAGGCGGCGTGCCAGCCGGCGCTCGTAGTCGAAGTAGCGATGCAGGTAGAGGCGACCCTCGTCGTCGAGGATGAGGGGCATCGACCCGGGATCTCGCGGCGTGCCCACGACGCCGCTGCGCAGCAGGCTGGCGCGGGCGAGCCCGGGCTCGGCGTCGACCAGCGTGCCGAGCGGCAGGCACACGTGGCCCTCTTGCATCGCGAGCAGCAGGGCCCGGGCGGCCCGCCGTGCGAGTTGCGCGTGCGCGGGCGGCGCACCTGCTGCGAGCGACCAGGCCTCCACCTGCGCCGCGAAGGCGTCGGCCCAGCGGGCGGAGGCGTCGGGCAGCGCCAGCGCGCGGCGCTTCATGCCGGCCCTCCGTCTGCGTCCAGCAGCCGCGACAGGTCTTCGATCAGCGCGGCGTCGGGCCGGTCGAGGTACACGCCGGCGGGGCGACCCTCGGCGTCGCGCCAGTCGGGCCGCACACCGCGCACGAAGAGGTACACCGCGCCGCCCAGATGCTGCTGCGCGTCGTAGCCGGGCAGGCGCAGCGCGAGGTGACGGTGCAGCGCCACCAGGTACAGCAGGGCCTGCAGGTGGTAGCCCTCGCGAGCCATCACGGCGGCCAGGCGGTCGCGCCCGTAGGCGGAGGGCGACTCGCCCAGGTGGTTGGATTTCCAGTCGAGCACGTAGTAGCGCCCCTCGTGTTCGAACACCATGTCGATGAAGCCGCGCAGGTAGCCCTGCAAGGCATGCGCGCTCAGGGCCGGCACCGCATAGCCGGCCGCCTGCAGCCGGCGTTGCAGGCGAGCCGGCTCCAGGCGTGGCGCAGGCAGATAGAACTCCATCTCGTGCACGCGGGAGCCGGCCGACAGGTCCGCCAGCCGCAGCGCACGTGGGCCGAGCGGCAACTCGCTGTGCAACACCTGGGCGAGCAGTCGCTCGAGCATGCGCGTCTGCGCGGCGGCAGCGGGTTCTTCGCCGTGGGGCTCGGCACCGCGCAGGCGGCGCAAGCCGGTGGCGATGGCGCTCGCCCAGGTGCCGCGGTCCGCGAAGTCGGCGAGCTCGAAGACGGTGTGCATGCACTCCCCGGCGGCCGCACCGCGGGGAAAGCGCAGCGGGTCGTCCTCGTCGAGTTCGACGGCCGGCTCGCTGGCGGCGTCCACGCCCTCGTCGTCGGCGGTGCGCTGGTCGCGCTCGAGCGCCGCTGCCTCGTGCGCTGCGCCGTGCACGAGCGCGCTGTAGCTGCCGATCCACCACGGCGAGGGCAGGTGCCCCGGCGCAGGCAGCGCCGCGATCGCGGCCGGTTCGGCGGCCTCCGCTGGCAGGGGCTCGGCCGTGATGGCAGGCAGCACCTCGAAGCTGACATGCGGCGCGGCCCGGCGCGCCCACTCCTCCCAGTCGGTGCGGATGGAGCCGATCTCGCGCTCGCCGTCCATCCATTCCTCAGGGCTGAGGCCGGCGCCGGCCACCACCCAGTTGAGCAGGCCGCGCGCGCTCTCGGTGGGCTTCAGGGCTGGCCCGCTGTGTGCCAGGTAGCAGCCTGCCACCAGCACGCATCGGTGCACGGCGCGCGTGAGCGCCACATACAGCAGGCGCAGGAACTCGGAGGCGTCTTCCAGCCGCTGGATGCGCCGGATGGCCTGATCGTCGAAGGCCGGGTCCAGGTCCTTGCGGTAGTCGATGACGGTGCGGCCCTGCTCGTGGTACTCGACAGCGTCGCCCGAGGCGGAGGGCGCGCGGCGGGACCTCCAGAGGAAGGGGCAGAACACGATGCCGTACTCCAGGCCCTTGGAGCGGTGGATCGTGACGATCTGCACCAGGTGCCGGTCCGACTCCAGCCGCAGCTGCGTGGCCTCGTCCGGGCGGGGGTCGTGGCGCTGCACCTGCAGCCAGCGCAGCAGCGCATCGGGGTTCGGGTGTTGGCTGCTCGCCTGCTGCAGGCATTCGATGAGGTGCAGCAGGTTGGTCATGCGGCGCTCGCCGTCGGGGCAGCCGAGCAGCCGTTCGGCCACGCCTTCGCGGGCCATCCATTCGCGCAGCATCGGCCCGACCCCGCGTGCCAACCAGGCGCGCCGGTAGTCCTCGAAGCGCTGCACCTGCTCGATCATCGCCTCCTCGTCGTTCGCCAGCGCGTCGAGTGCACCGGCGTCGCGGCCCATCAGGGTGGTGGCGAGCGCCGCCTTGAGCCGGCCTTCGCGTCCCGGCTCGAGCATCGCCCCGAGCAGGGCATCGAGCTCCTCCGCCTCGGCGCTGGCGAACACGCTGGACTGCGAGAGCTCCACGCTGCCCACGCCCAGCGCGGCCAGCGCCCGGCGCATGCGGCTGCCTTCGGCGTGCGAGCGCACCAGCACGGCGATGTCGCCCGCGCCGAGCGGCCTTTCGCCGATGCGCACCTCGCCGCGGCGGGCACTGGCGAGAAGGCGCGCAATCTCGGCCGCGACGCGCTGCGTCACGAGCCGTTCCGCGGCGCGCCATTCGAGCAGGCTGCCGTCTTCCTGGTGCGGCAGCCACCACACCTGCAACGGCGCACGTGCCGGCCCGCCATCGTGAAGGGCCGGGCGCGGCTTGTCGCCCACGGTCACCGGGTGGTAGCGCAGCCCCTCGAGCATGAAGAGGCGCGGATTCTCACCGAACAGCGCGTTGAGCGCGCGCACGAGCGGCCCGCTCGACCGTTGGTTGGCCTCGAGCGTGTACTGCGCGTCCGCGTGCCGCCGGGCCGCGAGGTAGGTGTGCAGGTCGGCGTTGCGGAAGCGGTAGATCGCCTGCTTCGGGTCGCCGACGAGAAAGAGCGGCGGACGCTGCGGCGTGGCATAGAGCCTGTGGAAGATGGCGAACTGCAGCGGGTCGGTGTCCTGGAACTCGTCGATCAGCGCAGCCGGAAAGCGTGCCCGCAGCGTCGAGGCGAGGACCGGCCCGTCGGGGCCGTGCAGCCGCGCATGCAGGTTGGAGAGCATGTCGTCGAACGCGATCACGCGTCGTCTGCGCTTGAGCGCCTTCAGGGTCTCGGTGCAATGACCGATCATCTCCCGCAGCAGGGCGACTCGCGCGTAGGCGAGCGCCGACTCGGCGCGCACCAGCGCCCCATGGGCGGCCTCGGCCACGTCGAAGAAGGGGTGCTCCGGCGTCGTCTGCCGGGCCTTGGTGCAGGCCCTCAGCTTCGCCGCGGTCAGCAGCTCGAGCTTGGGAAAGTCCTCGTCCAACCCGGCGGTCGCGCTTTCGCACGCCATCCAGCCGTCCCAAGAGGCAATGGCCCGCGCGAGGGCCTGCGGCTTGTAGTGCGTCGCATGCAGCCGCGGGCGGGCCGCCTCGAGCAGGCGGACCACCTCCTCGCGAGCCGCGCCCCAGGCCTGGCGAGCGACGGCATGCGTGCGCTCCAGCTCGGCCACGTCGAGCTCCTGCGCTTCTTCCAGGCCCTCGGGCCAGCGCACCTCGGCCAGCGGCTTGGCGAGGTGACGCTTGAGCAGTGCGGCCCAGCGCGCCGGGCTGTCCCCGCGGGTGAGCAGGTAGGCCGCGAGCGCGGGTGGCAGGTCTTCGACGCGCAGCCGCCAGAAGTCCTGCACGGCTTCGAGCAGCAACTCGCGGTCGTCCTGGAGCAGCTCGGCGCGCATCGGCACGCGCGCCGTGAAGGGCGTGTCGGCCAGTGCCCGCTGACAAAAGCCGTGGATCGTGAAGATCGCCGCCTCGTCGAATCCCGCCAGGGCCCATTGCAGCCTCTTGGCGAGCACCTCGTCGGGCAGCCCTCGACCGCGCAGCGCGTCGAGCAGCCGCGGCACGAAGGTGTCGGCCGTGGCCGGGCCACGGCCCTGCACGTGCAGCCAGGTGTCCAGCAGACGCTGGCGGATGCGCTCCCGCAGCTCGGCCGTGGCGGCGTTGGTGAAGGTGACGACGAGCACTTGCGAGACGTCGAGCCCTCGTTCCAGCAGCAGCCTCAGGTACAAGCCGCAGATGTTCCAGGTCTTGCCGGTGCCGGCCGAGGCCTCGATCAATCGCAGTCCGTCGAGCGGGCAGTGGAAGACGTCGAGCGGGCGCAGGGCGTCTTCGCGTTCGGCCGCTGGCGTCGTTGCCGGCATGGTGTCGCGCGCTTCGATGGGTTCGGTCGTCTCGTTCGTCTCGGTCGTCTCGGTGAAGAGGTCTCGCTGCGGGTTCATGCCTCCTCCTGCACCTGCGTCGGCTGCGTCTCGCTCAGGTGGGCGCGCAACGGACCGTATACGCGACGCGCGGCGTTCAGCAGGGCCTCCCAGCCCGGGCCTTCGAGGGGGTCGGGGCGCCCGCGCAGGGCCAGCCGCAAGGCGGCATCCTGCGACTCGCCCCGACGATCCTGTTGCGGCAGCCACACCTGAGCCGCCTTGTGCGGGTTCTCGTCGTGCTCGACGACCGCCCAGGCCGTGCGGGGGAAGAAGTAGAGCGGCTCGCACAGCCCCTGGCGGTACAGCTCCAGCAAGTCACGCAAGTGGTCCATCGGCCGTTCGCACCGCCGAAAGCAGGCGTGGACGTCGAGCGTGAGCAGGTGCGTCTTCGGCTCCACGCCGGGCGGCGGGTCCGCACAGAGCGCGAGGTGCGCGATCCATGCGGCCAGAAGATCGCTCGGCTGACGTTCGCCGTAGCGCCACCGGACGAGCCCCTGGGCCCGCAAAGGGGTGTGGGCGCCGTGCAGGGTCCAGGTCTCGGAGCCGCACAGCGGCACCGGGATGCGGAAGGCGTGGGGCTCGAGGAGCGGGCCGACCTGCCAGGGCCTGAGCCGCTCGGCGAACGCGAAGAGCTCGCGCAGCTCGCGTTCGAGCCACCGCGTCCCCGGGGCGCCGGCGGGCAGGTCGGTGCCGGCCTCGGCCCAGGCCCGCACGCGATCCGGCGACTCGCCGGCGAGCAACGGCGGCAGCAGCCGGTCGGCCAGCGCCCACTGCATCGGCCGCTTCGGCACGAAGGGCTCGTCGTCGTCGAGTTCGTCCGGCGCCTCTGGCAACACGAGGCCCAGGCGCCGTTCCAGCAGATAGCGGCACGGGTGACGGAAGAAGCGCACCAGGTCCGCGAGGGCCACCTCTCGCCATGGCGGCTCGGGCTCGGGCAGCCGCGCCGTGAAGAAGGCGGGCGCGGCCCCGCCCGTCACTGCGCCCACAGCATCGTCGGCCGCGTCCTCGTCGGCCAAGTCGCCGAAGACTTCGACTCCGGCGTCGCTGGGCGCGGCCTCTTCGGCGGTGGGTGCGCGCGTATGCTGTGCCAGCCGCCGCAAGGCGTCGGCGTACTCGGCGCGGTGGCTGCGGGTGCGAGGGTCGGCGTCGGTGCGGAAGGCCGCGATCGAGAACGGTTGCAGCGGATGCTCGACCACCAGGCGGCGGCGCGCCTGGGCCAGCGAAGCCGGGTCGGTCGGTGCGGGCGCGATCGCGGCGACGAGGAGGTCCAGCAGCTCCGACACCAGCACCGACGGGGGCAAGGGCGCGTTGTCGCGCACGCTGCGGCCCACGTGGCTCAGGTGCACGACGTCGCGCGCGGCGAGCAGCAGGTCGAGAAAGACGTTGCGTTCGTCGAGTGCGCGCTGCCGGTCTCCAGCGCGAGGGGCCAGGGCGACGAGGTCGAACTCCGGCGGCCGCCCCGAGGAGGGGTAGGCCCCATCGTCCATCCCGACGATGCACACGACGCGGTACGGCAGCTGCCGCAGGCTGTGCATGCTCGTGAAGGTCACGGCGCCCGTCGGCACGCCCCCGCGCGCGGCGTCTTCCAGCACGTCGGCCAGCGCCTCGCGCACCACGGCGAGCGGCAGCGGCCGGGAGTCGTCGGTGCCGGCTGCGTGCCACTGGGCAGCGAGCGCGTCGATGGCCTGGTGCACTTCGCGCAAGTCGTCGAGTTCGTCGTCGGCTGCGGCCACCAGGGCCGCCAGCACGTCGGCCAAGAGCTGCGGCCACGCTCTTGCGGGCCAAGGCTGGGCGAGGCGTTCTCGCAGTGTCGCCAGCGCGCGCACATACGCCCAGAGGCCGCCCAGCGCGCTCGCCTCGCCGCCCTCGACGCCCAGCGCGGGCAACTTGCCGAGAAAGGGCTGCTGCCATCCATCGGGCAAGGCATGTCCGAGCACCAGCCGTTCCAAGCCGTCCGCCCACGTGTGGCGCTCGCGGGCGGGCAGTCCCATCCCGGCGCGATGGTCTGCATCCAGCGCCCAGTGCACGGCCGCGTCCTTGAGCCACGCGTGCACGGCCTCCAATGCCGACGGATCGAGCCCGAAGCGCCGGGCCACGGGCGCCTGCTGCAAGAGCCCATACACCGCACTGACAGCAAAGCGCGAGTCCACCAGCTCCAGCGTATCGAGCAGGACCTTGACCACGGTGCGCACCCGGGCATCGCCCCGGCCGGTGATGGAGTAGGGGATGTAGCGCTCGCGCGGCGCCGTGCCGAACACGGCGTCGACGAGCGGCGCGACCGACTCCAGATCGGGCGTGGCCACCAGCACGTCGCCGGGGGCGAGGGACGGGTCCTGCGCGAACAGGCCCAACAGCCGGTCGTGCAGCACCTCCAGCTCGCGCATCCGCGAGTGGCACACGTGCACTTCGATGCTGCGGTCCGCAGGGTCGAGCACGAGGGAGCCCGGCGCAGGCTCGGTCAGCCGAAGGATGCCCGCCTGCCAACGCTCGAGCAGCGTCGCGCCCTTGGGCTCGACGAACTGCGCATCGTCCACCGCCTGCTCGCCTGCCGCATCGACCAGGAGCGCCAACAGCGACTGCGCCTGCCGGCCCCACCGCGCGAGGAGCGAGTGCCCCACTTCGAGGTGCTCTGCCCGGCCGCGGGCGGCCAGGTAGGCCAGGCGCCGGGGGTCGACCACATCGAACCAGTACTCCTCGCAAGGGTTCAGCGCATAGACGTGCACCTGCGCGTGACGGCCGAGCAGAGACAGCAGCCGCACGTGCAAGGGCGGGATGGTGGGCAGCGCGAACACGTGCAGGCTCGGCGGGAGCCTTGCCCCCAGCGCGCCCGGTGCCGCCGAGGCCAGCGCCTCGACGAAGTGCAGCGCCGGATGCGCCCCGCCGGTCTCCAGTCTTTCGCTGAGACGCCGCCACAGGGCGGCTTGCCAGTCGCGGTCCTCGCGCGCCTGCGCGTCCGCGGGCTCGTAGCCCGGTTCTCCCCGTGCCCAGGCGTCGAGCCACTCGGGCCGATAGGTCAGATACTGGTCGAGCACCGAGGCGACCTGCTCGGCCAACTCGAAGCGCATGCGTTCGTCACCCGCGGCGAGGAAGCCGGCCAGGCGGGGATGCTCGTCCGTCCAGCCGCCGTCCTGCAGTTCTTCGTAAACCGCCCACTTGAGCGCACCCGACTCGAAGGGCCAGGGCCCGCGCACACCGCCCGCCAGCCCGCGCAGGTGCTCCCACAGCCAGCGCGCCAGGTAGTCGAAGCGCACCTGGGCGCACACGCCGTGTCGATCGGCGTGCAGCAATGCAAGCCGCCGGCGCACCGCGGCACTGGGCACGATGACGTGCTGGGCCTGCAAGGGCGCGGCCGGCTCCAGAGTGAGCCGCGACAGCAGCTGCTCGGCCAGCACCTCGAAGCGGTTCGAAAAGTGGATGTGAAGCATCGGTGCCCGAAGTTTCGCAGAGGCATGGGCGAAATGCGGCAGACGCTTGCACAGGCAGCAGGACGGGTCACACGAAAGCGTCGTGTGGGCCCGCACGCGCGCACAGGAGAGGGGCGACTTCCACGGGATCGCCGCGCCCGTTCACGAACGCGCCGTGCCGGCCACCGAGCGCTGCCACCAGCCGATGGGAGACGAGACAGGCGAGGAAACGAGCGACGGGCACCAACGACGAAGCCCCGACGTTCGGGGCTTCAGGTGTCCTTCAGGGACAAGGCATTCTGGTCGGGGTGAGAGGATTCGAACCTCCGGCCTCTACGTCCCGAACGTAGCGCTCTACCAGGCTAAGCTACACCCCGTGATGAACCGGCCACGCTCAAGACGAGCGATCAACCGATCGAACACATAATTCTAGCAGAGCTTCTCGATAAGGCGAAAGGGGTAGCACCTCGAGTGCGCGGCGTGCGCGATCGGCCTCGACCCGTGCGGCCTCGCGCGTGGCTTCCAGCGCCCCGGTCTTGCGCACGATCTCGATGATCTGCGGCAGCCGCTCGACCGAGCCCTGCTCGATGGCTTCGCGCACGAAGCGGCGCTCGTCGTCGTCGCCGCGCTGCATGGCGACGAGCAGGGGCATCGTCGGTTTGCCTTCGCGCAGGTCGTCGCCGACATTCTTGCCCAGTTCGGCCGTGTTGCCTTCGTAGTCGAGCAGGTCGTCGATGAGCTGGAAGGCGGTGCCCAGCGAGCGCCCGTATTCCGCGCAACGCTCCTCCACCTCGCTGGGTGCGCCGGCGAGCACTGCGCCGAGCTGGGCGCTCGCCTCGAACAGCTTGGCCGTCTTGTAGCGGATGACCTTGAGGTACGCCGGAATGTCGATGTCCGGGTCGTGCATGTTCATCAGCTGCAGCACCTCGCCTTCGGCGATGGTGTTGGTCGCATCGGCGAGCACTTGCAGCACGCGCATGCGGTCGACGGACACCATCATCTGGAAGGCGCGCGAATAGAGGAAGTCGCCGACCAGCACGCTCGCCGCGTTGCCGAACAAGGCATTGGCCGTCTGGCGGCCGCGCCGCAGGTCCGATTCGTCGACGACGTCGTCGTGCAGCAGCGTCGCGGTGTGGATGAACTCCACCACGGCCGCCAACTCGTGCTGCTCGCGGCCCTCGAAGCCGAGCGCGCGCGAGAACAGCAGCACCAGCATCGGCCGGATGCGCTTGCCGCCGGCGCTCACGATGTAGTGCGAGATCTGGTTGATGAGGACCACCTCGGATGCCAGCCGTTCACGGATGACGGTGTCGACCTCGGCCATGTCAGGCGCGATGACGGCCAGCGCAGAAGCGGAAGAGACGGGGGAAGCGAGAGACACGGAAGCCCTTCAGCAAGTCGTGAAATTATAGGGAGGACCCTCGGATTTCCGGCCGGCCGGCGCCGGCCGCCGCCCTTTCTGTTCATTCCGGAGGGTGCGCCTCGGTGGGAGGTCGGGGCCGGCAGGGCCCCCCGTGCTATACTTTCAGGCTCGGCCTTTGGGGGCCGGGGGTGTGTCATGGCGGCTCAGAGTTGCCGTGGCGCGCCAGGCAAGGTTGCTTTGCGGGCGCATGCCGACGGCTCGGCCGGTCCTCCGGTGCCGGGTCTTGGCGGCCGCGCCGGGGGCAGGGTCGGGCCGGGGAGGCCGCATCCGGGCGTTGCGCTCGGGTTCGGTCGCACGGCCCATGTTGGATGCAGGCTCAACGCCTGCGAGGGGCTGATATGTACGCGGTCATAAAAACCGGCGGCAAGCAGTACAAAGTGGCTGCCGGCGAAAAGATCAAGGTAGAACAGATTGCTGCGGAAGTCGGCCAAGAGATCGTGATCGACCAGGTGCTCGCCGTGGGTAACGGCGCGGAACTCAAGGTCGGCACGCCCTTGGTTGCTGGCGCGAGCGTGAAGGCCACCGTCGTGGCCCATGGCAAGCACGACAAGGTGCGCATCTTCAAGCTGCGTCGTCGCAAGCACTACCAGAAGCGCCAAGGTCATCGCCAGACCTACACCGAACTGCAGATCAGCGCGGTCAACGCCTGATCGACGTCGCAGCTGAGTTCAAGGAGCTATAGACCATGGCACAGAAAAAGGGCGGCGGTTCCACCCGGAACGGCCGCGACTCTCAACCGAAGATGCTGGGTGTGAAGGTGTTCGGCGGCCAAGTCGTTCCGGCCGGCTCGATCATCGTGCGCCAGCGCGGCACCCGTTTCCATGCGGGCACCAACGTCGGCTGCGGCCGCGACCACACGCTGTTCGCGCTCGTGGACGGCGAGGTGTCCTTCGACGTGAAGGGCCCGCACAACCGCAAGGTCGTCAGCGTCACCCCGGTGTGACCCGCGGCTGCACGATGCCCCCAAGGCGTCGTTTCGCCGCTTCAGACAAAGCCCCGGTTGCCGGGGCTTTGTCGTTTGAACCCGTCGGCTGCGCCGGCGTCGGTGCAGTACGATGCCGTCTCGACGAGACCCGGGCCTTTCGCAGGGCCTGCTGACGGTCGCCCCGGGGCCTGTTGAAGGCCCGCGGCGCCGTTGCCGCACATCACCATCATGAAGTTCGTAGACGAGGCGTACATCGACGTCGCCGCCGGCAACGGGGGCAACGGTTGCGTGAGCTTTCGCCGTGAGAAGTACATCCCGTTCGGCGGCCCCAACGGGGGCGACGGCGGCCGGGGCGGTCACGTCTGGGCGATCGCCGACCGCAACCTGAACACCCTGGTGGACTACCGCTACGCGCGGCGCCACGAGGCGCGCAACGGCGAGCACGGCCGCGGCTCGGACCAATTCGGCGCAGCGGGCGAGGACGTCGAGCTGCGCATGCCGGTGGGCACGATCATCACCGATGTCGACACCGGCGAGGTGGTGGCCGAACTGCTCGTGCCCGGCCAGCGCGTGATGCTGGCCAAGGGCGGCGACGGGGGCTTCGGCAACCTGCACTACAAGTCCAGCACCAACCGCGCGCCGAGGCAAAGCACCAAGGGATGGCCCGGCGAGCAGCGGCGCCTCAAGCTGGAGCTGCGCGTGCTCGCGGACGTGGGCCTGTTGGGCATGCCGAACGCGGGCAAGTCGACGTTCATCGCGGCGGTCTCGAACGCGCGGCCCAAGATCGCCGACTATCCGTTCACGACATTGCATCCGAATCTCGGCGTCGTGCGCGTCGGGCCGGGGCAGAGCTTCGTGATCGCCGACGTGCCGGGCCTCATCGAGGGCGCGGCCGAAGGGGCGGGCCTCGGGCACCAGTTCCTGCGGCACCTTCAGCGCACGCGGCTCTTGTTGCATTTGGTGGACCTCGCGCCCTTCGACGAGAGTGTGGACCCGGTCGCGCAGGCGCAGGCCATCGTTGCCGAGCTGAAAAAGTACGACGAGGCCATGGAAGCCGCGGCGCAGGCCGCCGGGGGCGACGAAGCCGGCGGGCCGAGCGGTGCCGATGATGCGCGAGGCGTGGGGCGAGGCAGCAGGCTCGCCGACAAGCCGCGCTGGCTGGTGCTCAACAAGCTGGACATGGTCCCGGTCGAGGAGCGAGCGCAGCGCGTCAAGGACTTCGTCAAACGCTTCAAGTGGAAAGGGCCGGTCTACCAGATCTCGGCCCTCACGCGCGAGGGCTGCGAGCCGCTGGTGCAGGCGATCCACCAGTACCTGGAGTCGCTGCGCGAGCCCGAGGCCAAGGAGCCCGACCCGCGCTTCGACCACGAGCCGCAGGCTGCGCCGGCGCGCCCCGAGGCCGACGACCCGCGCTTTCGTTGATCGATCTTCCTTGCCCGACTGCTCCTTCCGACCGCTCCTTCCTTGCTGCCATGAGTGACGTCCTCAAGACCGCCCGCCGTATCGTCGTGAAGGTGGGTTCCAGCCTGGTGACCAACGAGGGCCGCGGCCTGGACGCCGAGGCCATCGCCCACTGGAGCCGCCAGCTCGCCGGGCTGGCCGCGCAGGGGCGCGAGGTGGTGATGGTGTCCAGCGGCGCGATCGCCGAAGGGATGAAGCGCCTGGGCTGGAGCGTGCGTCCCAAGGAGATCCACGAGCTGCAGGCCGCTGCCGCGGTCGGGCAGATGGGCCTGGCGCAGATGTACGAGACGCAGTTGCGCGAGCAAGGCCTGCGCAGCGCGCAGGTGCTGCTCACGCACGCCGACTTGGCCGACCGCGAGCGCTACCTCAATGCCCGCTCGACGCTGCTGACGTTGCTGTCGCACCAGGTGGTGCCGGTGATCAACGAGAACGACACGGTGGTCACCGACGAGATCAAGTTCGGCGACAACGACACGCTGGGCGCGCTCGTCGCCAACCTCGTCGAGGCCGACGTGCTGGTGATCCTCACCGACCAGAAGGGCCTGTACTCGGCCGACCCGCGCAAGGACCCGGGCGCGCGCTTCATCCATGAAGCGCAGGCGGGCGACCCGGAGCTCGAACGGATGGCCGGCGGCGCGGGCTCGGCGATCGGCAAGGGCGGCATGATCACCAAGGTGCTCGCGGCCAAGCGGGCCGCGAGCAGCGGTGCCTCCACCGTCATCGCCTGGGGGCGCGAGCCGGACGTGCTGCTGCGGCTGGCCGCCGGTGAGTCGATCGGCACGCTGCTGGTCGCGACGACCCCCAAGCTCGCCGCGCGCAAGCAGTGGATGGCCGACCACCTCCAGCTGCGCGGCGCGGTGGTCGTTGACGAGGGTGCGGCCGCGAAGGTGCGGCACGAGGGCAAGAGCCTGCTGCCGATCGGCATGATGGAGGTCGTCGGCGAGTTCGCCCGTGGCGACGTGATCGCCGTGCGCGCGAAAGACGGGACCGAGATCGCCCGCGGGCTGGCCAACTACTCCAGCGCCGAGGCCCGCCTCATCGCACGCAAGCCCTCCAGCGAGTTCGAGCGCCTGCTCGGCTTCACCGGCGAACCCGAAATGATCCACCGGGACAACCTGGTGCTCGTGTAACGAGCACCAGGTTGCGGCGCAGGCTCACATCGCGCAGCGATGTGAAGGCGCGAATGCGCCGGCCGAAGCCACAACGGCCCGGCTCGTGTAACGAGCACCAGGTTGCGGCGCAGGCTCACATCGCGCAGCGATGTGAAGGCGCGAATGTGCCGGCCGAAGCCACAACGGCCCGGCTCGTGTAACGAGCACCAGGTTGCGGTGCAGGCTCACATCGCGCAGGGCCTGAGAGTCCGGGCGGCAGGGCGTCCGAGGGTCGATCGGAGGTCGAGCGAGCCCAGGGCGGCGGGGCACGCAGTCGCCGGACTGTCCCCCGGCGCCGGCCGGTGGCCGCCGCCGCCTCCTTGATGTCCTGCGCCTGCGCGCCCCGCCGCCCTGGGCTGGCACCGTCGTGCTGACAGAGCCGCTCAAAGAGCACCAGGTTGCGGTGCAGGCTCACATCGCGCAGGGCCTGAGAGCCCGGGCGGCAGGGCGTCCGAGGGTCGATCGAAGGTCGAGCGAGCCCAGGACGGCGGGGCACGCAGTCGCCGGACTGTCCCCCGGCGCCGGCCGGTGGCCGCCGCCTCCTCGTTGATGTCCGGCGCCTGCGCGCCCCACCGCCCTGGGCTGGCACCGTCGTGCTGACAGGGCCGCTCAAAGAGCACCAGGTTGCGGCGCAGGCTCACATCGCGCAGGGCCTGAGAGTCCGGGCGGCAGGGCGTCCGAGGGTCGATCGGAGGTCGAGCGAGCCCAGGGCGGCGGGGCACGCAGTCGCCGGACTGTCCCCCGGCGCCGGCCGGTGGCCGCCGCCTCCTCCTTGATGTCCTGCGCCTGCGCGCCCCACCGCCCTGGGCTGGCACCGTCGTGCTGACAGGGCCGCTCAAAGAGCACCAGGTTGCGGTGCAGGCTCACATCGCGCCAGCGCCTCGCACCTCAGGGCTCTTCGACCTGCGGGGCGCGCGGCGTGGCGGCGTCGAGTGCCGCTTCGGGCTGTGCAGGGCTCCCAGCGTGGGTGACGGCGCCCCGCGGGGTGCGGGCTTCCTCGCGGGGATGGTCCTCGCGATGGTGGGGACGCATGCCCGAGCGCAGGTAGCGGTTGTGCGGATTGATGCGGGGCAGGTAGCGCGCGAGTTCGGTGAGCGCCATCTGGTAGACGTCGCGCTTGAACTCGATCACGACGTCCAGCGGCACCCAGTAGTCGTTCCACCGCCAGGCGTCGAACTCGGGGTGATCGGTGGCCCGCAGGTTCATGTCGCTGTCGCGGCCCACCAGCTGCAGCAGGAACCAGATCTGTTTCTGGCCGCGGTAGTGGCCGCGGGCCTCACGCCGGATGTAGTGCTCGGGCACCTCGTAGCGCAGCCAGTCGCGGGTGCGGGCGATGATGCGCACGTGCTCCGGCCGCAGCCCGATTTCCTCGTGCAGCTCCCGGTACATCGCTTGTTCGGGCGTTTCGCCGTGCTTGATGCCGCCTTGAGGGAACTGCCAGGAGTGCGTCCGGATGCGTTTGCCCCAGAAGACCTGGTTCTTGTGGTTCAGCAAGATGATGCCGACGTTGGGCCGGAAGCCTTCCCGGTCGAGCATAATCGAACCTCAAAATCTTTGACTGAAACCATTATTGCACCGGCCGGTGCGGTTTCAACCCCTCCGAAGCCCTGCCATTCGTTGCCTGTTTCCGCTTTTGCAGGGGGCAGGCCCCAGCGCACATGAAAGCGTCCCAGTTCTTCATCTCGACCCTGAAAGAAGCCCCCGCCGATGCGGAGATCGTGAGCCACAAGCTGATGATGCGCGCGGGCCTGATCAAGCGGCTCGGCGCGGGCATCTACAACTACATGCCGATGGGGCTGCGGGTGATCCGCAAGGTCGAGCGCATCATCCGCGAGGAGATGGACCGCGCCGGCGCGATCGAGCTGTTGATGCCGGTGGTGCAGCCGGCCGAGTTGTGGCAGGAGACGGGTCGTTGGGACAAGATGGGCCCGGAGCTGCTGCGCGTGAAGGACCGCCACGAGCGCGACTTCGTGATCCAGCCGACCTCGGAGGAGGTCATCACCGACATCGCGCGCCAGGAACTGCGCAGCTACCGGCAGCTGCCCAAGAACTTCTACCACATCCAGACGAAGTTCCGCGACGAGCGCCGGCCGCGCTTCGGCGTGATGCGCGGGCGCGAGTTCACGATGAAGGACGCCTACTCCTTCGACCGTGACGTCGAGGGCGCGAAGAAGAGCTACGAGGCGATGTACGCGGCGTACTGCCGCATCTTCGACCGGCTCGGGCTCACGTACCGCGCGGTGGCGGCGGACACCGGTGCGATCGGTGGTGACCTTTCGCACGAGTTCCAGGTGATCGCCGACACTGGCGAGGACGCGATCGTGTACTGCCCCGAGTCGGACTATGCCGCCAACATCGAGTTGGCCGAAGCCGTGGCGCTCATCGCCGAGCGGGCCGCTGCCTCCCAGGCACTGGAGAAGACGCCCACACCCGGCAAGAGCACGTGCGCCGAGGTGGCCGAGTTGCTGGGGCTGCCGCTGGCGCGCACGGTCAAGTCCCTCGTGATGGCCACCGACGAGAAGAACGACGCCGGCGAGGTGGTGGGCACGCAGGTGTGGCTGCTGCTGGTGCGCGGCGACCACGACCTCAACGAAATCAAGGCCGGCAAGCTCGACGGGCTGAAGAACGGCTTTCGCTTCGCCACCGAGGCGGAGATCGTCGAGCACTTCGGCTGCAAGCCGGGCTACCTGGGCCCGATCGGCACGAGAAAGCCCGTCAAGGTGGTGGCCGACCGCACGGTGGCGAACATGAGCGACTTCGTCTGTGGCGCCAATGAGGCCGACTTCCACTACACCGGCGTCAACTGGGGCCGCGACCTGCCCGAACCCGACCTCGTCGCCGATATCCGCAACGTCGTGGAAGGCGACCCTTCGCCCGACGGCAAGGGACGGCTGGCGATCCAGCGCGGCATCGAGGTCGGGCATGTGTTCTACCTCGGCACCAAGTACTCCAAGGCGATGAACGCCACCTATCTCGACGAGACCGGCAAGCCCCGGCTGATGGAGATGGGCTGCTACGGCATCGGGGTCACCCGCATCCTCGGCGCGGCGATCGAGCAGAACCACGACGAGCGCGGGATCATCTGGCCCGACGCCATGGCTCCCTTCACGGTCGTGATCTGCCCGATCGGCTACGACCGCTCTGAAGAGGTGCGCGCCGCGGCCGACCGGCTGCACGGCGAGCTGCAGGCGCTGGGTGTGGACGTGATGCTCGACGATCGCGGAGAACGCCCCGGCGCGATGTTCGCGGACTGGGAGCTGATCGGCATTCCGCATCGGGTCGTGATTTCCGACCGCGGCCTGAAGGACGGAAAGGTGGAATATCAGGGCCGTCGCGATGCGCAGGCCACCGCCGTGGCCGCGGGCGAGGTGGTGGCGTGGCTGCAGGGGAAGTTGTCGGTCTGAACGGAGCACACGGGCAGGACACCGGGCGGGTGACGACCGCCGGGGGGGCTGCCGCGCGCCCACTCGGTTTCGTCGGGCGGCGCGCCTGGCTGGTCGGGGTCATCGGATGGGCGGCAGCGCCTGCCGCCCGGGCCGGGGGGCAGATCGAGGAGCCGCTGGCCGACTCGGTGCGCACGGCGCTCTCGGCGGCGATCGCGAACAATGCGCCGCCCAAGCCGCAGTTTCGCCACATCGAGGAGCGGCTGCATTACCTTCGGTGGCTGGGGGCGATGAGCGAGCGGCTGCGCCGCCGCAAGCCCGAGCCCCAGACGCGCGTGGACTTCCTCGAGACCGTCTGGTACGAGAGCAAGCGCGCGGGGCTGGACACGGCGCTCGTGCTCGGGCTCATCCAGGTCGAAAGCGGCTTTCGCAAGTACGCCATCAGCCCGGTCGGCGCCCGGGGGTACATGCAGGTCATGCCCTTCTGGAGCCGGCTCATCGGCGACGGCGACGCGGGCAAGCTGTTCCACATGCAGACGAACCTGCGCTTCGGCTGCGTGATCCTGCGGCATTACCTCGACATGGAACGCGGCGACCTGTTCCTTGCGCTCGGTCGCTACAACGGCAGCCGGGGCAAGCCCGAGTACCCGAATGCGGTGTTCGCGGCGCGCCGGCAGTGGGAGTTCGCCGACGCGCGGGTGTGACGCCGCGCTGCGGCTCGCACGCGCCGCAGAGCCTGCCTCACAGCCCCTGCCAGGGCTTCGGCCGGGCGCCGGGCGCGACCAGCGAGGCCACGCGTTCGACGGTGTCGTCGATCAGCTCGTCGAGGGTGGTCGGCCGGTGGTAGAACGCGGGCAGCGGCGGAAAGATGATGCCGCCCATCTCGGTGACGGCCGTCATGTTGCGCAGGTGAGCGAGGTTGAAGGGTGTCTCGCGCACCATCAGCACCAGACGCCGGCGCTCCTTGAGCGTGACGTCCGCGGCGCGGGTGAGCAGGTTGTCGCTCAGGCCGTGCGCGATCGCCGCCAGCGTCTTCATCGAACAGGGCGCGACCACCATCCCGGCCGTCTCGAAGCTGCCGCTGGCGATGGCCGCACCGACGTCGCCGGGCGCATGGGCCACGTCGGCCCGCGCCTCGAGTTCGCGCCGGTCCAGGCCGAGCTCATGGTGCGCGTTGAGCACGCCGGCCGGCGTGACGACGAGGTGCGTCTCGGCGCCCATCGAGCGCAGGCGCTGCAGCAGCCGCACGCCATAGACGGCACCGGTGGCCCCGGTGATGCCGACGACGATGCGAGGTGCCGTCATCGCCGCGGCGTCAGGCCTGTGCGGTGCCGAGCAATTGCTGCAGCTCGCCGGACTCGTACATCTCCATCATGATGTCGGAGCCGCCGACGAATTCGCCGTTGACGTAGAGCTGAGGGATGGTCGGCCAGTTGGCGTACTCCTTCACACCCTGGCGGATCTCCTCGTCCTCCAGGACGTTGACCGTCTTGAGATCGGTCACGCCGCAGGCTTTGAGGATCTGGACCGCGCGGCCGGAGAAGCCGCACATCGGGAACTGCGCCGTGCCCTTCATGAAGAGCACCACGCGGTGGTTCTTCACGAGGTCGTCGATACGCTGGTGAACGTCGCTCATGGTCGTCGCAAGGTAAGGGGGTGCACAGGAGGAGGCCCTGCGCCAAGCCCGCCCTGAAAGACGGTGGCGCGGCGGGGCCCTCGGGACGATATCAAGTGTAAGCGGCAACGCCCACCGACGTGGGCTCGGCCGGCCGATGCCCTTTGCGCACGGTCAGAAGGTGCTGCCACCCGGCGCCGTCGCTCAGAACGAGTACGAGACACCCAACTGCATCACCGGCGAGACGCGCCAGTCGCCGAGCCCGGCCGGCAACCGCAGGTCGCCTTCTCGGGCGGCGGTGTCGTAGCTGAGGGCCGAGGTGCCGTTGGCCCCCAGACGGATCGCGGAGCGGGGCTTGAGCATCACCACGCCGAGGTCCGCATGCCACGCCCACGCCCCGCCCTGCGGCCGGCTGGAGTAGCCGAGCCCCAAGTAGGGAACGGCGACGCTGCGGCTGTCGAGGAGCGACACCGAGGCGGCCTCCTGGTTCCGGGGGGCGCCGGGCGCGATGGTCGAGCGTTCCAGCGATTCGCCGCGCAGCACACCGCCGGTGGCACGCCAGCCGAGCGCCGGGCCGAAGCGGTAGTTGCCGGTGACGGACCACTCGCTCAACGCGGGCCGTTGCACGCCTGGGGGCTGGCTGTCGTAGAGGCTCAGCCCACCGAGGCGGACCCGCACGCGCTCGACGCCGAGTTGCGTGCCGGGCTGCAGGGGCAGGCTGTAGCTCAAACGCACACGCGGCCCGTCCACGCGCAACGCAAGTTCGCCGTCGGCGTGTGCGTGGGACGCCAAGCCGCTCAACGCAGCCGCCCACGCCAGCGCCGCGCATTGACCCATCGCCCTGACACGCTTCGTGTTCATCGTCCGCTCCCCTCGTGGCTGCGGGGCCCGCCCGCGCAAATCCCGAGACCTGGGACGTCCCATCGTAGAAGGGGCGCCTTCGTCCGCCAAGGGGCGCACCCCCCGTTCATGCGGCGAGCGGCGCCGTTCGCGGTTCTCGTCGTGACCGAGTGTTACGGACGCCGGCCCCCGGTGCAGCGAGGCCGGCCGGCGAGATCGCTGCGGGTGGCGACGTCGGCATAGTCGTGCTCCCGCAGCAGCCGTTGCACGGCCTCGGCCTGGTCATGCCCGTGTTCCAGCAGCAGCCAGGCGCCGGCCCGCAAGTGGGCTCGCGCGTCGGCGACGATGGTCGCCAGGTCGTTCAGGCCGTGCGGCCCCGCGGCGAGGGCCGAGCGCGGCTCGTGGGCGAGGGCGGGCAGATGCGGGTCGCCCTCGGCGATGTAGGGCGGGTTGCTGACGATGAGGTCGTAGACCTCGTCGCGGGCGACGGCCTCGAACCATCGGCCCTCGCGCCAGCGGACCGCGAGGCCCAGGCGCTCGGCGTTGCGACGCGCCACGGCGAGCGCTTTGCCGCTGCAGTCGGTGCCGGTCACGTGGGCATGCGGTGCCGCATGGGCGAGTGCCAGCGCGATCGCGCCGCTGCCGGTGCCGAGGTCTAGCACCTGCGGCGCGGCCGGGGGGCGAGGCAGGCAGTCGAGCGCCCACTCGACCAGCGTCTCGGTGTCGGGGCGCGGGACGAGCACGTCGGGGTTCACTTCCAGCCGCAGGCCGTAGAACTCGCGCCAGCCGACGAGGTAGGCGAGCGGCTCGCCCCGCGCGCGGCGCTGCACCAGGGTGTCGTAGCGCCGGGCTGCATCGGCGGGCAGCGGGTCGGCGTCGTGCGCCAGCAGCCACGCACGCCCGCCACCGCCGGTGTCGCGGCCGAGGGCGTGCAGCAGGAGCAGCTGTGCATCGAGCCGTTCCAGCCCCGACTGCTGCACCGCCTGTTGCCAGGCCGCGGCGAGCGTGCGGTTCATCGGCCCCCCTGTTCCAGGCCGGCGAGCTGCTCGGCGATCAGCTCGGCCTCCCGTGCGGTGCGCAGGGCGCTCACCACCTCGTCGAGCTCGCCGTCCATGATCTGGCCGAGCTTGTAGAGCGTGAGGTTGATGCGGTGGTCGGTGAGCCGGCCTTGCGGGAAGTTGTAGGTGCGGATGCGGTCGGAGCGGTCGCCACTGCCGATGAGGCTCTTGCGGGTGGCGGCCTCCTTGGCCTGGCGTTCCTGCCGCTCCTTCTCCTTGAGACGAGCTGCGAGCACGGCCATCGCCTTGGCGCGGTTGCGGTGCTGCGAACGGTCGTCTTGGCATTCGGCCACGAGGCCGGTGGGCAGGTGGGTGATGCGGATGGCCGATTCGGTCTTGTTGACGTGCTGCCCGCCCGCACCGCTCGCCCGGAAGGTGTCGATGCGCAGCTCGGCGGGGTTGATGCTGATCTCTTCGGCCTCGTCGGGCTCGGGCATCACGGCCACGGTGCAGGCGCTGGTGTGGATGCGCCCTTGCGATTCGGTGGCCGGCACGCGTTGTACCCGATGGCCGCCCGACTCGTACTTGAGCCGCCCATACACCTCGTCGCCGGCGATGCGCACGACCACCTCCTTGTAGCCGCCCAGGTCCGACTCGCTGGCGGACATCACCTCGCTGCTCCAGCCCTGCCGTTCGGCGTAGCGCAGGTACATGCGCAGCAGGTCGCCGGCGAAAAGGGCCGACTCGTCGCCGCCCGTGCCGGCGCGGATTTCGAGGAAGGCATTGCGCCGGTCGTCCGGGTCCTTGGGCAGCACGGCGCGCTGAAGTTCGTCCTCCAGACGCGCGAGATCGGCTTCGGCGGCGGCGATCTCTTCCTGCGCCATGGCCGCCATCTCGGGGTCGGCCAGCAGCTCGCGGGCGGCGGCGAGGTCGCACTCGCGTTGCAGGAAGCGCTCGTAGCGCTGGGCCACCGCGGCCACCTCGGCATGCTCGCGGGTCAGGCCGCGGAAGCGGTCGAGGTCGCTGGCGATGTCCGGGGCGGCCAGCAGCCGGTCGAGGTCCTGCAGGCGTTCGAGGTAGCGGTCCAGTTGTCGGCGCAGGGCGTCTTTCATCGTGCGGCGCAAGCCAGGAAAGTGGGTGAGGAGGGCGCAGAGCCGGGGGCCGGCGGGCGGCCGCAAAGAGGGGGCGGCAAACGCCGCTACCCGCGCCCGGTGGGACGCGACGCGCTGCGCAGGAACAGGCGCGAGATCGATTCGGCGATCTGCTGACGGTGGGTGGCGTCGGGCGCGCTGTGCAACTCGGCCAGCGCGCCGTGCAGCATCTTCTGGGTGAGGCCGCGCGAGAGGGCCTCCAGCACGGCCTCGACGTCCTCGCCGCGGGCCAGCGCCTTGCGGGCGCGGGCCAACTCCACGGCGCGCCAGTCGTCGGCCTGACGGTGCAGGGCCTGGATGAGGGGCACCGCGGCGCGCTGGTCCAGCCAGTGCTGGAAGCTCTGCACGCCGGTTTCGATGATGGCCTCGGCCTGCGCGACCGCAGCCTGGCGCTTCTCGCCGGCGACCTGCACCGCCGCCGAGAGGTCGTCCACCGTGTACAGGTAGATGTCGTCCAGCGTCGCCACCTCGGGCTCGATGTCGCGCGGCACGGCGAGGTCCACCATGAACATCGGGCGGTGCTTGCGCTGCTTGAGGGCGCGCTCGACCGCGCCGAGCCCGATGAGGGGCAGCGAGCTGGCCGTGCACGAGACGACGACGTCGAACTCGGCCAGGCGCACGGGCAGATTGGCCAGGCGCATGGCTTCCGCGCCGAAGCGGGTCGCGAGCTTCTCGCCCCGTTCGAGCGTGCGGTTGGCCACCGCCATCGCCTTCGGCGTCTTGGCAGCGAAGTGGGTGGCCGCCAGCTCGATCATCTCGCCCGCGCCGACGAACAGCACCTTGATCTCGCGCAGGTCCTCGAAGAGCTGGCCGGCCAGCCGGACGGCCGCGGCCGCCATGCTGATCGAATGCGCGCCGATCTCGGTGGAGGTGCGCACCTCCTTGGCCACCGCGAACGAACGCTGGAAGAGCTGGTGCAAGGTCGTGCCCAGCGTGCCGGCAGCGTCGGCCTCGCGCACGGCCTGCTTCATCTGGCCGAGGATCTGCGGCTCGCCGAGCACCATCGAATCCAGACCGCTGGCCACGCGGAACGCATGGCGCGCGGCCTGAGGGCCTTCGAGCACGTAGAGGTGGCGGCTCAGTTCATCGCCCGGCACGCCGCGCAGGCCGGCCAGCCAATCGGTCGCCGGGCGCACCAGCTCGGTCGGTGCGGCGCAGTAGAGCTCGGTGCGGTTGCAGGTGGACAGCAGGGCCGCCTCGGGCTTGAGGCTGAACCGCTCGCGCAGCGCCTTCAGCGTGGGCCCCAACTGCTCCGGCGTGAACGCGAACCGGCCCCGCAGATCGACAGGGGCGGTGTGATGGTTCAGGCCGAGGGCGAAGACGCTCATGGCGCGATTATAAAATTTCGAGGTGTTTCAAGTACTTAGTGGGGACCTATCGGCTTGATGTGCGTCAAGCCGGGCCGCCCGGCTGCGGCAGGCCTCCCATGCGAACGGGCCTCGTGGCCTTCGCGCTCGCAACGCACTCACGCTGACCACCACGCAACGACCATCGATGGGCCCTCTGGACGCCTTCTGGCACCTCGCCAACTTCTTCGCGCCGGCGGTCTTCGTCGGGACCGTCAGCAGCTTGGCCGTCAAGCTGCTGTGGCGTCGGTCGCTGGCGGGCGTGCCGTGGGCCCGCCTGGCCGCATGGAGCAGCGCAGCCGCGGCGCTCGCCCTGCTGGCCGGGCTCTGGTGGCTGGGCCGCGACGGCAAGATGGCCACCTACGCTGCGATGCTGGCCGCCGTGGCCTTGGCGCAATGGGGCGCCGGCTGGGGACTGCGGCGCGGCCGCTGAGGCGCACGCGGCGATCCCGGGCCACCGGCGCTGGCGTGGCCCCACGCAGGCGGCGCTGAACGAGGCCGTCAGCGACTCGTCTCGTCCTCGCGGATCACGACCTCGCCGCGCAACGAGTGCGGCAAGGCTTGCGTGATGCGCACGTCGATCATCTGGCCCACGAGGCGCTGCGCGTGCGGCCCGCCCGGGAAATTGACGATGCGGTTGCACTCGGTGCGCCCCATCAACTCGTTCGCGTCCTTCTTCGAGGGGCCCTCGACGAGGATGCGTTGCACCGTGCCGACGCGGCTTTCGCTGATGCGCCGCACGTGGTCCTCCAGGGCGGCTTGCAGACGCTGCAGACGTGCGAGCTTGACGTCCTTGGGGGTGGTGTCCTCCAGGGCTGCGGCCGGCGTGCCGGGGCGCGGGCTGAAGACGAAGCTGAAGGACGCGTCGAATCCGACGTCTTCCACCAGCTTCATCAGCTTGGCGAAGTCCTCCTCCGTCTCGCCGGGAAAGCCGACGATGAAGTCCGACGACAGGCTGATGCCGGGGCGCACGGCCCGCAGTTTGCGCACGATGCTCTTGTACTCGAGCGCCGTGTAGCCGCGCTTCATCGCGGCGAGGATGCGGTCGCTGCCGTGCTGCACGGGCAGGTGCAGGTGGCTCACGAGCTGCGGCACGCGGGCATAGACGTCGATGAGGCGCTGCGTGAACTCGTTGGGGTGGCTGGTCGTGTAGCGGATGCGCTCGATGCCGGGGATCTCGGCGACGTACTCGATCAGCAGCGCGAAGTCGGCGATCTCGCCGCTCTCGCCCATCTTGCCTCGGTAGGCGTTGACGTTCTGACCCAGCAGCGTCACTTCCTTGACGCCCTGCTGCGCGAGGCCGGCCACCTCGACGAGCACGTCCTCGAAGGGGCGCGAGACCTCCTCGCCGCGGGTGTAGGGCACGACGCAGTACGAGCAGTACTTGGAGCAGCCCTCCATGATCGAGACGAAGGCCGAGGCGCCTTCCACGCGCGCGGGCGGCAGGTGATCGAACTTCTCGATCTCGGGGAAGCTGATGTCCACCTGCGGGCGTCCGATCGCGTCACGCCGGGCCAGCATGTCGGGCAGGCGGTGCAGCGTCTGGGGGCCGAAGACGACGTCCACGTAGGGCGCGCGCTCGATGATCGCGGCGCCTTCCTGGCTGGCGACGCACCCGCCCACGCCGATCTTCACGCCCTTCTTCTTGAGGTGCTTGAGGCGGCCCAGGTCGCTGAAGACCTTCTCTTGCGCCTTCTCGCGCACCGAGCAGGTGTTGAAGAGGATGAGGTCGGCCTCCTCGGGGTTGTCGGTGGGCGTGTAGCCCTGGGCCGCACGCAGCACGTCGGCCATCTTGTCGGAGTCGTATTCGTTCATCTGGCAGCCGAAGGTCTTGATGTAGACCTTCTTGCCGCCTTGCGGGGTCTGCTCG
Source organism: Schlegelella aquatica (assembly GCF_026013905.1). NCBI lineage: Bacteria > Pseudomonadati > Pseudomonadota > Betaproteobacteria > Burkholderiales > Sphaerotilaceae > Caldimonas > Caldimonas aquatica. Next base: position 542,515 of record NZ_CP110257.1, read on the forward strand.
TTCATCGCGGGTCCTTTCGCCCTCAGGGGCGAGGCTCTTCAAACTTCAAGCACAGGCGCCGCCGCGTGCGAGGCGGGCTGAAGCGGTGCAGGCGGCCCTGGTGTGCGAGGCCGATTGCGGGCGGGGGTGTGCAGCGCGGCCTTCAGCGCTTGACCCACGCCTGGGCGGCGGGGTCGAACGCCCACGCGGCAGCCTCCTGGCGCGTCTTGGGCCAGAGCTTCTTCTGCTCGTCGGCGCGCAAGATCCACACGTCCTTGACGAGGCCGTAGGTGTCGAGCGTGTAGAGCACGGGCAGCTTCTCGCCGACGACGGCGCCCGACATCACGAGCAGGTTGTCCTGCCCGCGCAGGCGTGCACCGGGGGCGAGGCGGGCCGGTTCGCCATTGAGGGTGATCTCGGGAGGGGCCGTGACGACGATCTCGCCGCGCAGCGCGTCTTGGGGGAAGGCACGTTGCACGACGGTCTGGGCATGAACGGCCACGGGCAGCGCAAGCGCGAGCACCCAGGCCGGCAACGAACAGCGGGGCATGGTGTAGATCCAGGGGCTGTTGGAAGCCGCCGCGCGAGGCGACGGGCCGAACCACATTTTACGGGCCGTGGCGGCGCCCGTCCCGGACGGCGGCGATAGACTGTCTGCCCGCCTCGGCACAACAGCACTGCGCTGCCGCATGTACGCCCGGTTCTTCGGCCTCAAGCACGAGCCCTTTTCGATCGCGCCCGACCCACGCTACCTCTACATGAGCGAGCGCCACCGCGAGGCGTTGGCGCACCTGCTCTATGGCGTCAAGAGTGGCGGCGGCTTCGTGCTGCTCACCGGCGAGATCGGGGCCGGCAAGACGACGGTGTGCCGCTGCTTTCTCGAGCAGATCCCCAAGCGCTGCAACGTCGCGTACATCTTCAACCCCAAGCTCACGGTGACGGAGCTGCTGCGCTCGGTGTGCGAGGAGTTCCACATCACCGTCGCGCAGCCGGTGTCGGGCCAGGCCAGCGTCAAGGACCACGTCGACGCGTTGAACGAGTTCCTGCTGCGTACGCACGCGGTGGGGCAGAACAACGTGCTGATCATCGACGAGGCGCAGAACCTCGCGCCCGACGTGCTGGAGCAGCTGCGCCTGCTGACCAACCTCGAGACGAACGAACGCAAGCTGCTGCAGATCGTGCTGATCGGACAGCCCGAGCTGCGCAGCATGCTCGCCCGCCCCGAACTCGAGCAGCTCGCGCAGCGGGTGATCGCGCGGTTCCATCTGGAAGCGCTCACCGAGCAAGACACCCTGCGCTACGTGCGCCACCGCTTGGCCGTGGCCGGCATGCCCGACGAGATGCCCTTCGAGCCCGAGGCCTTGCGGCGCGTTCATCACTGGTCGCGCGGCGTGCCGCGGCGCATCAACCTGTTGTGCGACCGCGCGATGCTGGGTGCCTACGCGACGGGTCGCCGACGCATCGACCGCCAGATCGTCGATCGTGCCGCCGCCGAGGTGTTCGAGGAGGCCGGGCGGGCGCACCGGGGTTGGGTGGACGCATGGCGGGACTCGCGATGGCGCTGGTCGGCGTTGCTGCTCTTGGGCAGCGCGGCCTTTGGCGGCATCGCGTACGGCGTGCAGCAGGGCTGGAGGGCCCGCACGACGCCGCCGGTGGAAGCGTCGTCCCGTGCCGAGGCCCCGGTGCCCGCCGCCGGCGCCGGCGCGGCCTCGGCCGTGCCTGCGGCGGCAGCGCCTTCCTCCGCAGTGGCATCCGAGGGCGCGGGCCCGGACGAAGCGCAGGCGCTGTGGGCCGGGGTTTGGCGCGACGAACAACAGGCTTGGCGCGCGCTCGGCGCGTCCTGGCATGCACCCGCTGTCGCGGGAGCGCCCTGCGAGGCCTGGCAGGAGGCGCAACTGCAATGCTTTCGCAGCACCCGCACCAGCCTGACCTCGATCCGCCTCTTGGACCGGCCCGGTGTGCTGACGCTGCGCGACCCCCAGCATGGCATCGGCTACGTCCTTCTGGCCGGGCTCGAAGGCGAGAAGCTGCGATTGCGCACCGCGCAGGGCGAGCTCTTGCTCCCCGCCGCGGCCCTGGCGTCGTGGTGGCTGGGCGAGTTCGCGACCTTGTGGCGCAGCCCGCCGGGATACGAAGGCAAGGCCAGCGACATGACCGAGGGCGCGCTGGCCCGCTGGCTGGCCGAGCGGCTGTCGCACGCCGGTCCGGCGAGCGGTGCCGATGCGCCGCTGAAATCGCGCATCCAGGCCTTCCAGGTCGCCCAGGGCCTCGAGCCCGACGGGCGGGCCGGGCCGGTGACGCTGATGCGACTCAACCGCGCCAGCGGCGTGGACGAACCGCGCCTGGAGCACTGAACGATGTCCTACATCCTCGATGCCTTGCGTCGCGCCGACGCCGAGCGGGAGCGCGGTGCGGTGCCGAGCCTGCACTCGCAGACGTTTGCAGGCCCCACCGACGAGCAGCTCGTCCCGCGCCGTCGCCCCGGGCGGGCGTGGATCGCACTGGGCGTGGCGCTCGGTCTGGCGCTGCCGCTGGGCGGGGCGGTGTGGTGGGCGAACCGGCGCGCCGCCGTCCAGCCCGCCGAGCTGTCGGCCTCGCCCGAGCGCTCGCCGCCTCAGGCGGTGGCCGGCGTCGCCCCCGCCGCCGCGCCGCCCCTTGCCGAAACCCGCAGGGCGGCCCCGGCGCCGCCCCCGCGCGATGAGCCGGCCACGGCGGCAACGACGCCTTCGCAGCAAGGCGCTGCCTCGATTCCGCGGGCTGCCCCCGCGGCGCAAGGGGGGCGTGCGGACGATCGATCGCCTGCGCCCGCCAAAGCGGGCCGGGGGGAGCCGGCGCCGGAGCGCAGGGGGCGCCCGACAGCGGGGCCAGCCGTCTCCGCAGACGGGACTGGAACGAGGTCGCGGGGCGATACCCTCGCCGCGGCGCCCGCAGCGGCATCGGCCGCGCCCGCTTCACCCGCGCCTCAACGGGTGCCCTTGCTGCAGGAGTTGCCGCCCGAGCTGAAGCAGCACCTCCCGTCGCTGGCCATCGGCGGGTCGGTCTACTCGCCCCAGCGCGCCGATCGGGTCGTGATCGTCAACGGTCGCCCCTACCAGGAAGGCGACCGGCTCGCCCCCGAGCTCACGCTTGAGCAGATCCAGCCGCGACAGGCGGTGTTCCGCTTCCGGGGTCAGGCCTTCGCGATCGGCTACTGAGGGACCGCGGGGGGCGATCGGTGACCGCCGCGCAGGCATCAGCCGAGCGCGGTGTCCAGCACCATCATCACGATGAAGCCCAGCACGAGGCCACCGGTGGCCCAGGCCTCGTGGCCCTGGCGGTGGGACTCGGGGATGATCTCGTGGCTGATCACGAACAGCATGGCACCCGCTGCAAAGGCCAGCCCCCAAGGCAGCAGCACCGCCGAGGCGGACACGACGGCGGCGCCCAGCACGGCGCCGACGGGCTCGACGAGGCCCGAGGCCGCTCCCAGGCCGGCGGCAGCCGCGCGCCCGTAGCCGGCGCTGCGCAGGGCCAGCGCCACCACCAGTCCTTCCGGCACGTCCTGGACGGCGATGCCCGTGGCCAGCGCGCTGGCCGAGGCGGCCGAGGGCCCGGCGAAGGCGACCCCGATCGCCAGCCCCTCGGGCACGTTGTGCAATGCCACGGCGAACACGAACAGCCACGTGCGGCGCAGCATGTGGGCCTGCCGGCCCTCGCGCCCCTTGACGAAGTGCTCGTGCGGCAGCCACCGGTCCAACGACAGCACGAGCGCCGCTCCGAGCACGATGCCGGCCGCGACGATCAGGCTCGCGCCCCAGGGCCCCGCGCCGCGCGCGGTCGCGGCCTCCAGCGCAGGCAACACGAGGGAGAACGCCGTGGCGGCCAGCATCACGCCGGCGCCGAAGCCGAGCATGGCATCGCGACTGCGCTCGGCCGGGGGCTGAGCCAACAGCACGGGCAGTGTGCCCAGGGCCGTGGCCAGCGCGGCCGCAAGCCCGCCGAGCAGCGCGTCGCCCACGGGCTGCGGCCACGAAGCGGCGTGCAGTCCCCAGCCCGCCCACGCGACCAAGCCGAGCAGCAGCGCCGTCGCCGTGAGCAGCGCCAGCCGGCGGCCCCCGGCCGCGATCCCGGCGAGCGGCGATGCGGCGCCGGGCGAAGACGGCGCTCGCTTGACCGTCGCGCCACCGAGGGGAGAGCGATCGGGGGACCGCATGCCGTCCTCCTCAGTGCGAACGGCTGGAAGTGCGGCTGCTGCGTCGGCCGGGCTTGGCAGGGGGCGCGCCGCCCGCCACCGGTCCGTTGCCCATGCCGAGCTCGGCGCCGGTGGTGGGGTCGCTGTCCAGGTCGGACTGGGTGCGTTCGGCCATCTGCCGCAGCACCTGCGCCTCGTCCTCGGGTAGCGTCACCTCCGGCATCCCGGTGCCGCCGTCGACGGCCATCTGCTGGTCGCGGTCGGACACGTACTCGAAGTGGGTGTCGCTGTTCCACGGGCCGCGCAGGTCGCCTTCGCCTTGCGACATGTTGAAGTACACGTTGGCAAAGCGCGGATCGCCAGGCAGCTTGCCGGGCGGGAAGTTGGGCTGCATGGCATACAGCGCTTTCTCGAACGACTGCTGGTGCGCCACTTCGCGGGTCATCAGGAAGCCGAGCGCCTCCTTGACGCCGGGGTCGTCGGTGCAACTGATGAGGCGTTCGTAGATGATCTTCGCGCGAGCCTCCGCCGCGATGTTGGAGCGCAAGTCGGCCGAGGGATCGCCGATGGTGTCGATGTAGCCGGCCGTCCAGAGCTGGCCGCCGGAATTGGTGAGGGCGGGTCCCCCGCCATAGAGCACCTGCGTGACGTGCGAATCGTTGCCCGCCCCCGTGATGCGCCGGTACATCTCGGCTTCGCCGTCGACCGCCTCCGCCAGACGGCCCTTGGCGCCTTTGTTCAGCATCGCCACCAGCGTGCCGATGACCTCGAGGTGGCTCAGCTCCTCGGTCGCGATGTCCATCAGCATGTCCTTGCGGCCCGGGTCGTCCTCGGCGAGGGCCTGGGTGAAGTAGCGGCAGGCTGCGGCCAACTCGCCCTGCGGCCCGCCGAACTGCTCGAGCAGCAAGTTGGCCAGGCCCGGGTTGGGCTCGCTCACGCGAACGGTGTACTGCAATCGCTTGTTGTGGGCAAACATGGGATCGGCTCCTTTCGTGGGCTGCGCGCGCTCCAGGCGCGACGCTCCCCGGCGCGGCAAACGCCGATCCCATGGCCCGGCCGGGCGATTGAATTTCACGATGGCGCCGATAGGCAAGCGGGGCCCGCGCAGAGCGTCGAGACCCGGGTGCCAGCCGAGAACCGACAGGATGCGAAGACGCGCCGAGGAAGGAGGGCAGGAGCCACAGAGGGGGCCGCGCGAGGGGCCAAGCAAAACGCCCCGCCAGGCACACGACCTGCGGGGCGGGGGATCTTGGTGGCGCTTCAGGGACTCGAACCCCGGACCTGCGGATTATGATTCCGTCGCTCTAACCGACTGAGCTAAAGCGCCAAAGACCGCCATTATAGCCGGTTCGCTCGCCCGCTTGGCAAGAGGCGCGGCTTCAGCGCAGCTGCTCGCGCACATGGGCCGCGATGTGGTCCAAGAGCGTGTCGAGGTCGCGTCGCACGCGCTCGAAGCCGGCGTGGCGCTCGCGCGTGCTCTCGTCCATGTAGAGCGGGCGGCGGATCTCGATCTGCAGGCTGTGCCGTCGCAGCTCGGGTCGGCCGATGCGCCCGATCAGCTCCACGCCCTTGTACGGGTCGTTCACGGCCACCCGGTAGCCAAGGTCGCGCAGCGTGTCGGCGACCAGGGCCACGAAAGCCGGATCGCAGGTGGTGCCGTCGCGGTCGCCGAGGACGAAATCCGCCAGCGGCGCGCTGCTCGCCAGTCCCAGCCGCGCGTAGGCATCGTCGGGCATCGAGTGCAGGTTGAGGTGCCACAGGCAGCCGAAGTCGCGCACCGCCTGGTCCACCGCCTCGGCAAGAGCGCGGTGATAGGGCTTCCAGCAGCGCTCGATGCGGCCGCGGACTTCCTCCGGGCTCAGCTTGCGTGCGTAGATCGGCGTGCGCGCGTCGAGCTGCCGCCACACGAGCCCGAACCCCAACTTCGACTTGGGGCCCGGCGCGATGGGGCTGGGCCAGGGGCCGTCCAGCAATTCCGGGTCCAGGTCGTCGAGCGAGCGGTTGGGGTCGATGTAGGTGCGGGGGAAGTGCGCCGCGATCAGCGTGGCCCCGTGGCGCGGCGCATCGGCCCACAACGCCTCGACGTGCGTGTCCTCTCCGCGACGCAGGAGCGCAAGCGGCACGGCAGGGGCGAAGTCCTCCGGGTAGTGGGTGCCGCTGTGCGGCGAGTCGCACACGATGGGCAGCGCCGCGCCGGCAGGCGGGCTCACCGTCACGGCACCGGGCGCGTCGCACGCCCCGCCTGGCGACGGCGCCCCGGTGTTGACTGGCTGGGCCGCGCCGGGCGCCTGCGAAGGGAGGCCGGCGCTCATTCGATGCGAATGTTGGCCGCTTTGGCGATGCGGCGGTACTTCTCGATCGCCACGCGGATCTGCGCCGCGAACTGCTCGGGCGAGTTGGCCATCGGGATGCCGGACATCGCCGCGAGCTTCTCCTTGAACTCGGGAGTCGCCATGGCCTTGTGCGCCGCCTCGTGCAGCCGCTTGATGACGGCCGGCGGCGTGCCGGCCGGCGCGACGAGACCGAACCAACCGCCTTCGGACATCTCCTCGAAGCCGAGCTCGCGGTAGGTCGGCACGTCGGGCAACACCGGCGAGCGCTGCGGCGCGAGCACCGCCAGCGCGCGCAGCTTGCCCGCCTTGATGTTGGGCAGCGTGGACGGCAGGTTGTCGGTCATGGCGTGCACGACGCCGGCCAACGCATCGGTGGCCGCCTGCCCGGCGCCCTTGTACGGCACGTGGAGCAGCTGGATGCCGGCGAGGTCCATGAACTGCTCGATGTTGGCGTGGCCCAGGGAGCCGTTGCCGGGCGAGGCGAAGGTGTACTTGCCCGGCGCGGCCTTGGCGAGCGCGATGAACTCCTTCATCGTCTGCGCGGGAACGCTCGGGTGCACCACGAACACGCTGGGCACCGACACCACGTTGGTGATCGGCGCGAAGTCCTTGATCGGGTCGTAAGGCAGGCGGGTGTAGACGGCCGGGTTGGAGCCGTGCGTGCTCATCGTCGCCATGCCGATGGTGTAGCCGTCCGGCTTGGCCTTGGCCACCGCATCGGCCCCCAAGGTGCCTCCGCCCCCACCGCGGTTCTCCACGATCACGGTCTGCCCGAGAATAGGGCCCATCTTGTCGGCCAGCAGGCGCGCGACGAGGTCGGTGGAGCCTCCGGCGGCGAAGGGCACGACCAGCTTGACGGTTCGCTCCGGGTAGCCCTGAGCGGACACGGGCGTGGCGAGCCCGAGCGAAAGGCCAGAGGCAAGGCCCCACCCGAGGACCTGCATGGCGCGACGGCGCGTAAGCATGATGTATGTCTCCTGATCGGCGATGAAACCGATTCTGGCGAGCCGCACCGGCCTCAAAAAGCGACAAAATCGCCTCGTCCCATTACCGCAGGTCATGCCTCCGTCGTGCGCATCCGCTCCCCGTCCTTGCCCGAACTGCACGCCTTCGCGGCCGTCGCCCGCAGTGGCAGCTTCGGCCGTGCCGCGCAGGCGCTGTGCGTGACGCAGGGCGCGGTGAGCCGCGCGGTGGCTCGCCTGGAGGCCCATCTGGGGCAGCCCCTTGTGCAGCGGCAGGGCCGCGGCAGCGTGCTCACCCCCGCCGGGCGCGCCTACTTCGAGGTCATCGCGCCCGCGCTGGCGCAGCTCGAGTCCGCTGCCGAGGTGTTCGGTCTGCCGGGACGCTGGGCGCTGCGCGTGAGCGTCACGCCGTCTCTCTTCAGCAAGTGGCTGATTCCGCGCCTGCCCGATTTTCGCGCCCGTCATCCCGCGGTCGCGCTCGAGTTCGTGCCTTATCGTCGTGAGGCTCCGTTCGACCCCGCCGAGGCCGACGCCTGGATACGCAGCGGGGGCGAGCGCTGGCCGGCCGGCATCGCAGCCGACTACCTCCTCGGGCGCGAGTTGGTGCCGATCTGCCGACCGCAGGATCTGCTGGGCGCCGATGCGCCTCGCGAGCCCCGCGACCTGCTCGGCCGGCCGCTCCTCTTTCACAGCCACTACCCGGGCAACTGGGCCGACTGGTTCTGCGGCTGCGGGTTGCATGACGTGACCCTGCGGCCGGCCGCGCAGTTCGACCAGGTCTCCATGTTGGTCGAGGCGGTGATCGCAGGCCTCGGTCTGGCAGTCGTTCAGCGTTGCCTCATCGAGGACGACCTGCGCGAAGGCCGCATCGCCCTCGCGCTGGACCAGCCGGTGCGCATCGAACGCGGCTACCACCTGTGCTATGCCGTGCAAGGGCGCGAACGGCCGGCGCTCGTGGCGTGGCGCGAATGGCTGCTCGAGCAGTGCCGCCGGGGCTCGCACCCCGTCGCGGCCGACACGGCGCCGAAATTCTCATAAGGATCGAAGCATCCCTTCGTTCCTTGCCCGAGCGTCGACTCCTACGATGCACCGCATCGACAGCATCGCTGAGGAGTCGTACGCCATGATCGGCCGTTTCCTGCGCTTGGGCCTGCTCACTGCACTCGCGGTCGCTGGAGCCGCTGCCAGCGCCCGCGACATCACCTTGTTGAACGTCTCCTACGACCCCACGCGGGAGTTCTATCAGGCCTACAACGCCGCCTTCGCCAAGTACTGGAAGGGCAAGAGCGGCGACACCGTCGTCGTGCGAGGCTCCCACGGCGGCTCGGGCAAACAGGCCCGCTCGGTGATCGACGGGCTCGAAGCCGACGTCGTGACCCTCGCGCTCGCGTACGACATCGACGAGATCGCGCAGCGCGGCAAGCTGCTCGCGCCGGATTGGCAAAAGCGACTCCCGCACAACAGCGCGCCCTACACCTCGACCATCGTCTTCCTCGTTCGCAAGGGCAACCCCAAGGGCATCAAGGACTGGGACGACCTGGTCAAGCCGAGCGTGCAGGTCATCACGCCCAATCCGAAGACCTCGGGCGGCGCGCGCTGGAACTACCTGGCCGCCTGGGGATATGCGCAGAAGAAGTACGGCTCCGAGCAGCGCGCGCAGGAGTTCGTCGCCCGGCTGTTCGGCAATGTCCCGGTCCTCGACTCCGGCGCGCGGGGCTCGACGACCACCTTCGTCGAGCGCGGCATCGGCGACGTGCTGATCGCCTGGGAGAACGAGGCCTTGCTCGCGTTGAAGGAGCTGGGGCCTGCCAAGTTCGACATCGTGGTGCCCAGCATCAGCATTGTGGCCGAGCCGCCCGTTGCCGTGGTCGACAAGGTCGTCGACAAGCGCGGCACACGGCAGGTCGCGCAGGCCTACCTCGAGTATCTGTACTCGCCCGAAGGGCAGGACATCGCCGGCCGCAACTACTACCGCCCCACCGACCCACGCGTGGCGGCCAAGTACGCCGGCCAGTTCCCCAAGCTGGAGCTGTTCACGATCGACCAGGCCTTCGGCGGCTGGACCCGGGCCCAGAAGACGCACTTCGCCGACGGCGGGGTGTTCGACCGCATCTACACGCGCCGCTGAAGGCGGCGGCGCGCGCCGGGCGACCCAGGGCCCGGCGCATATCCGGTTCTCGCATAAGCAGCCGCGCAAGGCTTCGTTCCTCGCAGCGGCGCGCGTGCCTACCATCTTCCGCACCGTCGCCGTCGTCGTCCATGATCTTCACCCGCACCCTGCTCAAGCGCCACTCCGTGCTGCCCGGCTTCGACCTGGCCCTGGGCTTCGCGTTGCTGTATCTCGGCCTCATCGTGCTGATCCCGCTGTCGGCCGCCTTTCTCAAGACGGCGACCATGACCTGGCCGGCGTTCTGGGAGGCCGTCACGTCGCCGCGCGTGCTCGCGTCGTACCGCCTCACCTTCGGCGCCTCGTTGGCCGCCGCGATGGTCAACGCGGTGTTCGGGCTGGTCGTCGCGTGGGTGCTGGTGCGCTACGACTTCCCCGGCCGGCGCATCGTCGATGCGCTCGTCGATCTGCCTTTTGCCTTGCCCACCGCGGTGGCCGGCATCGCGCTCACGGCGATCTACTCGACCCACGGCGTCGTCGGCCGGTGGCTCGCGCCGTGGGACATCCGCGTCGCGTTCACGCCGCTGGGTGTGTTCGTCGCGCTCACCTTCATCGGGCTGCCTTTCGTCGTGCGCACGCTCCAACCGGTGCTCGAGGACTTGCACACCGAGCTGGAGGAAGCCGCCGCCACGCTCGGCGCCAGCCGGTGGCAAACCTTCACGCGGGTGATCTTTCCTCTCCTCACCCCGGCGCTGCTCACCGGCTTTGCCTTGGCGTTCGCGCGGGCGCTGGGCGAGTACGGCTCGGTGATCTTCATCGCCGGCAACATGCCGATGGTGTCCGAGATCACACCGCTGCTCATCATCACGAAGCTCGAACAGTACGACTACACCGGCGCGACCGCCATCGCGGTGGTGATGCTGGTCATCTCGTTCTCGCTCCTGCTGCTCATCAACCTGCTGCAAACCTGGGCGCGCCAGCGCCAGGGCGGCTGACCGGAGGTGCCGCCGCTCATGAACACCGCCACCATGCCGAGCCCCACCCCTGCAGCCGCTGCGCCTGCACCGGCGCTGCGCGTCGCCGCCGCCACGGCCGAGCCGCGTTGGGTGCGCTGCACGCTGATCGCCGTCGCCATCGCGTTCTTGTCGCTCTTTCTCTTCGTGCCGCTGGCCACCGTCTTCCACGAGGCGCTGAAGAAGGGCTGGCAGGTGTATGTGGCCGCCATCACCGAGCCGGACGCGCTGTCGGCGATCCGGCTCACGCTGATCGCCGCGGCCATCGCCGTGCCCGCCAACCTGGTGTTCGGTGTGGCCGCGGCCTGGGCCATCGCCAAGTTCGACTTTCGTGGCAAGAGCGTGCTGCTGACGCTGATCGACCTGCCGTTCTCCGTCTCGCCGGTGATCGCCGGCCTCATCTACGTGCTGGTCTTCGGTCTGCAGGGCTGGTGGGGCGAGTGGCTGCGCGACCACGACCTCAAGGTCATCTTCGCGGTGCCCGGCATCGTGCTCGCCACCGTGTTCGTGACGTTTCCCTTCATCGCCCGCGAGCTGATCCCGCTGATGCAGGCCCAGGGCCAGGAGCAGGAGGAGGCCGCGCGCGTGCTGGGCGCCTCCGGGTGGCAGATCTTCTGGCGTGTGACTCTGCCCAACGTGAAATGGGCGCTGCTGTACGGCGTGATCCTGTGCAATGCGCGCGCGATGGGCGAGTTCGGTGCGGTGTCGGTGGTCTCGGGCCACATCCGCGGCCAGACCAACACCATGCCCCTGCACATCGAGATCCTCTACAACGAGTACCAGTTCGCCGCCTCCTTCGCCGTCGCCTCGCTGCTGGCCGGGCTGGCGCTGGTCACGCTGGTGCTGAAGTTCCTCGTCGAGCGCCGTGTCGAGGAGGAGAAGTCCCTGGCCACCAACGCCAAGTGATCCCATGAGCATCGAAGTCCGCCACCTCCACAAGCGCTTCGGCGCCACGGTCGTCTGCGACGACCTGAATCTCGACATTCCTTCGGGCGAGCTGGTCGCCCTGCTCGGGCCCTCGGGTTCGGGCAAGACCACTTTGCTGCGCATCATCGCGGGCCTGGAGCAGCCCGACAGCGGCGCGGTGCTGTTCCACGGCGAGGAGGCCACCCACACCTCGGTGCGCGAGCGCAATGTGGGGTTCGTGTTTCAGCACTACGCGCTGTTCAACCACATGACCATCTTCGAGAACGTGGCCTTCGGCTTGCGCGTGCGCCCGCGCGCCACGCGCCCGAGCGAGCGCGAGATCCGTGCCAAGGTGTCGGAGCTGCTTCGGCTGGTGCAACTGGACTGGATCGCCGATCGCTACCCGCACCAGCTCTCCGGCGGTCAGCGCCAGCGCATCGCCCTGGCCCGGGCGCTGGCGGTGGAGCCGCGCGTACTCCTGCTCGATGAGCCGTTCGGCGCACTCGACGCCAAGGTCCGCAAGGACTTGCGCCGTTGGCTGCGCCGCCTGCACGACGAGATGCACGTGACCACCGTGTTCGTCACCCATGACCAGGAGGAGGCGATGGAGGTGGCCGATCGCATCGTCTTGATGAACCACGGGCGCATCGAACAGGTGGGCGCACCCGACGAGGTGTACGACCACCCGGCCACGCCGTTCGTCCTTCAGTTCCTGGGCGACGTCAACGTCTTCCACGGGCGACTGTCCCACGGCCCGGGCAGCCCCGCGGGCGAGGAGGTGAGTTACGTGCGCCCGCACGAGATCGAGGTCCTGGCCCAGCCGGTCCCCGGCAGCTGGGCGGCGGTGCTGTCGCAGGTCCTCACCGTCGGGCCCCGCACCCGCGTGGAGTTCCGCCGCCAGGACGACGGCAGCTACGTGGACGTCGAATTGCCGCGCGAGGAGTACCTGCGGCTGCGCGAGCACCAGGGGCTGCGGCCGGGAGCCACCGTGCACCTGCGCCCACGCCGGGCGACGCGATTCGCGCAGGCGGCGTGACGCCAGGAGCCCCTCAGGAGCCCGCCACGGCGCCGCCCGGCAGCCGCTCGATCAGGGCTTGTGCCGCTGCCGGCGCGCGCTCCTTGGCCCCGTCGATGAAGTAGATGAACACGTCGCGCGGGCGCGGCTCCACCGCTGCCCGGGGACACACGTGCGGCAGCGGCTCGCGGTCTTCCCCCACGGCCCATCGTCTCGCATGTTCGGCCCAGGTGTCCAACGCTCCCGCGGGGTAGCCGGTGGCCAGCTCGCTTTGAGATCGCATCAGGCGCACATAGACGAAGTCGGCCGTGAGGTCGGCGAGCTGCGGGTACTTCGGTGAATCGGTGTGCACGATCGCAATGCCTTGCCGCGCCGCCAGCTCGACGAAACCGGCGCACAGGAAGCTCTCGTGCCGCACCTCGATGGCGTGGCGCAGCGCGCGTCCCTCCACCTCGCGGGGCAGCCCCGCGAAGAAGCGCTCGAGATCCTCCGCGTCGAAGGTCTGCTCCGGCGAAAGCTGCCACAACAGCGGGCCGAGCCGGTCCTCGAGGTGTGCGGCCACCGAGGCGAACCGTCCGGCCAGCGCGAGCCCTTCGGCCAGGTGCCTGCGGTGCGTGAGGTAGCGAGGGGCCTTCACCGAGAAGAGAAAGCCCGGCGGCGTCTCGTGGCGCCACTTGGCGAACGTTTGCGCCGCGGGCATGCGGTAGAAGCTGCTGTTGATCTCGATGGCGCCCAGCACGCGGCTGGCGTGGTGCAGCTCCTTGCGCTGCGGCACGCCGGGCGGGTAGAACGTCTGGCGCCACGGCTCGTAGTTCCAGCCGCCGATGCCCACCCGGATGCGTCCGGCCTTGCCGTTCATCTGCCGCCTCGTGTCGTCGTCGCCACCCGCCCACTCTACGCAGCGGCGCGCCCGCGGCCGTAACGGGCGGTAGGTCGCCGGCAGTCTGCAAGCGCGGTGCTCAGATCTCGAAGTGCTCGCCCGGCTCGGCCTTCAGCGCTCGCTCCACCACGGCGCGGGTCAAGGGCGGCGCGAAGGCCTCGATGAAGCCATAGACATAGGCCTTGAGGTAGGCGCCGCGCCGGATCGCCAGCCGCGTCATGTTGACCGTGAAGAGATGACGCGCATCGAGCGAACGCAACTGACGGTCGCGTTCCTCGTCGTAGGCGATGGAGGCGACGATGCCGATGCCCAGGCCCAGTTCGACGTAGGTCTTGATGACGTCGGCGTCCATCGCCGTGAGCACGATCTCGGGATGCAGACCGGCGCGGGCAAAGGCTTCGTCGATGTGCGTGCGCCCGGTGTAGCCGACGTCGTAGGTGACGAGGGGGTGCTTGACGAGCCGCTCCAGCGTCAGCGGCTGCCCGTCCAGCAGCTCGTGCCCGGGCGGCACGAGGACACAGTGCGTCCAGCGGTAGCAGGGCAGGGCCACCAGCTCTTCGTACCTCGACAGCGCCTCGGTGGCGATGCCGATGTCCGCCTCGCCGGCCAACAGCATCTGCGCCACCTGCGCCGGCGAGCCCTGGTGCAGGTTCAGCGTGACCTGGGGATAGCGCTTGCGGAAGTCGCTCACCGCCGCGGGCAACGCATAGCGCGCTTGCGAGTGGGTGGTGGCAATGGCCAGCTTGCCGCGCGACTGCTGCGCGTAGTCCTCCCCGGCGCGGCGCAGGTTCTCGGCGTCGAGCAGGATGCGCTCGATGATGGGCAGCACCTGCGCCCCCGGGGGCGTCAGCCCGGTCAGCCGCTTGCCCGCCCGCACGAACAACTCGATGCCCAGTTCGTCTTCGAGTTCGCGGATCTGCCGGCTCACACCGGGCTGGGAGGTGTGCAAGGCGTGGGCCACTTCGGTCAGGTTGAACCCCCGCCGCACCGTCTCGCGCACGGAGCGAAGCTGCTGGAAGTTCATGGCGTCGTCGCTGGCGGCCTGCGTGATGAGGAGCACGATTCTGAACAGGGCGCCTTATGCGAGCAACGATTAAAAACTTCTGAACTTAGTCGGAATGTGCATGAGGGCGGGATGCGCCGCCCGCGGGCTACGCGTGCAGCCGGCTCGTGCGCGGGACGCTGGCGAGGAGGAACTCCATCTGGTCGACCAGGATGCGGCGCCCCCGCAAGATCATGTCCTCGTGCAGGTTCGGCACGTAGGGCAGGTACAGCAGCGGCATGCGAGCCTCCTCGGGAGTGCGGTTGCCCTTGCGGCCGTTGCACGCGCGGCACGCCGTGATGCAGTTCATCCAGGTGTCGCGCCCGCCGCGAGAGGTTGGCACGATGTGTTCGCGCGTCAGTTCCTCCAGAGTGAACTGACCGCCGCAATAGGCGCACAGGTGGCGGTCGCGCGCAAAGAGCTTGAGGTTGGACAGCGCGGGCGTCTGGCGCCACGCCCGGCTCGGCACCGCGCCGCGCACCGCCACGATGGGATGCACCTCGATGCGCGACTGTCGGCCGCTCGAGCGCTGCATGCCGCCGCGCAGCACCACCACCGGGTCGCCCAGCGTCCAGGCGATGCCGTCGCTGGCATACAGCACGGCCGCTTCCTTGGGCGTGATCCAGGCCTGCGGTCGGCCGGACACGTCGAGCTGCAGCACATCCACCACTGGCACCGTCGAGCCTCCTCGGACGGCATGCCCGGGTCGCCACCCGAGTCCGGCGGCTGCCACTCCGGGCCCGGTCCGAAGAGAGCCGGCCCTGGGCGACTCCTTGCATGCCTCGCGTTATGCCGGTCCGCCCGGCGCGCCCAGCCGGCGGATCGTGCAGTCACCGTGGCCGCGACGCCGTCGAGACGGCGTCCCCGTCGTGTCCCGCGGGCGGCCACCAGCCGCACGCAGGAACCACGCGCCAGCATAGAGCACAACGGCGCCGTTCCTCAAGGTTCGAGCCGCGCACGCCGCGCCCGAGTTCACGATGCCGAGGGCATCACTGCGTCTGGCCGGTCCGCACCGCGGGCGCGAGCGGCCCGGCGGTCCCCACCTCCCGTGCCTTCGGACCTGCGGGTAAACACTGAGATTGCCGGGCCCGACCTGCCGCCTGGGGCGCGGAACTGTTGCTTTTAGGGGAAGCTCTCTAGAAATAGCGGGGTCGGGTTCGCTGAAGCGGCCTGCATTTCTGCAAAATAGAACGATCGTTCGTTCTATTTTTGGGCCCACCGTGAGTGCCACTCCCCAACCCAAGCCCGCGCGACACCTGCAGAAGGGTCAGCAGACCCGTGCCGCCATCCTGGAGGCGGCGCTGCGGCTCGCCTCGCAGGTCGGACTGGAGGGCTTGTCCATCGGCGCGCTCGCCGAGGTCATGGGCATGAGCAAGTCGGGCGTGTTCGCCCACTTCGGCTCGCGCGAGGAACTCCAGATCTCCGTCATCCGTGAGTATCACGCGAAGTTCGAGGAAGAGGTGTTTTTCCCTGCCATCCTCGAGCCTCGCGGCCTGCCCCGGCTGCGCGCCTTGTTCGAGCGCTGGGTGCGGCGCGTCTCGGTCGAGATCGACTCCGGCTGCATCTACATCAGCGGGGCCGTCGAGTTCGACGACCGCCCCGGCCCCGTGCGCGATGCGCTGGCGGAGATGGTGCGCGCGTGGCATCGCGCGATGGGGCGCGCCATCAGCATTTCGATCGAAGAGGGGCATCTGCGCCCCGACACCGATCCCTTGCAGATGCTGTTCGAGATCCATGGCCTCATCCTGGCGCTGCACCACGACGCGCGCTTCTTGCGCTCCGCGGGAGCGCTCGACCGGGCTCGCAAGGGGTTCGAGTCGGTGATCGCGCGCCATGCCACGGACAAGGCCCCCCCGATCCGACCGCCTGCGGCCCCCGTGGCGCGCAAGGCCACGTCGAAATCCACCTCCTCCCGATAACCCACCTTCGTCCCAAGGAGCATCCCATGCCTCAATACACCCCGCCGCTGCGCGACATGCAGTTCGTCCTGCACGAAGTGCTCAACGTCGTCGACGAGTTCAAGCAAATGCCCCGGCACGCCGAGATGGACGCCGACACCGTCAACGCGGTGCTGGAGGAAGGCGGCAAGTTCGCGGCCCAGGTGGTGTTCCCGCTCAACCAGGTGGGCGACGAGGAAGGCTGCACGCTGGACAAGACCACGCACGAGGTGCGCACGCCCCAGGGCTTCAAAGAGGCCTACAAGCAGTATGTGGAGGGCGGTTGGCCGGCGCTGTCGTGCGACCCGGAGTTCGGCGGCCAGGGCCTGCCGGTGGTGGTCAACCAGTGCTTCTACGAGATGCTCAACTCGGCCAACCAGGCGTGGACGATGTACCCCGGCCTGTCGCACGGCGCGTACGAGTGCCTGCACGAGCACGGCACGCCTGAGCAGAAGCGCCTGTACCTGCCCAAGCTCACGAGCGGCGAGTGGACGGGCACCATGTGCCTGACCGAGCCGCACTGCGGCACCGACCTGGGCCTGCTGCGCACCAAGGCCGAGTCGCAGGCCGATGGCACCTACAAGATCACCGGCCAGAAGATCTTCATCTCGGCCGGCGAGCACGACCTGGCCGAGAACATCGTCCACCTGGTGCTGGCCCGTCTGCCCGACGCGCCGGCCGGCAGCAAGGGCATCTCGCTGTTCGTCGTGCCCAAGTTCCTCATCAACGCCGACGGCTCGCTCGGCGAGCGCAACAAGATCTACTGCGGCGGCCTGGAGCACAAGATGGGCATCCACGGCAACGCCACTTGCCAGATGATCCTCGACGGCGCGGTCGGCACGCTGGTGGGCGAGCCCCACCGCGGCCTGCAGGCGATGTTCGTGATGATGAACGCCGCGCGCCTGGGCGTGGGCATGCAGTCGCTCGGCCTGACCGAAGTGGCCTACCAGAACGCCGTGGCCTACGCGAAGGACCGCCTGCAGATGCGCTCGCTCTCCGGCCCCAAGGCGCCGGACAAGCCCGCCGACCCGATCATCGTGCACCCCGACGTGCGCAAGATGCTGTTGACCGCCCGCGCGTATGCCGAGGGCGGCCGGGCGCTGGCGATCTGGACGGCGCTGCAGATCGACAAGGAGTTGTCCAGCGGTGACGAGCAGGTGCGCAAGGACTGCGCCGATCTCGTCGCCTTGGTCACGCCCATCGTCAAGGCCTTCCTGACCGACAACGGTTGGATCGCCACCTCGCACTGCCTGCAGGTGTTCGGCGGCCACGGCTACATCAAGGAATGGGGCATGGAGCAGTACGTGCGCGATGCCCGCATCAACATGATCTACGAGGGCACCAACACGATCCAGTCGCTGGACCTGTTGGGCCGCAAGATCCTGGCCGACAACGGCGCCAAGCTGAAGAAGTTCGGCAAGATGGTGCAGGAGTTCGTCGAGGCCGAAGGCGTCAACGAGAAGATGCAGGAGTTCGTCAACCCGCTGGCGGACCTCGGCGACAAGGTGACCAAGCTCACCACCGAGATCGGCATGAAAGCCTTCGGCAACCCCGACGAGGTCGGCGCCGCGGCGGTCGATTACTTGCGCGTGTGCGGGCACCTCGTCTTCGCCTACTTCTGGGCCCGCATGGCCAAGGTCGCGCTCGAGAAGCTCGATTCCGGCGATCCGTTCTACAAGGCCAAGCTGGCCACCGCGCGCTTCTACTTCGCCAAGCTGCTGCCCGAGACGGCCGGATTGATCCGCTCCGCCCGCGCGGGTCTCAAGCCGCTGATGGAGATGGAAGAGGCCTTGTTCTGAGCCGCACCCGCCGGCTCGGTCCGCGGCGCGCCGTGCGGTACGGCGGCGCGCCGCCGCGCACATCACCCCACCCCCTTCACAACCACTCCAAGGAGGCAGCATGAACAAGCAGTCGATCGCGCTGGCGCTGGTGGCCTTTGCCGCCGCCGCGGGCGCACAGGAGACGCCCGTGGGACTGTGGAAGACCATCGACGACGGCACCAGGAAGGAGAAGTCGCTGGTGCGCATCAGCGAGTCCTCCGGCGTGCTGACGGGCAAGGTCGAGAAGATCCTCGATCCCGAGGCCAAGCCTGACGCCGTGTGCGAGAAGTGCTCCGACGACCGCAAGAACCAGCCTATCGTGGGCCTGACGATCATTCGCAATGTGAAGAAGAACGGGGACGATGCCGCGCTGTGGGACGGGGGCGACATCCTCGACCCGAACAACGGCAAGGTGTACCGCGTGCGCATGAAGCCGGTGGACGGCGGCCGGAGGCTGGAGGTGCGAGGATACATCGGCGCCCCGCTGCTCGGCCGCACGCAGGTGTGGCAACGGGTGGAATGAATTGATGCGGCCCGCACCCCCGGGCCGCTGCGTATCCCTGAAGGAGAAATCCGTGAGTCGTTTCCAAGTCCGCAAAGTCGCCGTGCTCGGTGCCGGCGTGATGGGCGCACAGATCGCCGCCCATCTGGTCAACGTCAAGGTGCCGGTCGTGCTGTTCGACCTGCCCGCCAAGGAGGGCCCGAAGAACGGCATCGTCACCCGGGCGGTCGAAGGGCTCAAGAAGCTCAAGCCCTCGCCGCTGGGTGTGCCCGAGGACGCGGCGCTCATCCAGCAGGCCAACTACGAGGAGCACCTCGAGCTCCTGAAAGACTGCGATCTGGTGATCGAGGCGATCGCCGAGCGCATGGACTGGAAGCTGGACCTGTACAAGAAGATCGCGCCCTACGTGGCGCCGCACGCGATCGTCGCGTCCAACACCTCGGGCCTGTCGATCACGAAGCTGTCCGAAGCGCTGCCGGAGGAGATCAAGCCGCGCTTTTGCGGCATCCACTTCTTCAATCCGCCGCGCTACATGTACCTGGTCGAGCTGATCCCGACCCCGGCCACGCGCGCAGACATCCTCGACCAGCTCGAGACTTTCGTGACCACCAGCGTCGGCAAGGGCGTGGTGCGCGCCAAGGACACGCCCAACTTCATCGCCAACCGCGTGGGCATCGCCGGCATGCTGGCCACCATCATCGAGGCGGAGAAGTTCGGCCTCAGCTACGACGTGGTGGACGACCTCACGGGCAAGAAGCTCGGCCGCGCCAGCTCCGGCACCTTCCGCACGGCCGACGTGGTGGGCCTGGACACGATGGCGCACGTCATCAAGACGCTGCAGGACAACCTGGCCGACGATCCGTTCTACCCCACCTACCAGACGCCGCCGGTGCTGGCCAAGCTCATCGAGCAGGGCGCGCTGGGGCAAAAGAGCGGTGCGGGCTTCTACAAGAAGGTCGGCAAGGACATCCTGCGCCTGGACCCGGCCAAGGGCGAGTACGTCCCCTCCGGTGCCAAGGCCGACGAGATCATCGGCCGCATCTTGAAGAAGCCGGGGGCGGAACGCTTGAAGCTGCTGCGCGAGTCCAGCAACCCGCAGGCGCAGTTCCTGTGGTCGATCTTCCGCGACGGCTTCCACTACTGCGCGGTGCACCTGGAGTCGATCGCCGACAGCGCGCGTGACGTGGACTTCGCCATCCGCTGGGGCTTCGGCTGGAAGCAGGGGCCCTTCGAGCTGTGGCAGGAGGCCGGCTGGAAGCAGGTCGCCCAGTGGATCCAGGAGGACATCGAGGCCGGCAAGGCGCTCTCGAAGGCGCCGCTGCCCGCGTGGGTGTTCGACGGCCGCGACGGCGTGCACAGGCCCGAGGGCTCGTGGTCCCCGGCCAAGAAGACCTACGTGCCGCGCAGCGACCTCGCGGTCTACCGCCGCCAGTTCTTCCCGGAGAACGTGCTCGGCTCGGGCGCGGTGACGCCGCACCAAGCCGGCAAGACGCTGCACGAGGACGACTCGGTGCGCCTGTGGACGCTGGACGACGAGGTCGTGATCCTCAGCATCAAGACGAAGATGCATGCCATCGGGCCGGGCGTCGTGCAAGGGCTCTTGCAGGCGGTGGACCTGGCCGAGCGCCAGTACAAGGGTGTGGTGGTCTGGTCGCCGGACGAGCCGTTCTCGGCGGGCGCCGACTTGCAGGCCATGCTGCCCGCCTTCATGGCCGGTGGCGCCAAGGCGATCGAGCCGGAAGAGAAGAAGCTGCAGGATGCGATGCTGCGCTTGCGCTACGCCAACGTGCCGACGGTGGCCGCGATCCGCGGCATGGCGCTTGGCGGCGGCTGCGAGCTGGCCGTCTACTGCGCCAAGCGCGTCGCGGCGATGGAAAGCTACATCGGTCTGGTCGAGGTGGGCGTGGGCCTGATCCCCGGCGCGGGCGGCCTGACCTACATCGCGCGCCGCGCCGCCGAGATGGCCTCGGCCGGCAACGCCGGCGCGGACATCCTCACCTTCGTGAAGGATGGCTTCACGAGCGCCGCGATGGCCAAGGTGGGCACGAGCGCGATCGAGTCGCGCAAGCTGGGCTTCCTGCTCGACGACGATGTGATCGTGCCCAACAAGGACGAACTGCTGTACGTGGCGATCCAGCAGGCCAAGGCGATGTTCGAAAGCGGCTACCGCGCGCCGCTCAAGCGTCTGTTCCCGGTGGCCGGCCGTTCCGGTGTGGCGACGATCAAAGGGCAGCTGGTCAACATGCGCGACGGCGGCTTCATCAGCCAGCACGATTTCCACATCGCGAGCCTGATCGCCGACGTGGTGTGCGGCGGCGAGGTGGAGGCCGGCTCGCTGGTGAGCGAGGAGTACCTGATGGCGCTGGAGCGCAAGCACTTCTGCTCGCTGCTGAACCATCCCAAGACGCAGGAACGCATCATGGGCATGCTGCAGACCGGCAAGCCCGTCAGGAACTGACCCACCCCGTAGCGCCTTCGGCGCTCCCCCTCAAGGGGGCGCCACCGGCGGGCCGGCACGGTCCGGTCCGCGGTGGCCGCTTGATTGAGGCGACTCAACTGGAGTGAAAGACATGAGTACCAAACAAGTGCAAGAGGCCTACGTCGTCGCGGCGACGCGCACGCCCATCGGCAAGTCGGGCCGCGGCTACTTCAAGAACACCCGCCCGGACGATCTGCTGGTGGCGGCGATCCAAGGCGCGCTCAAGCAGGTGCCGAGCCTCGACCCGAAAGCGATCGAGGATGCGATCGTCGGCTGCGCGATGCCCGAGGGCGAGCAGGGCCTGAACGTCGCGCGCATCGCAGCGCTGCTGGCGGGCCTGCCCAACACCGTCGGCGGCGTGACGGTCAACCGCTTCTGCGCCTCGGGCCTGACAGCGGTGCAGATGGCGGCCGACCGCATCCGCGTCGGCGAGGCCGACGTGATGATCGCCGCCGGCACCGAGTCGATGAGCATGGTGCCGATGAGCGGCAACAAGCCCTCGATGAACCCGGCGATCTTCACGCGCGACGAGAACATCGGCATCGCCTACGGCATGGGCCTGACGGCCGAGAAGGTGGCCGAGCAGTGGAAGGTCTCGCGCGAGGCGCAGGACGAGTTCGCGCTGCAGTCGCATATGAAGGCGATCAAGGCGATCGAAGCCGGCGAGTTCCGCGACGAGATCACGCCGGTGGAAGTGGTCGAGCGCCTGCCGAACCTGGCGGACGGCTCGGTCACGGTGCGCACCCGCACGGTGGACGTGGACGAGGGGCCCCGGCGCGACACCACGGCCGAGGCGCTGGCCAAGCTCAAGCCGGTGTTCGCCGCCAAGGGCTCGGTGACGGCGGGCAACAGCTCGCAGACCTCCGATGGCGCGGGCTGCCTGATCCTCGCCTCCGAGCGCGCGATCAAGCAGTACGGCCTCGAGCCGCTCGCGCGTTTCGTCAGCTTCGCGATCAAGGGCGTGCCGCCGGAGATCATGGGCATCGGCCCGATCGAGGCGATTCCCGCCGCGCTGCGCTATGCGGGCCTGACGAAGGACCAGCTCGACTGGATCGAACTGAACGAAGCCTTCGCGGCGCAATCGCTGGCCGTGCTCAACACGCTCGACATCGACCGCAGCAAGGTCAACCCGATGGGCGGCGCGATCGCGCTGGGTCACCCGCTGGGCGCGACCGGCGCGATCCGCTCGGCCACGGTGGTCCATGCGCTGCGCCGCCACAACCTCAAGTACGGCATGGTGACGATGTGCGTCGGCACCGGCCAGGGGGCGGCGGGCATCTTCGAACGGGTGTGACGACGTCCGAAGGGCCGCGCCAGCGGCCCTTCGTGTCTGGGGTCCGGCGCGGGGCGCGGGCCGGCGCGGGCGGCGAGGAGGGCGAATGGAACGCATCGAACTGGACACCCCGGCCGGGGCGACGCTCGCCGTGCGCCTGTTCCGACCGGACTCGCAGTCGTGCGACCCGCGCGCCGCCGTCGTGATCGGCCCGGCGATGGGCGTGCGTCAGGACTATTACCGCGAGTTCGCCGCCTGGCTGGCCGAGCAGGGGTTTCTCGTCGCCACCTTCGACTACCGGGGGGTGGGCGACTCGAGGCCGGCCCGCTGGCAGCGCAGCCTGCGCGGCTTCGAGGCGGATCTGTACGACTGGGCGCACGACTACGATGCGGTCGTCGCCGAGGTCGCGCGGCGGGCGGGCCCCGTGCCGCTCTTTCTCGTGGGACACAGCCTGGGGGCGCAACTGCCCGGGATGCTGACACAGCGCGACCGCATCGCGGGGATGCTGTCGATCGCCGCGGGCAGCGGCTACTGGCGCGACAACGCGCCGCGCGTGCGCCGCGCGGTGCTGCTGTTCTGGCACGTGATCGTGCCGGTGGCCACCCATTTGTGCGGCTACTTTCCCGGCCGGCGCCTGCGCAAGATCGGCGACATCCCGCGAGGCGTGATGCTGCAATGGCGCCGCTGGTGCCTGCACCCCCGCTACCATGTGGGCGCGGAGGGCGAGGCCGTGAGGCGCGCCTTCGAAACGGCGCGTTTTCCGGTGGTGGCCTGGTCCATCGCCGACGACGAGCTGATGACCGAGCGCGGCACCCGCGCGCTGATGGAGCTGTACGCGGCGGCCCCCAAGCGGCTCGAACGCATCACGCCGGCCGATGTCAGCGCCCGTCGCATCGGGCATTTCGGATTCTTTCGCGAGCAGTTCCGCCCGACGCTGTGGATGCGTGCGGTGCAACTGTTCCAATGCTTTCCCTCACACGGATTGGAGACGACATGAACATCAAGACGGCGCTGCTCAACGGCGTGCAGACCATCGAGATCGCACGACCCGAGAAGAAGAACGCCCTGACGATGGCGATGTACGAGGCGATGGCGCAGGCGCTGCGCTCGGCGCAGGCCGACTCCGCGGTGCGCGCCGTCCTCATCACCGGGCAGCCCGGCATCTTCACCTCGGGCAATGACCTGGAAGACTTCATGCAGCGCCCGCCTCAAGGGCTCGACTCGCCGGTGTTCCAGTTCATGCAGGCGCTGCTGGCCTGCGAGAAGCCGGTGGTCGTGGCCGTGACGGGCGCGGCCATCGGCATCGGTACGACCATGCTGCTGCACTGCGACCTGGTCTATGCGGCCGACGACGCGCGGTTCGCGATGCCGTTCACCAGCCTGGGGCTGGTGGCCGAGTTCGCCTCCAGCCTGCTGGTGCCCCTGTATGCCGGCCATGTGAAGGCGGCCGAGAAGCTCTTGCTGGGCGACCCCTTCGGGGCGGAGGAGGCGCAGGAGATGCGGCTCGTCAATGCGATCCTGCCGGCCGCGGAGGTGGTGAACCACGCCCGCCGCGTGGCCGAGCGCTTCACGCAGCTGCCGCCGGCGGCCGTGCGCGAGACCAAGAAGCTCATGCGCCGCGCCCACGCGCAGTTGGTGCAGGAAACGATCGCGGTCGAGGGCGAGATCTTCGGCCAGCGCCTGCGCAGCCCCGAGGCGCGCGAGGCCTTCCAGGCCTTCTTCGAGAAGCGCAAGCCCGATTTCACGAAGTTCCAGTAGCAAGAAGGCGGGCGACGCCGGGCAGCCGCGGCCTGACGAAGCGCACCTCCTCGCTCTCGGCGGGCACTTCGTTGCACCAACTCCCCGGCCGGCGTGCTCAGGCGACCTGCGGCGTGTGGCCGAGGCCGGCCGGGCGCCAGGCGCCTTCATCCCGCCAGGCGGTGCCCGCCCACGCCCCAGGGGTCGCGCGGGTGGGCCATTCAACCCGCAGCTGTCGGTAGATGTCGAGATAGCGCTCGGCCATGACCGGCGCGGTGAAGCGCGTGTCGAACACTTCGCGGCAGCGCCGGCGCTCGAGTTGGCCGACCCGTCGGGCGGCGGCGACGGCCTCCTCCATCGTGTCCACCACGAAGCCGGTCACGCCGTCGACCATCACCTCCGGCACGGAGCCGCAGCGGAAGGCGATGACCGGTGTGCCGCACGCGAAAGCCTCGATCATGACCAGGCCGAAGGGCTCGGGCCAGTCGATGGGGAACAGCAGCGCGCGGGCGCGGCCGATGAACTCGTTCTTCTGACGGTCATCGATCTCGCCGACGAACTCGATGAGCCGGTCGTCCAGCCTCGGGCGGATCTGCTGCTCGAAGTAGCGGCGGTCGGCCTCGTCGACCTTGGCGGCGATGCGCAGCCGGGTGCCGCAGGCCTTGGAGATCTCGATCGCGCGGTCCACCCGCTTTTCCGGCGAGATGCGGCCGACGAACGCGAAGTAGTCGTCCGGCTGTGGCTGGAAGCGGTACAAGCCCCCGGGCAGGCCGTGATAGACCGTGCCCATCCAGCGCGCGTGCGGCAGCGGCTGGCGCTGATGGTCCGAGATCGAGACCACCGGCACGTCGGCGAAATGCCGGTGCAGCGGGGCGAGGTCGGGCAGGTCCAGGCGCCCGTGGAAGGTCGTCAGGCACGGGGTCGGGCAGCGGCGTGCCATCGGGTAGTGCAGGAAATCGACGTGGAAATGGATCACGTCGAACCGGGCGGCCCGGCGGAACACCTCGTCGAGCATGATGGTGTGCCAGGGCAGCCAATCGGGGTGTCGCGGGTCCAGTCGCAGGCTGCGTTCCACGATGGGGACGAGCTCGGCCGAGGTGATGGAATCCCCGCTGGCGAACAGGGTGACGTCGTGGCCCATCGCGACCAGTGCTTCGGTCAGGTAGGACACGACCCGTTCGGTGCCTCCGTACGCCTTCGGCGGCACGCTTTCGAACAAGGGTGCGACCTGCGCAATCCTCATGCAGCCTCCGTCGTCGGTCGAAGCCGACGGCGAGATGAGGGCTGCCGTCCGGATTTCAAGAGCGGGGAATCTCCCGGGGCTTGCCCTCGCGGTCGATCGCGACGTACGTCAGATTGGCCTCGGTGACCTTGACGACCTGCAAGTCCGCCGGATTGCGCTCGGCATAGACCTCCACGTGCACCGTGATGGACGTGCGGCCGATCCGCTCGACGCGGGCATAGAACGAGAGCAGATCACCGATGGAGACCGGCTGCTTGAAAATGAACTGGTTGACCGAAACGGTGGCGATCCGGCCCTTGGCGATGCGCGCTGGCAGCACCGAGCCGGCCAGGTCCACCTGGGCCATGATCCAGCCGCCGAAGATGTCGCCGTTGGCATTGGCGTCGGCAGGCAAGGGCAGGACCCGCAGGACGAGTTCCATGTCATTGGGCAAACTGACGGGCAGGGTCGAGGCAGGGCTGGTAGGGTCGGGCATCGGCACCACTTGACGAAGTATTCGACACATGGATTGTCCACGATGCGCCGTGCAGCAATGAGCTTGCCCGAGGTGGCCCCGCCCCCCGCCGCCGGTCCCCGCTCCGACTGGGGCACCCTGCGGCGGCTGTTCCCCTACCTCTGGCGTTACCGCTGGCGGGTGACCATCGCGCTGGCCTTCCTCGTGGGGGCCAAACTCGCCAACGTGGGCGTGCCCTTGCTGCTCAAGCGGCTGGTGGATGCGCTGTCCATCGCGCCCGGCGATCCGCGCGCTTTCGTGGTGGTGCCGGTGGGCCTGCTCGTCGCGTATGGTGCCCTGCGCCTGGCCACCTCGCTTTTCACCGAGTTGCGCGAGCTGGTCTTCGCCAAGGCCACCGAGGGCGCGGCGCGCAGCATCTCGCTGGAGGTGTTCCGCCATCTCCATGCGCTCAGCCTGCGCTTCCACCTGGAGCGGCAGACGGGCGGCATGACGCGCGACATCGAACGCGGCACGCGCGCGGTGCATTCGCTGATCTCGTACTCGCTCTACAGCATCTTGCCGACGATCATCGAAGTGGCCCTGGTGCTGGCGCTGCTGGGCACGCGCTTCGACCTGTGGTTCGTCTGGATCACCGTCACCGCGCTGGTGGCCTACATCGCGTTCACCGTGAGCGTGACGGAGTGGCGCACGCAGTTCCGTCGCCAGATGAACGAGCTCGACTCCAAGGCTCACACGCGCGCCATCGACTCGCTGCTCAACTACGAGACGGTCAAGTACTTCAACAACGAGGACTTCGAGGCGCGCCGCTACGACGAGAGCCTCGAGCGGCTGCGGCGCGCGGCACTGAAGTCGCAATCCACGCTGTCGCTGCTCAACGCCGGCCAGCAGCTCATCATCGCCGTGGCGCTGATCGCCATGCTGTGGCGGGCCACCGAGGGCGTGGTCGCGGGCACCATGACGCTGGGCGACCTGGTCATGATCAACGCCTTCATGATCCAGCTGTACATCCCGCTCAACTTCCTCGGCGTGGTCTATCGCGAGATCAAGCAGTCGCTGACCGACTTGGACCGCATGTTCGGCCTGCTCGACCGCGAGCGCGAGGTGGCCGACGCGCCCGATGCGACGGAGTTGGTGGTCCGCGAGGGCGTGGTTCGTTTCGAAGACGTGCACTTCGGGTACGACCCGGCCCGGCCCATCCTCAAGGGCGTGAGTTTCGAGATTCCGGCCGGCCGCACGGTCGCGGTGGTCGGCCCTTCGGGCGCGGGCAAGTCGACGCTCGCACGTCTGCTCTTTCGCTTCTACGATGTGCAAGGCGGCCGCATCACGATCGACGGGCAGGATCTCAAGCGCGTGACCCAAGCGAGCCTGCGGCGCCAGATCGGCATCGTGCCGCAGGACACGGTGCTCTTCAACGACACGATCGAGTACAACATCGCCTACGGCCGGCCCGGGGCCACGCGGGAGGAGGTGGAGGCCGCGGCGCGGGCTGCGCACATCCACGACTTCATTGCATCCACGCCGCAGGGCTACGACACGATGGTGGGCGAGCGCGGGCTCAAGCTGTCGGGCGGCGAGAAGCAGCGGGTCGCAATCGCGCGCACGCTGCTCAAGAACCCACCGATCCTGATCTTCGACGAAGCGACCTCGGCGCTCGACTCGGCAAACGAGCGCGCGATCCAGGCCGAGCTGGCCTGCGCCGCGCGCAACAAGACGGCGCTGGTGATCGCCCACCGCTTGTCCACGGTGGTCGATGCACACGAGATCCTGGTGCTGGAGGACGGCCGCATCGTCGAGCGGGGCCGCCACCATGATCTGCTCGCCCGGGGCGGGCGGTACGCGCGCATGTGGGCCATGCAGCAAAGCGCCTCCTCCGAGGAGAAGGCGGTCGGGGGGTGAACGCACCCCCTCCGAGGGGCGAAGAGTCGGCGGTCGCGCAACGGTGCGCTGCGCTCGCACGTCGGACACCGCTCGGTGCGCCGTGCGCCGCCAGACAGGGCGGCATCAGGGGCCGAAGCCGTTCCCCCGCGCAGTCACTCGCGCTCGGCGTCCGGGGCTTCGTCGGCGGGCGTCTCGACCGCGTCCGGCCCCTCGTCGGCGCGGATCTCCACCGCGTCCGGTGCATCGGGCTGGTCCGCCGCGGCCTCGGGCGTTTCAGCCGTGGCCGCTCCGTGCTTCTGTTCGGCGCGGCGCTTGAGTTTCTCTTCCTTCTTGCGCTTTTTCGCCAGTTCGCGCTGGCGCTTCTCGAACGCGTAGTTGGGCGTGGGCAAATCCGTTCCTTCCTCGTGCGCCGGGTGCGCCTGGTGTCGTTGCACCCCCATCCTACGCCTGCTCAGGCGGCTTGCCATGTCAGACTGTGGGGATGGCTCTCAAATCCACCGTCTTCAAGGTCGACCTGCAGGTCGCCGACATGGACCGCGGCTACTACGCCGATCACGCGTTGACCCTCGCCCGTCATCCTTCGGAGAACGACGAACGCCTGATGGCGCGGGTGCTCGCCTTCGCGCTGCATGCGCACGAGCGGCTGGCCTTTGCCAACGGGCTCACGGACACCGACGAGCCCGACCTCTGGCGTCGCGACCTCACCGGCCAGGTGGAGCTGTGGATCGACGTCGGGCAGCCGGAGGAGAAACTGGTGCGTCGGGCGGCGCACCGGGCGCAGCAGGTCGTCGTGCTGAGCTTCGGGCGCCAGGCCCCGGTGTGGTGGGCGCAGAACCGCACCCTGCTCGAACGACTGCCGCACTTGCGCGTCCTGCACGTGCGGCCGGCCAGCATCGAGGCGCTTGCCGCGCTGGTGGAGCGGACGCTGCGACTGCAATGCACCGTCCAAGACGGGCAGGTCTGGCTCGGTCACGAGCGCCAGACGGTGGAGGTGGAGATCGAGGAGTGGAAAGCCCCGCGCTGACCGTCTGGGGCGAGGCGCCTCTCACATCGCGACGTAACGCCCCGGCTTGTGGTTGATCGCCAGGATGAGGTTGAGCGCCACGGCGCCCACCACCGAGTAGACCACCCGCTGCGGGTCGACGATCGCAAAAGCGGCGGCCACGATCGCGCAGTCGATGGCCATCTGCACCTTCCCGGCCCGCCATCCCCGGCTGTCCTGGAGGTAGAGGGCCAGGATGCCCACCCCGCCCAGGCTCGCCCGGTGGCGGAACAGCATCAGGAATCCCGCGCCCATCAGCAGCCCGCCCATCACCGCGGCATAGGCCGGCGTGAGGGCCTGGAACCCGATGACCCATGGCTGCAGTTCGGTGAACACCGACAGCAGCGCGACGGCGACGAAGGTCTTGACGGTGAAGGCCGCCCCCATACGCCGCCACGCGAGCCAGTAGAAGGGCAGGTTCAGCACGAAGAACACCGCGCCGAAGCTCCAGCCGGTGGCGTAGTGGAGCAGGAAGGCCAGCCCCGCCGTGCCGCCGGTGAGCAGGCCGGCGTGCTTGAACAGCGCGACGCCCAGCGCAATGAAGAGGGTGCCCGTCACGAGGGCTTGGGCGTCCTCGAAGGCGGTGTGGCGTTCGACGGCAAGGGCGGGGTGGGCCGACATGGGGCGGCAACGCGGGGGGGGCTGCGATGTCGCTGCAGTGTAGGGCCGTCCGGCCTGCGGACGGCTGCGGTGCGTCAAGCCCGGCGTGTGGCGGCCGGCCCAGCCCGGCGGGCACGCGCCAGTCGGGCCATCAGCAGCACCGCGACGATCGTCGCGTAGACATACACCTCGGCGAAGTCGTTCTTGCCCGCCCGCATCCAATAGAAGTGCAGCAGCGCCAGAGGCGCGATCACGTAGACGAGGCGATGCAGCCGCTGCCAGCGGGCCGCACCGAGCGCGCGGATCGCCCGGTTGAAGGAGGTGGCCGCCAGCGGCAGCAACCCGAGCAGGGCGGCGAAGCCCACCAGGATGAAGGGTCTTTTGCCGATGTCGCGCAGGATGTCGTCGAGGTACAGGCCCATATCGAGCCAGGCGTAGGCCAGGAAGTGCAGCACTGCGTAGAAGAAGCTCGCCACGCCCAGCATACGCCGGAAGCGCGCCAGCGCATGCCAGCCGGTCCACAGCCGCAGCGGCGTGACGGCCAGCGTGAGGCACAGCAACCGCAGCGCCCAGTCGCCGAGCGACCGGATGAGGGCCTCCGCCGGGTTGGCCCCGAGCTGGCCGGCCGCGGCGCCCCACAGCAGCGTCGCACCGGGCGCGCACAGCAGCACGAGCGCGAGCGGCTTGGCCAGCGGGTGCAA
Source organism: Schlegelella aquatica (assembly GCF_026013905.1). Taxonomy (NCBI): domain Bacteria; kingdom Pseudomonadati; phylum Pseudomonadota; class Betaproteobacteria; order Burkholderiales; family Sphaerotilaceae; genus Caldimonas; species Caldimonas aquatica. The sequence continues at coordinate 572,589 of NZ_CP110257.1, forward strand.
CAGCAGATGCATCGCCCGGCCGCCGCGGCGGTCAGTAGAACTTCTTGAGATCCATCCCGGCATACAGATGCGCCACCTGGGCCTCGTAGCCGTTGAACATCTGCGTGGGCCGCTTGCGCTGGAAAAGGCCGTCCTCGCCGATGCGCCGTTCGGTGGCCTGGCTCCAGCGCGGGTGGTCCACCTTCGGGTTGACGTTGGAATAGAACCCGTACTCGTGCGGCGCCGCGGCGCTCCATGCGGTGGTCGGCTGCTTCTCGACGAAGCGAACCCGCACGATGGACTTGGCCGACTTGAAGCCGTACTTCCAGGGCACCACCAGCCGCACCGGGGCGCCGTTCTGGTTGGGCAGCACCTCGCCATACAGCCCGAACGCGAGCAGCGTGAGCGGATGCATCGCCTCGTCCAGCCGCAGCCCTTCCACATACGGCCACAGCAGCACCGACGACCTCACGCCGGGCATCTGCGCCTTGTCGGCCAGGGTGTGGAACTCGACGTACTTGGCGTTGCCGGTCGGCTCCACGCGCCGGATCAGCTCGGCCAGTGAATAACCCACCCAGGGAATCACCATCGACCAGCCTTCCACGCAGCGCAGCCGGTAGATGCGCTCCTCCATCGGCGCGAGCTTGAGGAGCTCCTCGATGTCGTAGACCTTGGGCTTGCGCACCTCGCCTTCGACGGCCACCGTCCAGGGGCGGGTCTTCAGCGCGCCGGCCAGCCGGGCAGGATCGCTCTTGTCGGTGCCGAACTCGTAGAAGTTGTTGTAGGTGGTGACGTCCTGGTAGGCGGTGGGCTTTTCCATCGTCACCGCGCCCGGCACGGCGCTGCGCACGGCGTCGAGCGGGGGCAGCTTGCCCGGTCGCGAGGGGACGGCCTGCGCGAGCGCCTCGCCATTGGCCCAGGCGGCCAAGGCCGCCCCCGCAGCGCCGGTGGCCATCCAGCGCAGCCAGTCGCGACGCGATTCGTACACCGCCTGCGGGGTGATTTCCGAGGCGACCGGGTGTTCGTAGTGGCGGAACTTGCGCAGGTGCATGGCGGCCCTTTCCGGACGGCGGTGTCCTCGTTGGAAGCCGCTAGTGTGCGTCGGTTCCGCGCAGGATGCACCGGGCGCGCCGGAAGGCGGGGCGCCCGGGCCGCGTCAGAGCTCGCCGTAGGAGTGCAGCCCCGAGAGGAACATGTTCACGCCGAGGAACGCGAAGGTGGTGACGGCCAGGCCCACCAGGGCCCACCACGCCGCGACCGTGCCGCGCAACCCCTTCATCAGCCGCATGTGCAGCCAGGCGGCGTAGTTGAGCCAGACGATCAGCGCCCAGGTCTCCTTCGGGTCCCAGCTCCAGTAGCCGCCCCAGGCCTCGGCCGCCCACAGCGCGCCCAGGATGGTGGCGATCGTGAAGAACGCGAAGCCCACCGCGATGGACTTGTACATCACGTCGTCGAGCACCTCCAGCGCCGGCAGGCGCTCGGCGATGCGGCGCCGGGCCAGGAGAATGCCGCCGACGGCCAAGGCCGACACGCCGAAATAGACCATCCAGTAGGCACTGCCGCCCTCGCCGGAGCGCCGAAACACCAGCGGCTCGAAGCACAGCACCACACCGAGCAGCCACAGCGGCGCCAGGCGCCACCAGCGCGTCTCGCCGGCCTGTTGCTTGATGAGGTAGGCGAACGCCACCATCGCGGCGAGCGCGAAGGTGCCGTAGCCGATGAAGTTGGCGGGCACGTGCAGCTTCATCCACCAGCTCTGCAGCGCCGGCACCAGCGGCTGAATCTCGTGCGCCCCCCGCACGACCGTGTACCACAGCAGGAAGCCCACCGCGGCGCTCACGATCAGCATGGCGAAGGCGCCCAGGGCCCGCGTGCGGTACTGGTCTTCGTAGTAGAGGTAGAAGAGCGCGGTCAGCCAGCAAAACAGCACGAACACTTCGTACAGGTTGCTCACCGGGATGTGGCCGATGTCGGGGGCGATCTGGTGGCTTTCGAACCACCGCACCAGCGTGCCGATCAACGCCATCGTGACCGCCGCCCAGGCGAGCTTCGAGCCGATCCGCTCGGCGGTGGCACCGCGCTCGCGGGCGAAGTAGCCGATCCAGTAGAACACCGTGCTCATGAAGAACAGCACGCTCATCCAGAGGATGGCGCTCTGGCTGGAGAGGAAGTACTTGAGCAGAAAGACGTTCTCGCCGGCGGCCAAGTCGGCCCCGAAGGCGTCGTGCACGCGCGCATACAGCCCGATCGCCAGCAACGAGGCGGCGCCGACTGCGAGCATCAGCACGCGCAACGGCGGCCAGAACCAGCCCAGGCCGATCACGGCCGGCACGGCACCGATCAGGATGCCCTTCTCGTAGACGTCCATCGAGGCGCCGTAGCGCGAGAAAGCCACCGCCGCGCCGACGACTGCCAGCACTGCAAAGAGCCAGTCCAACCAGGTGCGGCGCGCGAAATAGCCGGGCGCGTCGAGTTGCAGGGTGGTCGTGTTCATCGGGCCTCCGTGGGCGCGGCCGCAGCCGTCAGCAGGGCGGATTTCAGGGAGTCGAACTCTCGGTCGGCGTCCAGCGTCTTGCGGGTGGACGACAGTGCCGCCACCAACCGGGTGGTGCCGGCCTCGGTGCCTTGGAGCCAGATCCACAGCCGGCGTTCCCTCACATAGAGCATGGCGAAGACGCCCAGCACCAGCAGCAGGCAGCCCAGGTACACCAGCTTCTTGCCCGGCGCACGCGCCAACTGGAAGACGCTGGCCTGCACCTGCTGGAAGTCCTTGAGCTCGAGGATCAGCGGGGCAGGGTAGAAGAAGGCGTCCGACAGCGAGAGCACGGCCTGGGTCATGAAGGCCTGGGTCCGGTCATCGGGGGCGAGCGGCGGCAGGCCGGCCCGTTCGCGGGTGAGCTGCGCGAGCTCGAACAGCACACCGTTGAGGATCCGCACCAGCACCTCCGAGGTGCGGGCGCGGTCCGGCTCGGGCACGTGCTCTTCCATGAAGTCGGCGATCGCCTGCAGGCCGGCCGAGGGCGGCCCGCCTGCGCGCACCGCCTCGGCGCCGGCAAAGAGCCCGAGCGCGCGCCGCGCCGACACCTGCAACTGCTCGGCCAGCTCCGGCTTGCCGGGCGGGGCCGCCTGGCGCACGTAACGCTGCACCGCCTGCTCGCGCGACGAGGCATCGAGCAACGCACTGTGCAGGCGCAGCCAGCCGTCCATGCTGTCGCGGTCATCCGCGGGGATGCGCAGGTACCGGAACGACTCGGCCGGGCTGTCGCGCACGCCGGCCAGGAACACGCGCTGGCCGTCGAGTTCGATCGGCAGCATGTAGTTGTGGAACTCGCGCGCCTGGCCGCTGGCGTCCCGCAGCTTGTAGGTGACCGAGGGCCCCACGTTGCGCAGCGTCTTGTCGCCGGGGGGCTTCGCGCTGGAGCCCAGGTGCTTGTCGAGGCTGCCGATCAGATCCACCTTGCGCACGTCGGCCCCGGCGCCGGCCGCGCCCAGGTTCTCGACATTGATGACGCGCAGGCCGGTGAATTCCAGCGTCAGCTGCTCGTTGCCGTTGCGCAGCGTGGTCGCGTCGCCGACCCGGCCTTCCACGGTGAAAGGCTGCCCTGCGCCTTGCAGGGGCTGGGCTTGCAGCACCACGCGGGAGCCCCCGTCGTCGAAGCTGGATTGGTAGATCGCCACGCCCCGATGGAACGCAGGTTGGTTGACCTTCACCGTCGCCGGGATCGCCTGCTTCGTCTCGTGATCGTGGATCACGATCTCGCTGGCGAAGAGTTTGGGCATGCCCGTCTCGTAGTACTCGACGATGAACTTCTTCAGCTCGATGTCGAAGGGCAGCGGTTGCAGCAGCACGCCGTCGGACTGGTTGAGGATCACCGTGTCGGAGCGGGCGCCCTCGGGCACCAGCATGTTGCCGCGGAAGGTCGGGTTGTCGATGCTGAGCCAGTGCTTGGCCGGCACTTCGCTGACGCGCCCTGAGCCGGCATAGGGCTCCTTGCCGGCGAACCACATCTGCGCGCGCACGATGAGGTCGCCGTCGAACAGACCGCCCAGGCAGATCAGCACGATCGCCGAGTGCGCCGCCAGGTAGCCGATGCGGTTGGCACCGCCCTTCTTGGCTGCGACCATCACGCCTTGTGTCCGCACATCGGCACGCGCCTTCCAGCCGTTGCGCTGCAGCAGGGCCGTCACTCGCCGCAGGGTCTCGTCGCGGGGCGCGGCGAGTTCCGCGCTCGCCTTGTGATGGAAGGCTTGCAGGCTCTGCTCGCGCACATGCTCCTTGTACGTCCTGAGGTCGTGCAGGATCTTCGGCGTGTTCCGGGCGATGCACAGGCTCGTCGAGACGACCAGGAACGCGAGGATGAGCAGGAACCACCACGCGCTGTACACCGAGTACAGCCGCACCGCGCCGAACGCCTCGGCCCAGAAGGGGCCGAACTGGTTCACGTAGTTGACCCAGGGCTCGTGCTGCTTGACGACGGTGCCGATGACGGAGGCGATGCAGATGACCGTCAACAGCGCGATCGCAAAGCGCATCGACGAGACGAGCTCCACCGCCTCGCGCCATGCGCGCGCGCCGGAACGGACCTCGAGACCGGTGGTGGAGCTGGACATGGGGCGATTATCGAGTCGCGGCAATACCGGGGTTCACGGAAAAGAAAAGGCGGGCATCCCTCCCGGGGCCCGCCTCGTTCTTGTTGGCTGTGTCGGCTGGGTGTCGGCGCGTGGCCGGCGCGGGATCAGCGCAGACCCGCGATGTAGTCGGCCACCGCCTTGACCTCGCGGTCCGACATCTTGGCCGCGATCGCCGTCATCTGGGCGTTGTTGTCGCGCGCGCCGCCGCGGAAGGCGACCAACTGAGCCTCGGTGTACTCGGCGTGCTGACCGCTCAGGCGGGGGTACTGCGAGGGGATGCCGGCGCCCGTGGGGCTGTGGCAACCGGCGCACGCGGGCACCTGCTTGTCGGCAATGCCGCCGCGGTAGATGCGCTCGCCCAGCGTGACCAGTGCCTTGTCCTTGGCGAAGCCGGACTTGGCCTGCTTGCTGGCGTAGAACGCGGCCACGTTCTTCATGTCGGCCTCGCTGAGCGCGGAGGCGAAGCCCTGCATGACGGGGTTCTTGCGCTTGCCCGACTTGAACTCGGTGAGCTGCTTGACGATGTACTCCGGATGCTGACCCGCGAGGATCGGGTTGGCGGGGCTGCCGCGCGAGCCGTCCACCGCATGGCAGGCCGCGCACACCTGCGTGGCGATCGCCTGGCCCTTGGCGAGGTCGGGCTGGGCCGGGGCTTGGGCAGGTGCATCGGCCGCAAAGGCGGGAGCCAGCGCGGCAGCGGCGAGCATCAGGGTAGCGATCGATTTCATGGGAGGAATTTTTCGTGGGCCAGCTGCAAAACCCGGGGATTTTACAATGGCCGCCACGATGTCCGATGTCACCCCCTCCGGGGCGGCTGCCGCGCCCGGGCCCGACGCCAAGCGGGCGCTCGCCTGGGCCCACACCGCCCGTTTCCTCGTCACCGCCAGCCAGTTGCATCAGCTGCCGCAGCACGCGTTGCCCGAGATCGCCTTCGTCGGCCGTTCCAACGCCGGCAAGTCGACCGCGATCAACACGCTGACGCAGCAGCGCCGGCTCGCCTTCGCATCCAAGACGCCCGGCCGCACGCAGCACATCAACCTGTTCGAGCTGGGCCCCCGCCAGGCGGCCGACGCCGTGCTGGCGGACCTGCCCGGCTACGGCTACGCGGCGGTCGAGCGCACCGCCAAGCTGCGCTGGCAGGAGGTGATGGCCCGCTACCTGGCCGAGCGCTCTCAGTTGCGGGGCGTGGTGCTGCTCGTCGATGCGCGCCACGGGCCGACCGAGCTGGACCAGCAATTGCTGCGGTTCGTCGCGCCGCGGGTCGGAACCGGGGAGGTGCGCCTGCTGGTGGCGCTCACCAAGGCCGACAAGTTGAGCCGGCACGAGGCCCAGCGCTCGCTGCGCGCTGCCGAGCAGGTGGTGGGTGAGTTCGTGACCGAGCACGCCGACGTGGGCCTGCTGCTGTTCTCGTCGCTGAACCGCACCGGGCTGGACGACCTGGCGCTGACCCTCCATCACTGGGCGCATCCCGTCGCCTAGGTGACGGTGGGGGCCGGGGCCGGCCGGGATACTGTGTCTCGCGCCGCAAGAGCGCGGCGTCCGAGGAGGAACCGATGAGCCCTGTCGAGATGGAGACTTTCACCGCAGAGCTTGCGCACGGCATCCGGCTGGTGTGCCGGCGTGCGGGGCCGGCGGGCGCGCCCGTGCTGGTGATGCTGCACGGCTTTCCGGAAGCGGCTTTCGCGTGGGACGACGTGGCGGCCCGCCTGGCGCCGCGCTGGCGGGTGGTGGCGCCCAACCTGAGGGGCTACGCCGGCTCCTCGACGCCGAAGGACGTGGAAGCCTACCGCGCGAAGCACCTGGTGCAGGACGTCGCCGAGCTGTTGCGCCAGCTCGGCGCGCCCGTGGCGGCGCTCGTCGCCCACGACTGGGGCGGTGCGGTGGCCTGGAACCTCGCGGTGCAGCAGCCGGAACTGATCGAGCGCCTGGTGATCGTCAATTCGCCCCATCCGGCCACCTTCCTGCGGGAGCTCAAGCACAACCCCGCCCAGCAGGCGGCCAGCGCCTACATGAACTTCCTGTGCCGCCCCGACGCCGAGCAATTGCTGGCGGCCGACGACTACGCGCGCCTGTGGCCGTTCTTCGAGCGCATGGGCGCGGCCGCAGAGGGGGGCTGGCTCGACGAGGCGATGCGCGAGCGCTACCGGGAGGTCTGGCGCCAGGGCCTGACCGGGCCGCTCAACTACTACCGCGCCTCGCCGCTGCGCCCGCCCACCGACCGGGACGCGGCTGCCACCCGCGTGGAACTGCGCCCCGAGCAGGTGACCGTCCGGGTGCCCACGCTCGTGCTGTGGGGCGAGGCCGACACGGCGCTGCCGCCTGCATTGCTCGACGGGCTGGAGGACTACGTGCCGAGGCTCACCGTGCGCCGCCGGCCTCATGCCACGCACTGGATCCTGCACGAGGAGCCGCAGTGGGTGGCCGAGCAGATCGAAGCCTTCCTGGACGGCCGTCTCTGAGGGCGGGGCGAGGCGGCCTTGCCGCTCGCGCTGCAGGCCGGGCGGCGCCGCGCGGCCCGTATCGGCCCCTCATCGGGGGCCGTCGAGGTCCTGCAACATGCTGTCTGCCGCGCGCTGCAGCAGCGAGCGGTCTTCCAGCACGGTGACGAGTCCTTCGCGCAGGAGGCGCTCCAGCGCGCGCCGGGTCATCGAGTGCGAATGCCCCACCTGCTGACTGGAGAACAGGAAGAACTGCTTGTTGTCGCTCACCCAGGTGAGCTGCGCCGTGACCCAGCGGCCCTGGACGAACATCAGGTACCAAGTGCCGGGCACCAGCCGGGACTGCCAGGCTTCGCGCGCCAGGCGGCCGGCCTCCGTCTCGGGGTGAGACATCAGGCCGATCGGCACGGTGGGCAGGACACTGCGGTCCACGTCCTCGCCGGAATCGAACCACAGCGGGCCCGAGTCCTCCTCCTCGCGCAACCGTTGCACCAGTTGCTCGGGTGTCAGATCCTCCGGGGCCGGCTCGCGCATGTGCTTGGTGTGCATCGCGCGCAGCTCCGCCAGCACCGCGGCCCGCTGCTCGGTCGGCATGCCGATCAGGTCCAGCCCGCGCTGCAGGCGCTCGGTCATGAGCGGCAACAGGGCGCGCAGCCGGGCGCGGTCCTCGGCATTGCGCATCGGCTGCAGGCTCCACAGCAGCTCGTCGACGGTGTGCAGCAGCTCCGACGTCTCCTGCCCGTCCTCGCCGTAGCGGCTCATCGCCTCGACCAGCACGTCCACCCAGGGGCCGAAGAGGAAGTCGCGCAGGCTCTGGCTGATGGGCGGCCCTTGCCACTGGCGCATCTGCTGGCGCAACACGCTGCGCAACTGCTCGGCGCGCTCGATGCGCTGGAGCTTCTCGACCGCCGCGCGCGAGCGTTCGATCGCCTCGCGGGCCTTGGCATCGATGTAGTCGTTGACTTCCTGCAAGGCCCGGCGGTAGAGCGTCGCGTCCGGCTTGTCTTGCGCCGCGACGCGTCCGACGAGCTGTTCGACGAAAGCGAGAAAGCCGCTCAGGCGCTCGTCCTTCACATCGGCATAGCCTGCGCAGTGAGAGGCGATGCGATCGAGCAGCAGCCAGGTCGGGTGCTGTTGCTCGGTGAGCAGGGTCGGGTCTTGCAAGGCGACGCGCAGCACCGAGACTTGCAGCCGGCCGAGCACGCTGCGCACCGGGGGCAGCAGGCGAGGGTCGGCCAAGATCTGATCGAACAGTTTGGACAGCAGCGACACCAGCTCAGGGTCCGGGCTTGTCGGCGCGGCCCCGGCGGCGGGGGCCTGCAGCTGCTGCAGCACATTGGGTACGGTCACGTGCGGCGCATCGAGCGGGACGGGCAGGCTGTCCGGGGCGATGCGGCGGTTCAGCTCGGCGAGCCGCGCCTCCAGCCCTCCGGGGACCGCGGGCGCGCCCGCAGGAGCGGCCGCCCGCAACTTGCCCAGCACCTGGCCGAACGGATCGCGCGCGGGCGCCGGGCTGGCGGGGGTGGGCACGGCCCGGAACGACAACGGCTCCACCCCCTTTTGCTCCAGGCCGCGGCACAGACTGGCGTACGCCTCGCGCAGCAGGCGCCCCATCTCGCTGCCTGCCGTGCGCAGCAGCAGCATCCTCGGAGCCGTGTCCAGCGGCAGGACCCGGCTCGAATGGCTCAAGGCCCGGGCATATACCTCGGGGCGCAACGGATTCGCCTCGCGCCGGATGGTGGTTTCACCCCGCAGGGCCGCCATGTAGGCCTGCACCTCGCGCAACTCCCATTCCGCCAGCTCTTCGATCTGCATGACCGTGCGCGAGGTCTCGATGTCTTCCTCGGCCTGGCGCTCGTCGACCAGGGTCAGCTCGTCGACGCGCAGACGACCGATCGAGCGGCCGCGCGCGGCGGCTCGATCGTCCATGGCTTCTCGCACGGCCTGGTCGAGGTGGCTCGCGAACGACTCGACCCACCGTGCGCCGTGGCGGTTGAGCGCCTCCATGGCGGCGAAGACCTGCTGGCGGTCCTGCGCGACGGCCAGCGCCATGCTGCTGCTGCGCAGTGACTCGAGGGTGGCCGCGACCACGCGCCGCGCGAAGTCGGGTAGGCCCGCGAGCACGGGTTCCAGATGCAGCTGCAAGGCGTGAGGGGCGGTCATCGATGAGCCAAAAGACGCGCACGAAATGCGCGATTATGAGCCGACCCCGGCCCGGCGGTGACGGGGTTGCATCAGACAGGGGCCAGACGGCGCGGGCCGTCCGATGACCGGCGGGCAAAGTTGGCAAAACCGCCCGGGAGCCCAGAGGGAGTAAAGAGAGGGGGCAAAGAAAAAGGGCTGCCCGCAGGCAGCCCTTTCGTGCGAGAGCGCAGGCGCTCAGGCGGACATCACATGTCCATGCCCATGCCGCCCATGCCACCCATGCCGGCGCCGGCGGCGGGGGTCTCGTCCTTCGGCGCCTCGGCGACCATGGCCTCGGTCGTGAGCATCAGGCCGGCGACCGACGCGGCGTTCTGCAGCGCGGTGCGGGTCACCTTGGTCGGATCCAGGATGCCCATCTCGATCATGTCGCCATAGGTGCCGTTGGCGGCGTTGTAGCCGAAGTTGCCCTTGCCTTCCAGAACCTTGGCGATCACCACGCTCGGCTCGTCGCCGGCGTTGGCCACGATCTGGCGCAGCGGCTCCTCGACCGCGCGCAGCACGATCTTGATGCCGGCTTCCTGGTCGGGGTTGTCGCCCTTGATCTGGCCGGCAGCCTGCTTGGCGCGCAGCAGCGCCACGCCACCGCCGGGGACGATGCCCTCTTCGACGGCCGCACGGGTGGCGTGCAGCGCGTCTTCGACGCGGGCCTTCTTCTCCTTCATCTCGACCTCGGTCGCGGCACCGACCTTGATCACCGCCACACCGCCGGCCAGCTTGGCCACGCGCTCTTGCAGCTTCTCGCGGTCATAGTCGGAGGTCGCTTCCTCGATCTGCACGCGGATCTGCTTGACGCGCGCTTCGATGTCGGCGGCGGCACCGGCGCCATCGATGATCGTGGTGTTCTCCTTGGCCACCTCGACGCGCTTGGCCTGGCCCAGGTCGGCCAGCGTGATCTTCTCGAGCGTCAGGCCCACTTCCTCGGAGATGACCTTGCCGCCGGTCAGGATGGCGATGTCCTCCAGCATGGCCTTGCGGCGATCGCCGAAGCCAGGGGCCTTGACGGCGCACACCTTCAGGATGCCGCGGATGGTGTTGACCACCAGCGTGGCCAGGGCTTCACCCTCGACTTCTTCGGCGACGATCAGCAGCGGACGGCCGGCCTTGGCGACTTGCTCGAGCACCGGCAGCAGGTCACGGATGTTGCTGATCTTCTTGTCGTGCAGCAGGACGTACGGGTTCTCCAGCACGCAGGCCTGCTTGTCGGGGTTGTTGATGAAGTAGGGCGACAGGTAGCCGCGGTCGAACTGCATGCCCTCGACGACGTCGAGCTCGTTCTGCAGCGACTTGCCGTCTTCGACGGTGATCACGCCTTCCTTGCCCACCTTGTCCATCGCCTCGGCGATGATCTGGCCGATCGACTCGTCGCTGTTGGCCGAGATCGAGCCGACCTGGCTGATCTCCTTGCTGGTGGTGGTCGGCTTGCTGATCTTCTTCAGCTCCTCGACCAGCGCGGTCACGGCCTTGTCGATGCCGCGCTTGAGGTCCATCGGGTTCATGCCGGCGGCCACGTACTTCATGCCTTCGCGCACGATGGCCTGGGCCAGCACGGTGGCGGTGGTGGTGCCGTCACCGGCGTTGTCGCTGGTCTTGGAAGCCACTTCCTTGACCATCTGGGCGCCCATGTTCTGGAGCTTGTCCTTCAGCTCGATTTCCTTCGCGACCGAGACACCGTCCTTGGTGACGGTGGGGGCGCCGAACGAGCGCTCCAGGACCACGTTGCGGCCCTTCGGGCCCAGGGTGACCTTGACCGCGTTGGCCAGGATGTTCACGCCCTCGACCATGCGGGCCCGGGCTTCGCCGCCGAACACGACGTCTTTAGCTGCCATAACGTTTCTCCGAATTCCTTGAGTGGTGGGGGTACCGGCTTTACTTCTCGATCACGGCGAAGAGGTCTTCCTCGCGCATCACCAGCAGCTCCTCGCCATCGACCTTGACCGTCTGGCCGCTGTACTTGCCGAACAGCACGCGATCGCCGACCTTCACGTTCGGGGCCACGAAATCGCCCTTCTCATTGCGCTTGCCCGGGCCGACGGCCAGCACCTCACCCTGGTCGGGCTTTTCAGCGGCGTTGTCGGGGATCACGATGCCGGAAGCGGTCTTGGTTTCGTTCTCGAGGCGCTTGACGATCACGCGATCGTGCAACGGACGAAGTTTCATTGCATCTCCTTGGATGAGAAGGCTCTCTCTCAAATGCAATGAGCGCATGTGAGCGCTCATTCACATTCCTGTGCCGCCGCGCACCGCAGTGCCGGCGGCGTTACTAGCACTCGCCAATGGAGAGTGCTAACAGCAGCTGATTATAGGGACGCAGCCCGGCGTTTCAAGGGTGGCTCCCCCGTGTGCCGGGGGGCGGGCGGGGGCCGGCGCGCCTGCGCTGTGCAGACCCAGACGTCGCGCAGACTCAGACGTTGAACAGGAAGTGCATCACGTCGCCGTCCTTGACGACGTACTCCTTGCCTTCCGCGCGCATCTTGCCGGCGTCCTTGGCGCCCTGCTCGCCGCCGTGGGCGACGAAGTCCTCGTAAGCGATGGTCTGCGCGCGGATGAACCCGCGTTCGAAGTCGGTGTGGATGACCCCTGCGGCCTGCGGGGCGGTGGCGCCGATGGGGACGGTCCAGGCGCGCACTTCCTTTTCGCCGGCGGTGAAGTAGGTCTGCAGCCCCAGCAGCTTGAAGGCCGCGCGGATGAGGCGGTTGAGGCCCGGCTCGTCCTGGCCCATCTCTTTGAGGAACATGAGCTTGTCCTCGTCGCTCATGTCGGCGAGTTCGGCCTCGGTTTTGGCGCAGATCGCCACCACCGGCGCGTTCTGCTTGGCCGCGTATTCGCGCAACCGGTCCAGCAGCGGGTTGTTCTCGAAGCCGTCCTCGGCGACGTTGCCGACGAACATCGCCGGCTTGGCCGTGATGAGGCACAGCGGTTTGAGCACGGCGAGCTCTTCCTTGCTGAAGTCGATGGTGCGCACCGGCTGGCCTTCGTTGAGCGCCGCCTGGCACTTGTCGAGCACGTCCACCAGGCGCTGCGCCTCCTTGTCGCCGCCGGCCTTGGCCACCTTGGTGTAGCGCTGCAGGCCCTTCTCGACGGTGGCCAGATCGGCCAGGCACAGTTCGGTCTGGATCACCTCGATGTCGGCGATCGGGTCGACCTTGCCGGCCACGTGGATGACGTTCGGGTCGTCGAAGCAGCGCACGACGTTGACGATGGCGTCCGTCTCGCGGATGTGCGCGAGGAACTGGTTGCCCAGCCCTTCGCCTTTGGACGCCCCCGCCACCAGCCCCGCGATGTCGACGAACTCGACGATGGCCGGCACCACGCGCTCGGGTTTGACGATCTCGGCCAGCTTGGCAAGGCGCGGGTCGGGCAGCTCGACGACGCCCACGTTGGGCTCGATGGTGCAGAACGGGTAGTTCTCGGCCGCGATGCCGGCCTTGGTCAGGGCGTTGAAGAGGGTGGACTTGCCGACGTTCGGCAGCCCCACGATGCCGCATTTGAGGCTCATGGCGGGCGTCTTTCGAGGCGTTGGGGGAAACGCGCGATTTTATGCGGGGGCGCACGCCCGGCGCCGAAAGCGGGAATGGCCGGCGGGCCGCCGGCCGCCTTCAGAACTTGTACCGGGCCCGTCCCCGCATGCCGGGCTGGAGCAGGCACTCGACGCCCTCGAGGATGATGGCGTTCATGCCGAAGGTGATGGCCCCGTCGAGCCGAGGGTCGCGCCGGTAGCCGGCCAGCGTGTCGCCCGGCTCGTGGCCCGGCGTGCCCGTGGCCGGGTCGACGTTGGGGATGGGGCAGCGCGCGCAGGGTTTGACGAGGGCCAATCGCACCGTGCCCTGCGGCGTGTCGATCTCCAACTCGTCCAGGTGATCTTCGGCGTGAGGATCGAGCGGCTCGTCCCCACCGTCGATCACCAGGTTGGGGCGGAAGCGCTCCATGCCCACCGGCGCGCGCCCGGCCGCGGCGAGCCGGGTGTTGAGCTCGTCGAGCGCCGATTGCGAGGTGACGAGCAAGGGATAGCCGTCGCTGAACTGGTTGAGCGCCTCGCGCCCGCCTGTCCAACGCAGGCTCGAGAGGCGGCGTTGCTCGGGGTCGAAGCGCACCAGTCGCACGCGCTGGCCCAGGAAGTCACTGAACCATTGCGCCGCCAGGTCGCCCATGTCGTAGGCAGCCACCTCGTCGTCCCACACGCGCACGCGCGTGGGCGCCTCCACCGTGTCGTAGGCGATGTGCAGCGCGATCATGCCGGGCGCGCGCAACACCATGTCGTGCGGGCGCAGTTGCGGCCGCACCAGCGCCAGGCGCGGCCGCTGCCGTTGAGTCAGGAACTCCCCCGTCTCGTCCACCACCATCCAGGCGCGGTCGAGCTCCAGGCCGGTTTCAACGAGCAGGGCTTCGTCGAGCGCGACGCCCGCGCAGGACTTGACCGGGTAGACGTACAGGGAGTGGATGCGAAAGCGCAAGTCCTCGTTCACAGGCATGCCTCGGCGGTGTGGAAGCGGGGGGCGGTGATGTCGCGAGGTGCAGATGCGGCGGCCGGCCCCTGAGGATGGGCGGCCGCTCGTGACGTCAGCGGATCAGTCCCTTCAGTGTGTCCTTGAGTCGATCGCGCGGGCGGACGGGCTCGGAGGCCGCGCCCTCCGGCGGGGAGGGCAGGCCCAGCTCCTTGCGCAGCTTGTCCTCGATCCGGCTCTTGACGGCCGCCTCGGCCGCCGCGGCGGCGACGGCCGACCATTGGATCTGCCAGTCCACCGCCTCCAGCGGCCCCGTCAGCCGCACCGGCAACGTCAACCCCCGCAGCCGGGCGAGGTCGCTCCCGCCCTGGCCCTTGGAGGTGTCGGTCACGGTGGCGCGCAGCGTGTAGTCGATGCGATTGCGTCCGATGTCGATGGCCCCGGCACCGCCGAGCCGCAGGAAGGGGCTCTTGGCGTCGAGGTCGTCGTTGCGCGCCACCCCTTGCGCGATGTCGAAGGTCGCCGAAAGCTCGCTGAAGTCGGTTTCCTCGGTCTGGCTCGCCCGCTGCAGGGCGTCCTGGCGCAGGGACAGCGCGGCCTTGGCCTCGCGCAGCGTGCGGGCGAGGTTCACGCCCTTGATGGCGCCGTCGCGCACCTGCACCGTCGCCTTGCCCGCAAGCCGCGACTTCATCTCCTGCAGGCTGCGACCGGCGCTTTCCACGTCGAGCTGCAAGCGCCCGGTGCCGCGCAGCAGGTCTTTGCGGGCGACGTCGCGCAACGCCGCTTCAACGTCGATCTGCTGCGCTTGCGCCTTCAGCACGACCCGCTGGGCGCGCGCATCGGCGAAGGCGCTGCCCTCGACGCGGCCGCCCCACAGGCCGGCTGCATAGCGCGGCACGCGAAGCATCCCGCCTTCCAGGTTGGCGTCCAGGCGCAGGTCGCGCAGCCGGTAGGGCTTCCAGCTCAGCTCACCGGCCGTGAGCGCGAGGCTGCCCTGCCATTCCCGCAGCACGGAGAGGTCCACCGGCGTGTCGGGCGGCGTGGGGGTGGGCGAGGCCGCGGCCGAGGCGGGCCGCTCCGCCCGCTCGGGCAGCAGCCGGTCGAGATCGAGCCGGGCGAAGCGCCCTTGCATGTGCACAGTCGGCACCGTCCCCGTGAAGAGGGCCCGTCCTCGAGTGTCGAACTCGTTGTCGTTCAAGGCGCCTTCGAGCTGCCACTGCGCGGCCTGGGGAGAGGCCGTCGCGCGCCCGCCGAGCCGCGCGTCCAGCGGCTTGAGCTTGGGGTCTTCGATGCGCAGCCTGCCTGCGAGCGCGTCGAGCGCGACCGAGCCCTTCTCGGGTTGCAGCGCGAGATCGGCCCTCAGCTCGCCTGTCAGCTTGCGCGGCCCCGTGCCCTCCAGCCGTGCCTCGAAACCCGGCAGGCGCAGCAGATCGAAATTGCCCACGGGCGCGGCCGACGAGAACGTCACTCGCAACGGCTGTTCGCCCTTGAGCTCCACCTGGCCTTGCATCGCGCTTCCCGTCAGACGCTCGCCGGTCACCTCCAACGCGGGCCAGCGCAGCTGGGCCTTCAGCGGATGCTTGTCGCGCACCGCATCGAGCTGTACGTCGAGCTCTTCGAGCCGCAGCGCGCGACGGGCCGGGTCATACGCGAAGCGCCGCGCCTTCAGCTCGGAGGGCTCGAACCTGAGCGAGCCGATCTCGGCTCGGGTGCGCAGGACGAGGTTCTCGGCCTGCAGCGCACGCGACCCCGCCTCGTACACCAGCGAGCCTTGCATGCCGGCGTCCAGCCCGCGCACGCCGAGCGCCTCGCCCCGGTAGGCGAGGTGCATGTCCGAGAGTGTCAGGCGCGAGGCGGCCCGGTCGAAGCGCAGCCGGGTCTTCCCCGACAGGCGCCCTTGCACCCCGGGCTGCAGCAGTTCGAGCGTGGCGTCGACCTCGACCGGTGCGCTCAGCTGGTCGGCCAGGCGCCCGCTCTGCAGCCGCCGCACGACGACATCGCCGCGCAATCCGCCGAGCTCGTCGTGCACCGTGACGGTCGCGTCCGAGAGGTCCAGCGCCGCGACGTCGAAGTGCAGGGGGCCGCTCTTGCCCGCGCTGTCTTCGGGGCCGTCGTCGCGCCCCAGCAGATCGTCGATGTTCCTGCGGCCCTGCGCGTCGCGCAGGTAGCGCAGCGTCAATCCGCGGGCCTCGATGCGGTCGATCACGAGCGACTTGCGCAGCAGCGGCCACACCTCCACGGCCAGCCGGGCATCGCGCAGGGCGAGGAAGGTTTCCTGCGGGCGTCGGTGCTCGCTGAGGGAGACGCCTTGCAGCCGGACTTGCAGGCGCGGCCAGAGCTCGAGTTCCAGGGGGCCTTCGATGCGCAGTTCGCGCTGGCGATGCTCTCGCACCCACTCGATCAGCACGCCTTTGTAGCGATCGGCGTCGAACGTCGCCACGAGATAGGCGCCGATCGCGCCGGCGAGCAGCACCACGCCGCCCAGCCCCAGCGCCCCCCACTGCGCCCATCGTTTCATTCTCGTGTCCATGGTCCCAGCTATTGTGCCGGGGTTGCGCCGCCGACGCCGGCACGAACGCCGGCTGCCCCGAGGCGCCGCGGGGTGGTGCTGCGCGCGGGTTTCGAGGGGCAGGGGCTCCCTACAATGGCGCGATGAACTCCGGCTACGACGTCTTCGTGCGCGGCAGCGGCATCGTGGGCAAGACGCTCGCCCTCGCGCTTGCCCGTCTCGGTCTTTCCGTCGCGATCACCCGCGTGCCGACCGGCCCAGGGGCCCTGCGCCCCGGGCACGGGCTGCCCGGGCAGGAGGACGTGCGCGCCTACGCGCTCAGCGAGAAGTCGGTCGCACTCCTGCGCGCCGTCAAGGCGTGGGACGCCCTGCCGCCGGCGGCGGCCACCCCGGTGTACGAGATGCGCATCGAAGGCGATCTGCGCGGCGCCGGAGCGCTGGAGTTTTCCTCCTGGGAGCAGGGCGTGGGCGAGCTCGCCTGGATCGTCGATGCGGCCGCGCTCGAAGTCGCGCTGGCGCAGGCGCTGCGCTACCAGCCCCACGTGACGGAAGTCGACGCGCCCGTCGAGGCCGACCTCACCGCCATCTGCGAAGGCAAGGAGTCGGCGGCGCGGGCGGCTCTGGGCGTGGAATGGCAGCGTTTCGGCTACGGCCAGACGGCGATCGCGGCGCGCCTCGTGGCCGATCGCCCGCACGCGGGTGTGGCGCGTCAGTGGTTCCGCTCGCCCGACATCCTGGCTCTGCTGCCGTTCGGCCGTCCCGAGCCCGAGGTCTCCTACGGGCTGGTGTGGTCGCTGCCGCAGGCGCGCGCAGCCGAGCTGATGGCCCTGGACGATGCCGCCTTCCTGCACGAGTTGCAGTCCGCCTGCGGCGAGGAGGTCGGCCACCTGCAACTGCGCTCGACCCGCGCGGCCTGGCCGCTGGCGCTGGCGCGCGCCAGCCGCTGGTGCGGGCCGGGGTGGGTGCTGCTCGGCGATGCGGCTCATGTCGTCCACCCGCTGGCGGGGCAGGGCTTGAACCTGGGGCTGGCCGATGTGGAAGCCCTCGCCCGCATCCTGCAGGACAGGGAGCCCTGGCGAGCGCTGGGCGACGAGAAGTTGCTGCGGCGCTACGAGCGCGAGCGCGCCGCGCCCACCTGGGCGATGGGCCGCGTCACCGACGGGCTGTTGCATCTTTTCGCGCACCAAGGCGCTCCGCTGCGGGAACTTCGCAACCGCGGCCTGGGTCTGGTCAATCGGCTGGGGCTTCTCAAGCGCTGGCTGACGGCGCGTGCGCTCGACTCATGAGCGCACCCGCCGCGCCTGCGGTGCCTGGGCGCGCTTTCGGGCGTCGGGCTCGCCGGTGGTTCGTTTCGTTCGCCTCGAGGAATCTTTCATGAAGCATCGTCTCGCGGCCGCTGCCGCTTTGCTGGCCTGCGTCGCTCCGTGGGCCGCCGCGCAGGAGGCCACCATCCGCAAGAACCTGGCCGAGCGCCTGCCCAACCTGCCCACCATCGACGAGGTCAGCAAGACGCCGGTGGCCGGCCTGTACGAGGTGCGCATCGGCACCGACGTGCTCTACACCGATGCCGAGGGCAACTACCTGATCCAGGGGCAGATCTTCGACACCAAGGCGCGGCGCAACCTTACCGAGGAGCGCCTGGCCAAGCTCACCGCGATCGATTTCGCCAGCCTGCCGCTCAAGGACGCCGTCGTCTGGAAAAGCGGCAACGGCAAGCGCAAGCTGGCGGTGTTCGCCGACCCCAACTGCGGCTATTGCAAGCGCTTCGAGCGGGACTTGCAGTCGGTCAAGGACGTCACCGTCTACACCTTCCTCTATCCGGTGCCCATCGGTGCCGACTCGGTCGAGAAGTCGCACGCCGTCTGGTGCGCGAAGGATCGTCTGAAGGCATGGCAGGACTGGATGCTGCGCGACGTGCCGCCTGCGCAGGGCGCGAAGTGCGACACCGGGGCGGTGACCCGCAACACCGAGTTCGCGCGCAAGCACCGTATCACCGGCACGCCCACGCTCGTGTTCGAGGACGGCACCCGCGTGCCGGGCGCCATCGGCGCCGACCAGCTGGAACAGCGCCTGGCGCAGGCCGCCAAGCGCTCGTAGGAGCCAAAGAGCCGGCAGCCGGGCCGCCCCAGCCGGCCGGGCTGGCACGACTCGCCGCGCCTGCCTCGTGGCGAGGGGCACGGCGGCCGGCGGGCGCGGCTCAGCGAACCGCAGGCGCAGGCTGGGTCGCCAGGCGGGTGGCCTCGGCGGCGCGGTTCTTCGCCACGAGCGTGTCGTAGGCCACCGGGTCGAAGGCCTCCGATTGCAGCAGCGCGTACTCGCCGTTGGCTTGCGCGCGACGCAGCTCAGCCACCACCTCGGCGCGGGTGCGCGTGCTGCGGGCCTGGGGGAAGTAGCCTTCCTCGTACACCTTCATCTCGCCATTCGCCTGGGCGCGGCGCAGCTCGGCCATCACTTCGGCGCGGCTCTTGGTCGAGGCGGCGTTGGACTCGGGGAACGGGGTCGCTTCCTGGGCTTGCGCACCGAAGGACAGCAGCGTGGCAGAGGCGACGAGGGCAGAGGCAAACAGCTTGTTCATGGTGGTTCCTTTCGATGTGTCGTGACGGTCGGATGGGACCGGGGCATGGCCCGCGGTGCCCTGGCAGGCGCCCCGACTCCTGGCGACCGGTGGGTCGGGTGAGCGAGGCATCTGCCGATCCGATGTCGAGAGATTAGGGTTTCCACCAGTTTGCAAAAAGGCCGTCTCTGGAAACGGATCATTGCGCCAGCTCGAACGATGGCGAAGGCGCGTCGGCGGGTGGCCGGTCCCGCCTCGTCGTGAGCCGTCGTCCAGAAGTTGTCGCTTGGCACGGGGAGCCTGACCGGGGGCCGGACCGGCAGGCCGGGAAGCGCGCAGGAGCAGGCGATGGAGGCCGAGGCTCTGCTTGGGTGCCCTCGGTGTGACAGAGTGCGGCCCCGGCTGGAGCAGGGGCATGGGAGGGGTGCCTCGAATACTGTATATTCGTACAGTCATTCATCGTCCCCGCGTTCCCGGGTGCGCCCTGGCGGCGCCCTCGGTCGGGGGCGCTTCATCCCCATGTCTGGCCCTTCTTGCTCCTTCCTGCCTCCGTCGCCTCGGGGTGTCTCGTCCTGCCAGGCGTCCGGCGCCGTCCCTGGGGAGGGCGGGGCCGGGGCGGCCGATCCCGCGGGGGCCGGCTTCGCGCCCGGCGAGCCGGCCGCGGGGGGGCGGGCCGAATGGGAGGCCGCGTGGGGGGATCGTCTGTGGCGGGGAGACCGCCTCGGTCGCCGCCTGGAGCGGGTGCTGCCCACCGGACATGCCGTGCTGGACCGTGAGCTGCCCGGCGGCGGCTGGCCGGTGCGGGCGCTGACCGAAGTGCTGCTGCCCCCGCTGGCCGGGTGCGAGTGGCGCCTGCTCATGCCGGCCCTTCGCCAGCTGGGGGGCGGGGGCGAGCCCTCCCCCGCGGGCCGCGCCGTCCCGGTGCGACGGCCCGCCATCGTCATGATCGAGGCGCCCGGCGAGGCGCGCCGGCCCTGCATGGCCGGGCTGCATCGCTGGGACATGGAGGCGAGCCAGCTCGTGCGGGTGGTGCCGCGCACCCTGCAAGACGCCCTCTGGGCGGCGGAGCAGGCCCTCCAGTGCCACGAGGTGGGGGCGGTGTTGGCCTGGTTGCCGCAGGTGCGTGCGCCGGCCTTGCGGCGGTTGCAGGCACAGGCCCAGCGGGGCCGCGCCTGTGTGTTCGTGTTCCGTCCCGAGGCGGCGGCTCGCGAAAGCTCACCGGCGCCTTTGCGGGTGCAGGTCGCGCAGCGTTCTCCCACGAGCTTGTCGGTCCGCCTGCTGAAGCGCCGCGGGCCCTGGCACGAGGGCGAGATCGAGCTTCACGTCCTGCCACCCGGTCTCGCCCGGGTCATGGCCCCCAGGCTGCGTCAACAGCTCCCGACGGCACAGGCCCCTCGCGGAAATGCCGCCCCGGGATCGGTCCCGACGCCTTCCGTGGCGGGGGCCATGCCATCGCCATCTCTTTCTTCTTCGCCCCCCACCCCGGAGCGCACCGATGCCGTACTGGTTCGCGCTGATCGGCCCCTCGACCTCGTCGACTGAGGCTTCGCCTGCCGAGCGGTCGCATGCCGACGAGGTCACCCCGCTCGGGTGGTGGGCGTTGCAATTCACGCCCCGGGTCGCCTTGTGGGAGGAGTGCGTGCTCTTCGAGGTGCAAGCCAGTCTGCGGCTTTTCGGCGGTGCGCAGGCCTTGCGCGAGCGGGTGGTGCGCGAGGCCGCCGAGCTGGGCTGCCAGGCGGCGGCCGTCGCCCCGACGGCCTGGGGGGCGCTGGCGGTGGCCCGGTGCCATGCCCGGGGCCTGCGGCTGCCGCAGGGGCGCTGGACCTTGCGCCTGGACGCCGTCCCGCTGGAATGCCTGCCCGGGCTGGCACGGCACCAGCCGGTGCTCGCGCGGCTCGGCTGCCGCACGCTGGGCGACGTGCGGCGCTTGCCGCGCGGGGGGGTGGCCAGGCGGTTCGGCCCGCAGGTGCTGCAGGCCCTCGACCGGGCCTACGGTTTGCAGCCGGAGCGGTTCGAGTGGCTGCAGTTGCCGGAGGTCTTCGCGGCGCGGCTGGAATTGCCCGGCCGGGTGGAGGACGCCACAGGCCTGCTCTTCGGGGCCCGCCGTCTGGTGCTGCAATTGTGCGGCTGGCTGGCCGCGCGTCAGGCCGGCGTGCGCGAGGTGGTGCTGCAGTGGCGGCACGATTTCCATCGCCCGGGGGTGGACGATGCGGGCGAGCTGTGCATTCGCACCGCGGAGTTGACGCGCGAGCCCGGCCATCTGTTGCGTCTGATGAGCGAGCGGCTCGCCCGTATGCCTTTGGCCGGCCCGGTGGGCGAGTTGCGACTGAGGGCCGAGACGGTGGAGCCGTGGTCGCCCGACAACCGCGCGCTGGCGCTCGAGGCCGAGCGTCCGCCTGCCGAAGGGGAGTCGCTCGTGCAACTGCTCGAGCGGTTGTCGGCCCGGCTGGGGGCCGAGCAGGTGCTGCGGCCCGTGTTGCGTTCGGACCACCGCTTGCCGCAGTGCGAACGGTGGGTGCCGGCCGCTGGCTGGACGACGCCCGCGCCCTTGCCCGACGACGCGCTGCCTGCAGGCCCGCGGCCCACCTGGTGGCTGCCCCAGCCCTTGCCCCTGTCCACCCGGCAGGGGCGCCCTCATCACCACGGCCCGCTGCGGCTGTTGAGCGGCCCGCACCGCGTCGAGACCGGATGGTGGGACGGCGAGACAGCTTCCGTCGCCCGCGACTATTTCGTCGCGCATGGCGAGCAGGTGGGCCTGCTGTGGGTGTACCGGGAGCGCCGCGATGCCATGCCCCCGCGCGATCCTGCGTCCACCAGCGGCGAAAGGGGGGGATGGTTCCTGCAGGGAGTGTTCGGGTGAGCGGGCCGCCCGGCAGGTGGGAGCCCGGCGGCGAGGATCGAAGGAGTTTGCGTTGACGGCCTTGCCCGACTATGCCGAGCTGCATGCGCTCAGCAACTTCAGCTTCCAGCGAGGGGCCTCGCATCCGCGCGAGCTGGTTCAGCGGGCCCACGCGTTGGGCTATGCGGCGCTCGCCTTGACCGACGAATGTTCGCTGGCCGGCGTGGTGCGGGCCCATCAGGCGTGGAAGGATTTGCGCGCCCGGGCCCAGGAGTGCGGGCAGCCCGAGCCCCGACTGCGGTTGCTCATCGGCAGCGAGTTCCGGGTGGACGTGTCCGCCTCCGCCCTATCGACCCCCGGTTCGGCCTCGCCGGGAGCCGGCGCCTGCCCAGGGCAGCAGGCCCGGGAGCCTGCCTCCTTCCGGCTGGTGGTGCTGGCGCACAACCGCCACGGCTACGCGCACCTGTGCGAGTTCATCACCCGCCTGCGCCGCGCCAGCCCCGAGAAAGGCCGATACCGGTTGCAGTGGGAGCAGGTGTGGCCCGCGCGGTTGCGCGATTGCGAGGTGCTGTTGGTGCCCGAGCGCACCGCTTCCTTCGAGGCGGTGTGGTCGCAGGCGCGCTGGCTGCGGCAGGCGTTCGGCGAGCAGGGGTGGCTTGCGGTGGAACTGCTGCGCGAGGCGGACGACGCGGCCTGGTTGCAGCAGCTGCGCGAGGTGGGCCGGCTCACCGGCGTGCCGCTGGTGGCGGCCGGCGACGTGCACATGCACGTGCGTTCGCGCAAGCCTTTGCAGGACGTGCTCACCGCCATCCGGCTGGGGCGCCCCGTGGCCGCGTGCGGCACCGCCTTGCAACCCAATGCCGAGCGGCACCTGCGCACCCGGCTGCGCCTTGCGCAGATCTACCCCCTCGACCTGCTCGAAGCCACGCTCACGGTGGCGGCGAAATGCACCTTCACCCTGGATGAGCTCTCGTACGAATACCCCGAGGAGGTGGTGCCGCCTGGCGAGACACCGGCTTCGTACCTGCGCCGCTCGACTTACGAGGGCGCGAAGGAGCGCTACCCCGCGGGCCTGCCCGACAAGGTGCGCGAGCAAATCGAGAAGGAGCTCGCCCTCATCGCGGCCAAGAAGTACGAAAAGTACTTCCTGACCGTCTACGACATCGTGCGCCATGCCCGCAAGGAGCTGAAGATCCTCTGCCAGGGCCGGGGTTCGGCGGCCAATTCGGCCGTCTGCTACTGCCTGGGCATCACCGAAGTCGATCCCGCGCGCAGCAACACCCTGTTCGAACGCTTCATCAGCCATGAGCGCGACGAGCCGCCGGACATCGACGTGGACTTCGAGCACCAACGGCGCGAGGAGGTCATCCAGTACCTCTACCAGAAGTACGGACGCGACCGCACCGCGCTCACCGCCACCGTCATCTGCTATCGCATGCGCAGCGCCATCCGCGACGTGGGCAAGGCGCTCGCCTTCGACGAGGCGCAGATCGACGCGCTGGCCAAGAGCCACTACTGGTGGGACAGCCCGGCGGTGCTGCCTGAACGTCTGGCCGAGCAGGGGCTGGACCTCGCCGACCTGCGCGTGCGGCAGTGGATCGAGCTCACCTGGCAGTTGCGCGGCTTTCCACGGCACCTGAGCCAGCACACCGGCGGCTTCGTCATCGCGCGCGGCAAGCTCAGCCAGATCGTGCCGATCGAGAACGCGGCGATGCCCCAACGCACCGTGATCGAATGGGACAAGGACGACCTGGACACCCTCAAGCTCATGAAGGTGGATGTGCTGGCCTTGGGCATGCTGAGCGCGATCCGGCGCTCGCTGGAGTTCGTCTCGCAACGCCACGGCCGGCCTTGGACGATGCAGGACATCCCGGCCGAGGACCCGGCCACCTACGAGATGATCTGCCGCGCCGACACGGTGGGCGTGTTCCAGATCGAGAGCCGCGCCCAGCAAAGCATGCTGCCGCGCCTGAAACCGCGCACCTTCTATGACCTGGTGGTGGAGGTCGCCATCGTGCGGCCCGGGCCCATCCAGGGCGGCATGGTGCACCCTTACCTGCGACGCCGCGAAGAAGAGGCCCAGCGTCTTTCGCGCGGTGAAGGGTCGCTGCCGATCGAGGACGAACGGCTCAAGAACGCGCTGGGACGCACGCTCGGCGTGCCGATCTTCCAGGAGCAGGTGATGCAGCTGTGCATGGACTGCGCCGACTTCACGCCCGGCGAGGCCGACCGCCTGCGCCGCTCGATGGCCGCGTGGCGACGCGACGGCGACCTGCGGCCGTTCCAGGACATGATCTTTCAGCGCATGCAGCGCAATGGCTACAGCGAGGAGTTCGCACGGCGCATCTGTCAGCAGATCGAAGGTTTCGCCGACTACGGCTTCCCCGAGAGCCACGCCGCGTCTTTCGCGTTGCTGGCCTATGCCAGCAGCTGGATCAAGTGCCACGAGCCGGCGGCCTTCCTCGCCGGTCTGCTCAATTCGCAGCCGATGGGCTTTTATTCGCCCAGCCAGCTGGTGCAGGACGCGCGCCGGCACGGCGTCGAGGTGCGCCCAGTGGACGTGCAGGCGAGCGAGGTCGATTGCACGTTGGAAGATCTGCCGCAGCGCTCACGAGGGACCCCGCCCTCCGCTTCCTCGGCGTCCCCCGGGCCCGACGGGGCTCTGACGACCCCGGCCCAGGGCGCGCCGCCTTCTGCCCAGCCCGCGGTGCGCCTGGGGCTGCGTGTGGTCAAGGGGCTCGCCGGCGCTGCGGCCGAACGCATCGTGCAGGCGCGCCGGGCGGGCCCCTTCCGCGACGTGCAGGACCTCGCTCGCCGGGCCGCCCTGCAGCCGCGCGATCTGCAACTCTTGGCCAGTGCCGACGCGCTGGTCTCGCTGGCGGGGCACCGCCGGCAGCAGATGTGGGAGGCCGCCGCCTGGCAGACGGAGACCGACCTGCTCGCCGAAGCACCCATCGAGGAGGCCCAACTCGAGCTGCTGCCCGCCCCGGAGGGCGAGGAGATCGTCTTCGACTACGCCTCGCTGGGGCTCACGCTGCGGCGTCATCCGCTGGCACTGCTGCGTGCGCGCCTGGCGCGCCGCGGCGTGCTTTCGTCGCGCGAGCTGGCGGCCGTGCCCGGGGGGCGGCGCGTTCGCACCTGCGGCCTCGTCACCGTGCGCCAGCAACCCGGCACCGCCCACGGCACCATCTTCGTCTCCCTCGAAGACGAGCACGGCGCGGTCAACGTGATCGTCTGGCCCAGTCTGCGCGAGCGCCAGCGCCGGGCGCTGCTCGAATCGCGGCTGCTCATGGTCACCGGCACCTGGCAACGCGAGAAGGGCGTCTCGCACCTCATCGCCGAGCGCCTGGAGGACTGCACCTCGTGGCTGGGCCGACTCGGCACCGCGAGCCGGGATTTCCACTGAACCTCGGCGCCGGCCCTGCAGAAAAGCCCCCAGCCGCCTCACAATGCTCGCGTCCGCGCGGGCCCGCCCGCCGAGTGACTGCCCTTGCGCGATCCGATGCCTTCGATCCCTGTCCCCACCCTGCTGCGCCTTCTGGACGCCGAACGTCTCCCACTGGCCGGCGACTGGTCCCATCGCGCGCCGTGGCCTGGGCTTCACACCGTGCTGCTGCGCAGACAGCTGCCTGCCCCAGGCTGGCAGGCGCCCCTCTTCGCGCTGCCAGCCCAACTGATCGCGGGGCTGCCGCGGGCCGTGCCCAAACGACAGCAGGAATTCCTGCTCGGCCGCCTCGCCGCTCACGAAGCCCTGAAGGCCGCCGGCTGCCCTGCGACGCAAGCATGGGCGGGTCAGGCCGAGCGTCGGCCCGTCTGGCCCGCCGGGATGACGGGCTCCCTCAGCCACACGGACTCCCTCGTGCTGGCCGTCGCAGCGTCCACCTCCACCGGCGTGCGATCGGTCGGGGTCGATCTCGAGTCGCTGGCCCCCGACCCCGAGGCGGTGCGCGCCATCGAAGCCTGTTTCGACGAGGACGAGCGCCGTGGGCTGGCCGCCTGTCCCCACGGCCTGCTCGGCGGCTTTGCGCTCAAGGAGTCGCTCTACAAGTGCCTGCAGCCGCTCGTCGGCGGCTGGATCGACTTCGAGGATGCGTGGGTCCGCTGGAGCGGCGATCCTTCACAGCCCGCCCGGCTCACCTTGCGCAAGACGCTGGCGCCCGCCTTCCCGGCCGGGCACGAACTGCAGGGCAGCGTGGGATTCTTCGAAGAGCACGTGGTGGCCGCGGTCGCGTGCTGAGGGCCCGCCGAGGGCTGCCCCTCAGCCGCCGTGGATCGCGAAGACCGCCGGCTGGTCGTTCGGCAAGGCGGGCGGCGAACGCCGCCACTCCTGCACCTGCCGCGTGCGCGTCCAGCCCGCGGGCGTCGTCAGCGCACAGGCGATCGACAGCCGCGTCTGCGGTCCCAGGTGCGTGAGCAGGGCCTGCAGCAAGGCCCCATTCCGGTAAGGCGTTTCGATCATCAGTTGCGTCTGCCCCTGTCGCCGCGCCAGGGCCTCCAGCTCCCGCACCCGCGCCGCGCGCGCCGCTTCCTCCACCGGCAGGTAGCCGACGAAAGCGAAGCTCTGGCCGTTCATGCCGCTGGCCGCCAGCGCCAGCAGGAGCGCCGACGGCCCCACGAGGGGCACCACGGCCACGCCCTCGCGCTGCGCCAGCGCCACCAGTTCGGCGCCGGGGTCGGCCACGGCCGGCATCCCGGCCTCCGAACACAGGCCCACATCCTCGCCCTGCAAGGCGGGGGCCAGCAGCGCGGCCAGTGCCTCGTCCGGGACGCTCGCGTGGCGCTCGCCCTTGCGTGGGCGCGGCAGCTCGCGGATGTCGAGTGCCTGCAAGGCGGTGGAAAGAGGCACAACCGCGTCGACCCGCTTGAGGAAGGCTCGTGCCGTCTTGGCGTTCTCGCACACCCAGTGCCGCAACGACGCTGCACGGCGCAGCACGCCCAGCGGCAGCACGTCCTCCAGCGGCGTGGCCGCTGCCGCGATGCCGAAATCCAACGGCGTGGGCACGAGGTACAGCGTGCCCCGCGGCCCGGATCCGCCGGCCGAGTCCCTCATCGCACTGCCCTCCGACCGCTGCACGACCGCCTGCCCGCGCAGCGACGATGGCCCTCTTGGCCCTGGCTCTCTTGGAACGCCCTCAGGGGCGGCCGCAGGACGGCCCTTAAATCTTCGCCCCCGGCGCGTGCGCCCACCCCCCACGCGGGTAACGGCCCGGCTCCGGGCGCCCGAGCGCCGGGCCTCATGCCCGCAGCACCGGCAGCCCCGCGGCCCGCAGCAACGCGCAGGTGCGGATGAGCGGCAGCCCCACGAGCGCCGTCGGATCGTCAGACTCGATCGCTTCGAGCAGCGCGATGCCCAGGCCCTCCGACTTGGCGCTGCCCGCGCAGTCGTAAGGCTGCTCCGCCCGCAGGTAGGCTTCGATCTCGCGATCGTCCAGGGTGCGAAAACGCACCGTCACCGGTGCCAGGTCGACACGCTCGAAGCCGGTGACCGGCCGCACCACGGCGACGGCGGTGTGGAACACCACGCTGCGCCCGCTCATGCGGCGCAACTGCTCCACCGCGCGTTCGTGCGTGCCCGGTTTGCCGATCGGCTGACCCTCCAGGTCGGCCACCTGGTCCGATCCGATCACGACGGCTTCGGGGCGCAAGGCGGCCACCGCCCGGGCCTTGGCCAGCGCCAGGCGCAGGGCCAGCTCGCGCGGGGCTTCGCCTGGGGCCGGGGTTTCGTCCACCTGCGGGGCCGCCACATCGAAGGGCAGTCGCAGCCGCTCGAGCAGCTCGCGCCGGTAGCGCGAGGTCGAGCCGAGTACCAGGGGAGGGGGTGCAATGGAAGACATGCCGGCATTGTCGGGCAAGGCCGCGCGCTCCGGCGCTCGGTACACTGAGGGCCGTTCACACGCCCTGGACCATGCCCGCCAAAGATTTCGACCCGCTGCACCTCGACGTGGCCGCCTTCGCGCGCGCCGACGCTCGCCTCGAGGGGGCCTGGCCGCTCGCCGGGATGGAACGCATGGCCCGCGAGGCCCACGAGGAGGCCCCGGTCGCCGAGACGGCCGTCACCTGGTCCGCCGAAGGCGAACTGCGGCCGCGCCCCGGCGACGAGCCGCAGGTCTGGCTGCACCTGCGCGCCCGCACGTCCATCTCGCTCGAATGCCAGCGCTGCCTGCGGCCCGTCGCAGTCGCACTGGACGTGGACCGCCAGTATCGCTTCGAGCGCGACGAGACCCGCGCCGCCGAGGCCGACCTCGACAGCGAGGAGGACGTCCTCGCATTGACGCGTTCACTCGACCTGCACGCCCTGGTCGAGGACGAACTCCTGCTGGCCCTGCCGATCGTGCCCCGCCACGCCGACTGCGCCATGCCGCTCGGGGGCGCGGTGCGCGACGCGGACTTCGACCAGGACGAGGAGCCGCGCCCCAACCCCTTCGCCGCACTGGCCGCGCTGAAGAAGACCCCGAAGGCGTGAAGCTTGCGGTGCTGCCCCTTCCGCCGCACCGGGGGGGAGGCTGCCGCGCCATGCTAGAATCGAGGGTTTTCCAAGGAGCGAGCCATGGCCGTTCAACAGAACAAGAAGTCGCCGTCGAAGCGCGGGATGCATCGTGCCCACCAGCACCTCGAGAACCCGCCGACCGCGATTGAGCCCACCACGGGCGAAGTCCACCTGCGTCACCACATCAGCCCGACCGGTTTCTATCGCGGCCGCAAGGTCCTCAAGACCAAGGCGGACGCCTGATCGCCCTGACCCCGCTGCCAGCGTAGGTGCTCGGTGAGCATCGGCGTCGTGCGGTCTGACCGGCGCGCGCCGGCGGCGCCGAGCCCCGGGCATGCCGCGCCGTCAGTGCGGCTGTGGTGTCGTGTGTCACGCGCGGCGGCGAGCGCTGCCCGCGCGGTCGTGCCTGTCCGCCTGGGTGCTGAGGCCGGGTCGCGCGTGCGGCGCTGTGCGCCTGCGTGGGCGGGTGTCGGCGCCGGGGTGCGTATTCGCGGCGGCGCGAAGTGCCGATGATGAATTCTTCTTCAGTGCAGTCTCTTGCGGGGGTGGCCGACGGTCGCCCCGTGCGCCTTGCGGTGGACTGCATGGGCGGCGATCACGGCCCGTCCATCACCTTGCCGGCCTGCCGCGCTTTTCTCGACCGCCATCCCGACGCCCAGCTGTTGCTCGTCGGGCGTCCGGAGGCGCTCGCGCCGGCCGAAGGGTGGGCGCGCTGCGAACGCATCGCCGCCTCCGAGATCGTCGAGATGGACGACCCCGTCGAGGTGGCGCTGCGCCGCAAGAAGGACTCGTCCATGCGGGTCGCCATCAGCCAGGTCAAGCCTGCCGACGACGGCCGGGCGCCGGCCGACGCATGCGTTTCCGCGGGCAACACCGGCGCACTGATGGCCGTGTCGCGGTACGTGCTCAAGACGCTCGACGGCATCGACCGCCCGGCCATCGCCACGGTGATGCCCAACGAGAAGGACGGCTACACGACGGTGCTCGACCTCGGCGCCAACGTGGACTGCGAGCCGGAGCACCTGCTGCAGTTCGCCCTGATGGGTGCGGCCCTGGTGACCGCCGTCGAGGGCAAGCCCGATCCGAAGGTGGGCCTGCTCAACATCGGCGAGGAGGTCATCAAGGGCAGCGACACGATCAAGCGCGCCGGCGAGCTGCTGCGCTCGGCGGCCGATGCCGGCCTGCTCAACTTCCACGGCAACGTGGAGGGCAACGACATCTTCAAGGGCACGACCGACGTCGTGGTGTGCGACGGCTTCGTCGGCAACGTCGCGCTCAAGACGGCCGAAGGGCTGGCCGCGATGCTGTCGAGCTTCATCAAGCAGGAATTCACGCGCAACGCCTACGCCAAGCTCGCCGCGCTGGTCGCCCTGCCGGTGCTGCGGCACTTCAAGCACCGCGTCGACCACCGACGCTACAACGGCGCGGCACTGCTCGGCTTGCGCGGGCTGGTGTTCAAAAGCCACGGCTCGGCGGATGCCTTCGCGTTCGAGCAGGCCCTCCATCGAGCGTATGATGCGGCCCGAAACCGGTTGCTCGACCGGGTACACGACCGTATCGTCGAATCGCTGCAGGCCTTGCCCGCCGCCGAGACGCCGGTGCCGGTGACCAAGACTGCATGACCGCCTCTTCCCCCCGTTATTCCCGTATCACCGGCACCGGCAGCTGCCTGCCGCCGCGCCGCGTGACGAACGAGGAGTTCGCCGCCGACCTCGCCCAGCGAGGGATCGAGACTTCCGACCAGTGGATCGTCGAGCGCACGGGCATCCGCGCGCGGCATTTCGCCGACCCCGCGGTGGCCTCCAGCGACCTGGCCGTCGCGGCGGCCCGGCAGGCGCTCGAATCCGCCGGCCGCACGCCCGCCGAGATCGATCTCATCATCGTCGCGACCTCCACGCCCGACATGGTCTTCCCGTCGACGGCCTGCATCGTGCAGCAGAAGCTGGGGGTCCACGGGTGCGCCGCGTTCGATGTGCAGGCCGTGTGCTCCGGCTTCGTCTATGCGCTCTCGGTGGCCGACGCCATGATCAAGGCCGGCACCGCCAGCCGTGCGCTCGTCATCGGGGCGGAGGTCTTCTCCCGCATTCTCGACTTCAACGACCGCACCACCTGCGTGCTGTTCGGCGACGGCGCCGGTGCCGTGGTGCTGGAAGCGAGCGACACGCCCGGTATCCTGGCCAGCGAGTTGCACGCGGACGGACGGCACGTGGGCATCCTCTGCACACCGGGGACCGTCTCGGGCGGCCAGGTGCTGGGCGACCCGCTGCTCAAGATGGACGGCCAGGCGGTGTTCAAACTCGCCGTCAGCGTCCTCGAGGACGTGGCCCGTTCTGTGCTCGAGAAAGCCGGCCGCACCGAGGCGGACATCGACTGGCTGATCCCCCACCAGGCCAATATCCGCATCATGCAGGGCACCGCCAAGAAGCTGAAGCTGCCGCTCGAGCGCCTCGTGGTGACGGTGGACGAGCACGGCAACACCTCGGCGGCCTCCATTCCGCTGGCCCTCGACCACGCCGTGCGCACGGGGCGCATCCAGCGCGGCGACACGCTCATGCTCGAGGGCGTGGGCGGCGGTTTCACCTGGGGTGCGGTGCTGCTCGACTACTGATCCGATTTCTCCCCGGCCGCGCAGCCGGTCTCGCCCGTGCGTGAGCCGCCGAGCGGCCCGATGGGCGCCGGCGGCAGGGCTCGCCGGGCCCGCGCGGTCTTCACTGACCCTACGACGAGTATCGAGATGACCCAGTTCGCGTTCGTCTTCCCGGGGCAAGGTTCCCAGTCCGTCGGCATGCTCGATGCCTTCGGCGATCATCCCGCCGTGCAGCAGACGCTGGCCGAGGCGTCCGCGGCTCTCGGCCAGGACATCGGCCGCCTGATCGCCCAGGGGCCGAAGGAAGAGCTGGACCTCACCACCAACACCCAGCCCGTGATGCTCACCGCAGGCGTGGCTTGCTGGCGCGTGTGGATCGCCGAGACGGGCAGGGAACCGGCCGCCGTGGCCGGCCACTCGCTGGGCGAATACACCGCGCTCGTCGCGGCCGGTGCGCTCGAATTCGCCGACGCGCTGCCGCTGGTGCGCTTGCGGGCGCAGGCGATGCAGGAAGCCGTGCCGGTCGGTGCCGGCGGCATGGCCGCGATCCTCGGGCTGGACGCCGAGGCCGTGCGCGCCGGCTGCGCGCAGGCGCAGGCCGACGTGGGCGAGGTGGTCGAGGCCGTCAACTTCAACGACCCCAAGCAGACCGTGATCGCAGGCACTGCCGCCGCGGTTGCCAAGGCCTGCGAAGTGCTCAAGGCGGCGGGTGCCAAGCGCGCCTTGCCGTTGCCGGTCTCGGCGCCGTTCCACTCCAGCCTCATGAAGCCGGCCGCCGAGCGGCTGCGCGAAAAGCTCGCCGCCACGCCGTTCCGCGCTCCGCGCATCCCGGTGCTGCACAACATCGACGTGCAGGAGGCGCGCGACGCCGACGCCATCCGCGACGCGCTCTATCGTCAGGCCTTCGGCCCGGTGCGCTGGGTCCAGACGATCCAGGTCCTCAAGGGCCGGGGCCTGGCGCACATCATCGAGTGCGGGCCGGGCAAGGTCCTGGCCGGCATGGTCAAGCGCATCGACGCCGAGCTCGTCACCGCGACCGTCTACGACCCGGCCACCCTCAGCGAAGTGAAAGGATTGCTCGCATGAACGAGATGTCCTGGGAAGGGCAGGTTGCCCTGGTCACGGGCGCCACGCGCGGCATCGGCCGCGCCATCGCCCTGGAGCTCGCCCACAAGGGCGTCAAGGTCATCGGAACGGCCACCACCGAGGCAGGCGCGGCCAGCATCGGCGAGGCGCTGGCCGCCTTTCCGGGCTGCCGGGGCATCCGCCTCGACGTCAACGATGCCGCAGGCGTCGAAGCGGCGATCGACGCCATCCTGAAAGAGCACGGCGGGCTGCATGTGCTGGTCAACAACGCCGGCATCACGCGCGACACGCTGGCCATGCGTATGAAGGACGAGGACTGGGACGCGGTGCTCGACACCAACCTGAAGGCCGTGTTCCGACTGAGCCGTGCGGTGATCCGCCCGATGATGAAGCAGCGCTACGGCCGCATCGTCAACATCACCTCGGTGGTGGGCGCGAGCGGCAACCCCGGCCAAGCCAACTACGCCGCCGCCAAGGCCGGCGTCGCCGGCATGACGCGGGCGCTGGCCCGCGAACTCGGCAGCCGGGGCATCACCGTCAACTGCGTCGCGCCGGGCTTCATCGAGACGGACATGACCCGCGCGCTGTCGGAGCAGCAGACCGAGTCCCTGATGGCGCAGATCCCGCTCGGCCGCCTGGGCCGCCCGGAAGACATTGCCCACGCCGTGGCCTTTATCGCCTCGCCGCAGGCGGGGTATATCACGGGGGCGCAGCTGCACGTCAACGGCGGCATGTACATGAGCTGAACCGGGCGCCGCCCATCGCGGCGGCGCGCAATTTCGACCGGCGGTGCCCGTCCGGTCGGCCGGCGGGAAGTTGTCACTTCAACGGCCGTAAAATCTCGGGCTGTTTCTGAAAACCCTCCTGGAGGAGTCATGAGCGATATCGAAGCACGCGTCAAGAAGATCATTGCCGAGCAGCTCGGCGTGGCCGAAAGCGAAGTGACCAACGAAAAGTCCTTCGTGGCCGATCTTGGCGCGGATTCGCTGGATACCGTCGAGCTCGTCATGGCACTGGAAGACGAGTTCGGCATCGAGATCCCGGACGAAGAGGCCGAGAAGATCACCACGGTGCAACTGGCCATCGACTACGCCAAGAAGCACTACAAGGCGGCTTGACGCCCCGACTTCTCCTCGCGGGCCGCTGATGCGGCCGCGCGCGGCCGGCGGCTCCGCCGTGCGGCCGTGCCCCGCGCGGGGGATGCCGACGCCTCCCCGCCCGCCCTTGAACCTACACTGTCCCTCCATCGCATGAGCCGTCGCCGCGTCGTCGTCACCGGCCTGGGCCTCGTGACCCCCGTGGGCAACACGGTGGCCGAGTCCTGGTCCAACCTCCTCGCCGGAAAGTCCGGCATCGACCTCGTCACCAAGTTCGATGCATCCAATCTCGCCGTGCGTTTCGCCGGCGAGGTGAAGGGCTTCAACGTCGAGGAGTACATGCCGGCCAAGGAGGCGCGGCACATGGACACCTTCATCCACTACGGCCTTGCGGCCTCGGTGCAGGCCGTGCAGGACAGCGGCCTGCCCGTCGGCGAGGCGCTGGCGGAGGAGGAGGCCGAGCGCATCGGCTGCATGGTGGGCTCGGGCATCGGCGGGTTGCCGCTCATCGAGGAAACCCACAAGGAACTCACCGAGCGCGGCCCCCGGCGCATCTCGCCGTTCTTCGTGCCGGCGTCGATCATCAACATGATCTCCGGCCACGTCTCGATCCGCTACGGCTTCAAGGGGCCGAACCTCGCGATCGTGACGGCCTGTACGACGGGCTTGCACTGCATCGGCGAAGCCGCGCGCATCATCGAATACGGCGATGCCGACGTGATGATCGCCGGCGGCGCTGAATCCACCGTCTCGCCCCTGGGCATCGGGGGATTTGCCGCGGCGCGCGCTTTGTCGACCCGCAACGACGACCCGAAGACCGCTTCGCGCCCCTGGGACAAGGACCGCGACGGCTTCGTGCTCGGCGAGGGCGCCGGCGTGATGGTGCTCGAGGAGTACGAGCACGCCAAGAAGCGCGGCGCCAAGATCTACGCCGAACTGGGCGGCTTCGGCATGAGCGCCGACGCCTTCCACATGACGGCCCCGAACGTGGACGGCCCGAGGCGCTCCATGCTGGCCGCGCTGCGCAATGCCGGCGTCAACGCCGACCAGGTGCAGTACCTCAACGCCCACGGCACCTCCACGCCGCTCGGCGACGTCAACGAGACCAACGCGATCAAGCTCGCGTTCGGCGACCATGCCAAGCGCCTGGTCGTCAACTCGACCAAGTCCATGACCGGTCACCTGCTCGGCGGCGCGGGCGGGATCGAGTCGGTGTTCACCGTGCTTGCGGTGCATCACCAGGTCTCACCGCCGACCATCAACATCTTCAACCAGGACCCGGAGTGCGATCTCGACTACTGCGCCAACACCGCGCGGGAGATGAAGATCGACGTGGCGCTGAAGAACAACTTCGGCTTCGGCGGTACCAACGGCTCCCTGGTGTTCAAGCGGGTGTGACCTCGGCCGCCCGGCGCACCCGTCTTCTTGCATGCGCCGGCGGCGCGGCAGCGGCTCGGTGGCCGGCCGGTTCCGCGGCCACGATCCCGGGCGTCGGCGCGCCCGATGTCCCTGACCTTGGCCTTCCATGCGGCGCGGCGCCCCGGTGCTCGAGCTGACGGTGCACCGTCACCGCTGGTGGCGGCGCGCCGTGACCGCGCTGGCGCTCCTGGCGCTGGGCGGGCTCGCGGCCTGGGTGCTCGGCGCCCCCGACCGCTGGCCGCTGGCCCTCTTGCTGTGCGCCCTCGTCCTGTGGGCGGTGCGGGCGGCGGTGTCTCTGCCGCCCCTGCGCCTGCGCTTCGACGGGCAAGGCTGGCACTGGCGTCCCGTCTCCCCCGTTCACGGGGTGGGCGGCAGCGGCCGCGTCCAGGTCGTGCTCGATCTCGGTGACCGATTGCTGCTGTGCCTTCTGCCGGCCGGCGGCAAGGGCCCCCGCCGATGGGTGCCCGTCGACGCCTCGGATGCGCCATCTCTCTGGCATGCCTTGCGGTGTGCTGTATATTGCCGCACGCCCGGGGATGACCCGCTGGCGGTTTCCAACTCCCCGGATGCATGAGCGCCGACGCCGACCACCTGCTGATTGAACGCGTCAAGCGCGGAGAGCAGAAGGCTTTTGAGCTGCTGGTCATCAAGTACCAGCGCAAGATCGAGCGCCTGATCGGCCGGATGGTGCGCGACCCGGATCTGATCCAGGACATCGCGCAGGAAACCTTCATCCGCGCCTACCGCGCCTTGCCCCAGTTCCGCGGGGACAGCGCGTTCTACACCTGGCTGTACCGCATCGCGGTCAACACCGCGAAGAAGTCCCTGGTCGAGCTCAAGCGCGACCCGCTCGTCACGGGGTCGGCACTCACCTCGCTCGAGGACGAGGACGAAACTTCCCGTGTGGAGAACGAACTAAGCGATGGTGAAACGCCGGAGGCCGTGCTGGCGAGCAAGGAAATCGCCAACACGGTGAACGCGGCCATCGAAGCCCT